>JAJYBV010000157.1 GCA_021778805.1 Chloroflexota bacterium | reverse complement strand
GCGATGCAATCCGGTAGGGGCGACCCTTGCGGTCGCCCTTGCTGCCCGTCAATGAATATTTCCTTGGTGAAATTTTTGAAAATAAAAGATATTTTGGGGACACCCCAAACCCCGCGCAAGGGGCTACCGCCCCTTACGAATCCCTGGCTTGTTTTGCTCGCTGAGTAGTTACAGTGGGAATAACACTGCCTGTTCCGGTGGAGAAAAAAACTCTGCAAAAACAGCGCGGCTCAGCCCATTTTCCAGTTTTGCGGCGTATTGGCTACGCAGAATTTTTTTATAATATGCAGTATCGTAGTTGCGATTATCTGCTCCGGCGTACAACGTTATCTGACGTTGGCCGGCATAATAAAAACGAATGCGTTCACCTTTTTCCCATACTGTTTTACCGGCAGCAAGCATCGCTTCATAAGGAGCTTCGCGGCGCGATTGGCGTGCGCTTAAATATTCTTTGCTGCTTTTGGTCAGCCGCGCAGGTGTAAGCAGATCTTCCAGCGGAAGCGCTTTTTCAGAAATCAGATCCAGGTATCGTTGAAATATCTGCGGAATAAGCGCCACTTGGTCGCGCAGCAGCGCCGAAATCGCTTCCATAAGAAAATCAGCGCCAAATTTCTCAAATTTACTGGAACGAAACGCCACACCTTTTAAAATAAGGATATCGTCATAAGTAAGCAGCGCATAGTTTTTAACCTCATGCGATAGCATAGCCATAAATCGCCCCTCATATTCCAAATGAATCAGCGGGGGCAGCAATGCGTCTACCTCTTGCACAATAGCGCGTTCCTCGGCTTCATCCCAAGATTCCGGAACACTGAAATATACGCCATCGGTATCGGCCTCCAGTAATTCCGCGCCGCGCAGTTGAAGTTGTTCGCAGATAATATTCAAAGTGTCGCGGCCCCGTTTTGTAATTTCATTTGCTGCGTTAATATCCGCAAAGCGCGCTAAACGAACGGCGCCTAAATAGCCATAAGCCGAATTGATAATAATTTTCATTGCAGCGGAAAGACTATTCTGCCCTGCGCGGATATGTTCCGGCAAAGAAGTATCTTTAGAAAGATTTTTTGCCTTTAAACGCTGCTCCACCAGTCGATCGACAATCCCCAACAAGGCGCCTAAACTATCTTGCTGCGACCCAATGTGAAATTGCCGCATTAAAGATGGATATAAACTTGCCACATCCGCTTTTACCACATGTTTTTTAACCCCGGCGGCAAATAAAATGGTTGAAGCGCCGGAATGCGTTGCGCCGTTGGGTTGAGTATACGCCGGAATAGCAGTTTGCGCGCGCAAATATGCGCGAAGCAGCATCGGCTCTAAAATCCCTGTTGCGGGTCCGGCGTCGGCGGCGCGTTCACCGCGGCGCGGCGCCATTTGGGCCAAGGCAAAGGCTGCGCCGCCCAAAATTTCCGCAATAGAACCGGCCTCTATCACATCATCCATCGCATAGGCGCGCACAACATCCGGCTGTGTCTTCCATGTTTCAAATACCGCGCCGCCGGGTAGATACACACGATGTGGCGCCGCAACCCCAAAATATTTTGCTGTATCTTTCAAACCATGGCTTGACAATGCGCGCGCGGCAAAATCAAAACGCCGCACTGCGTCGAGCGTATCGATGATTTCTCTGCCTTGAATGCTGTAGCGCCGCCGGCCAAACTGCGCAAGCGGAATAGCATACGTATCAGAATCTTCGACAGTTGCGCGAACAGCCCCATACCCGCGGACAGAACCGCGCGCAGCGCCCAGCATTGAAGGCGCGTCTTTGCGGCCCAACGCCATAGCAACGCCTAACCGCTCTGCGCGGTAAAATAAAAACGGCAAATCAAATCCATGTATGTTATGGTTTTCTAATACATCGGGATCCGTTTCCTGCACAACCCGGCAAAACTGAGTTAATAACTCTTTTTCCGCAGCGGCGTCATCAACAGATTTTGCGCCGATATCCAAAATACATTGAAAACCAAAATTAGAATGAATGGCTATAAGAAACACTTGATTATTCGCAGGATCCAAGCCTGTTGTTTCAATATCGAACCGCAAACGTCGTACATCGTTAAAATTCAACCCTTTGTAGTACGTTCTGCCGCTAACAATCAGATACTGCTCTTCAGGTGGCAGACGTAAAACAACATCTTTGCTCAGCTCGTTGATATGGCTGACTTTGGGGTATCCGTGTTTTTCTGCGCCGGCTACTATACTTCTTTCAAGCAAACTGCTGTTGGCGCAGGAAAGCTTCCATTGCAGCGCGCCGGTTCCCTGCAATTTTTGCGCATATATCACCGTAGGGTCTGCTTTTTCGGGTAAATCATAATGTATTTTGGGATAGGTTAACAAAGCTATGTCGGATATCAGCGCCCAAGGGAGAAAATAATCTCGCTCTGCGATCACCGGTTCCTGCAGCGCTGTGCGCCGCCACACCATAACGGAGCCATTGCGCTGCGCCAAAATAGATACAATGCCCGGGGTTGTATCCCATCCCCAAAGCCAGTCTTCCGGTGACCTGATATTCATTCTACTACCGTTCTGAAAAACTTACCCAAATAGGACAGCGCTTATGCGCTGTCTTCTTCAGTGTTTTCTTCCTGCATCTTTGCGACAGCCACATGTGCAAGCACTCGGGGACTTACGAACTCTCCACAGGCG
>JAJYBV010000089.1 GCA_021778805.1 Chloroflexota bacterium | reverse complement strand
AAGCGACTCACCTGAATCACTTTGCTCTCAAAACAAAGCTCTATCTCAAAGCTCTGCAATCCAGTTTGTCTGAACTTCGATCTCTCAAAACCTCCTGTGCGATTGATTGTGCGTAAGGTGAGTTAATCATAAATGGGACACATGCGTCAGTGCAAGGAGGCAGTTCCGTATAAATATTGATTGTCCAACCTTCTCTATTATCTAATCCCCCAGTAGAATTAAAATAGAGATTAACACGCGCCATTGATTGTTGTTCTGCATGAAAAGCAGTTCCCAAAGTTTGATGTGTATACCCGTCAGATGTCCCAAAATTAACAACTTGTCCTTGAGGGTTCAGAATGGCCCAACCACCATAATTAGAACCTTTGGTAGGATTCTGCCTACGATTGGTATTTATTCTAGCAATTACATCAGAACAAGTAATATTATGCACGACCACCGCAGTGGCGCCCACCGCATACGTGTGGTCATCGGCCACCGTCAGGTTGTATCGCACGGCCACACCAAAGATGTGCCGCAGCGAAAACACCACCAAAAACATCTATTTTTACTATTCCGCGCAGCGCCAGGGATTCGTAAGAAGCGGATGCCCCTTGCGCCTGACAATTCTAGGGATCATTCATAGGGAGTAATTGGGTTGGGGTTGGTTGAACCGATTGCGGCGCCGTTATCGGCATATTCCATAGAAGCGGATGTCCCGACGCTATACTTGGCGCATATACTATCGCAAAAAGCTGCGACGCTGTTCCTCCGCTGGCAGCAAGAAAGGCAATTTCACCGGATGCAATTTGCCCCGGGGCCAATGTTTGTGATTGCAATGGCGATTGAATTGCGGCAACCGCAGGAGAATATTGCCGACCCGCGGCGTCGATGAGCAAGAAATCGTTTGTCGCAATTGCATGGCGATATACTGGGTCGATATTTTTTATCGTGAAAGCAACGGTAATATAAAACATACCTGCCGGCGCTGATATATCCGCATTCGCAGGCGGCGCAGGGCTGTTGGCCGCCTGAATTGATAAGCCCGCAAAACTTAAAGTAGCGCCTATACCCACCGCTGCCGATTCAGGCAGAATGTGCGCCGGAGCAGAGGAATTTTTCCCCGAGCCGGTATCCGATTCGATGTGCGTAATATTCTGCGCCAAACGGCTGCTTTCCTGCTGCAGCACACGGTACGCCGCAACCGACACCACCAAGCAAATGACGGATACAACTATACTTGCCGCAATAAATATAGCAGATTTCTGCTTATTTGCCGGCAATACTTGATTTTGCTGCGTCTCGGGTGAATAGGTATATATCTGCGCCGGAATGGATACATGCGCATACCCGCGATCATTCGGTTCAACATCCGGCAATATCCGTTTCCGTTCGGCATATTTTTCTTTTCGCTGTTGCGGCATGTTTGGCCCCTCCATTCATCACACTATATAGTGTACCTGAAAGAGCAAAACAATTTGCGCCGCAAGGATCGCCCCTACCGGATAGCATGGTCTCAGTTGGAGCCGCGCGGTGATTTTCACATAAAATATGTATTTGGGGGCACCCCAAATCCCACACAATAGGCGGCTGCCCCTTATGAATCCCAGCATATGTGACAAGGCAAAAGCATGATACCCCCTGAGTAGTTACAATAATTTTTAAAACATAATACGCTCATATGTGACTATATAATATAATTGTAGTATGTTATTTTAAACAGGGTTTGTGCTGTCAGATTTTCTGCGTGTTTTAATCCGGCGCTTGCAGAAATTGAAACAGTAAAAACGGTCCGGAAACTTCCGCAGCAAAGGGTAAAAGGTTTCGGCGCCGGTTATGAAGCAGAAACCCTGCCATGTGTTACCCAGCGGCCCATAGCTATATGCTCAGCGCCGAGCGCAGAAATTATGTGTCTGTGGTAATGGCGTATACCGGCTGGATGATTATGTATTGAGAGGACATTGTTCATGGGAACATTAGAAGGCAAACACGGACTTATCATTGGAGTCGCTAATCACAACAGCATCGCTTGGAGCATAGCGCAAAAACTTATGGAAGAAGGAGCCACTCTGGCGTTTACCTATCAAAATCGTTTTGAAAAAAATGTGCGCAAACTACTTGAAGATAAACCGGAAACCCCGCTTTATCCTTGTGATGTGCAGAACGACGAAGAAATGGACGCAGTATTTCAAGCGCTCACCGATTCATGGGGCAAACTGGATATTTTATTGCACGCAGTAGCTTTTGCCAGCCCAGACGCATTAAATGGCCGATTTATCGACACGAAACGCAGCGACTTTCTTACTTCACTGGATATCAGCGCATATTCCTTAGTTTCAGCGGCGCACAGGGCCGAGCCGCTAATGCAAGCGGCAGGTGGCGGCTCCATTGTCACCCTTACATATCAAGCCAGCCAATGGGTAACACCCGGTTATAATCTTATGGCTATTTCTAAGGCGGCGCTGGAAGCCGGCGTGCGCTATTTGGCCAGCGAAATGGGGCCGAACAATATCCGTGTAAACGCCATTTCGGCCGGCCCGGTGCGCACCATATCCGCTATGGGCGTTCCCGGTGTACGCGACTTTTTCAGTGATATTGAACAATTTGCGCCGATGCGCCGCAATATCACTGCCAGCGATGTCGCTGAAATGGCGGCGTTTTTATACTCTGAAGGCGCGAAAAATATTGCCGGTCAGGTATTATATGTAGATTCGGGTACGAGTATCATGGCATAATACGCCGGACACTTCCTCTAAAAAAAATTGCGCAGGGCAACTATACAGATGCCCTGCGCTTTTGTATGAAGCTGCAGCAATTAACTGCCCGACGGTATCTGTATTGGGTTATTCAAAACATCGATGATTAATGAATCAATCAACCAAACACCAGTTGTATCAGTTTCGTTTATGGTAACTGGGATATTTTGCAGCCGGGTAAAACTGATAGTGCCATAAATAGTCGCCAACCCTTTAGCTGAATCTATTCCTGCCTGCTGATCCTGACAATTTACAAATGTTCCGGCAATGTTCTGCAAGCCGCTAAAAATCTGCTGAAACTGCGCCGAAGTTGTTACCGCCGCTTGGAAATTCGGCGAGAGCAATTGGTAAGCGGCGTCGTATTGCTGATATTTTATATCAGTGCAAAACTGATAGACCGTTGCAATCGGCAGCAGTTTAGGATCCGGCGAGGAATTAATCTGCCAAGAGCCGTTATTGTTGATCATCTGGATAGTGACGGATTCACTGCCCATTTTACTGCGCGTTATCGTGCTTTGCACGTTCACAATCGAGCCTTGCGCCGTAACATTGTTTAAGGTGCAACCGGTTACTTTGCCTTCAACAGTATCCGCGGTCTGCGAAATGTTCGTAAACGCGCTGGCCGAAATCTGCTTTTGCAGGTCTGGTGACAAGTATGAATATGCCTGTGAATATTGCTGATTTTTCATTGCGTTGCAAAAACCATAGGCGGAAGCAAACGCGCCGCCTTGTGGTGTTACTTTCAGCGCATAGATGGCAGCGCCGGCAAATACCAAAATAACAACAACAAAACCGATTAAAATATTTCGCCACAAATGCCGCTTGGGTTTTGCCGATTTCGGCGGCGGCGGAGCGGAAATTGCGGATTGATCTGCGTAAATAGCAGGGTAATCTTTGGTCGCCGAAGAATCCGGAATGGTTTGATTCGGATCTTGCGGAAATTGTGATGCGCCCATTAAATAAATCCATCCCTCACAAAAAATACTGCGCTACTTTTCACAATAAAAGAAAACAGCAAAGTATTCAATGAAACATATCACATTTTAACTATGGAATGGTTCACTGCAAGCGGCTAACCCTGCAAAACAATTGGCTAATCCAGCGGCTCATGGGTGTACATTGAAGCAGAAATATCTGATGGCGCGCTCAACGCAGCGTCTTCGCGGTGAAATTCCAACGCGCGTTCATACAGATCGGTATAGCGCGCCGCCGAAGCAGTCCAGGAATAATCGCGCGCCATGGCGCGAATCATTAGTTTCCGCCATGAATCTTTAAAACGGTACGATTGCACAGCGCGAGAAATAGCGCCATATAAGTCCCATGGATTATAATCATCAAAAACAAAGCCTTCACCGGTGTCATTTTCCGGAGAAAATTCGGTAACGGTATCTGCCAGCCCGCCGGTAGCGCGCACAATAGGAATAGCGCCGTAGCGCATTGCAATCATTTGGTTCAGCCCGCATGGCTCAAATCGCGACGGCATCAAATACATATCGGCGCCGGCATACAGCGGTTGTGTCCAATCTGCGCCAAAGGTAAAATGGGTCGAGACTCTGCCGGGATATTTTTCGGTGAATTTACTGAATATTTCATGGTAATATGAGTCTCCGGAACCGACGATCAATAGCTGCGCGCCAAGTTTTATAATTTGATCGATTATTCCCGTAAACAAATCACAGCCTTTTTGGTTGGTCAGGCGCGACACAAAGCCAATCAGCGGCGCATCCGGCTGTATATTTAAATGTGAAATTTCCTGTAAAGCGCGCTTATTTTGCGCGCGCATCTCTAAATTGTGGATATCGAAGTTTTGCGCAATATATGGATCGGTCGCCGGGTTCAGCGATTCAGCGTCGATGCCGTTTAACACGCCATACAGCCGCGTTGAACGCTGCAACAGCAAATGATCAAGTTTTTCACCGAACTCCGGAGTTATAATTTCTTTGGCGTAAGTTTCGCTTACGGTTGTAACAACATCGGAATACATAATGCCGCGCGCCATCAAATCAACCACATCACCCATATCATTTTGCGCAGGAAACAGAAATTCCTGATCTGCAATTCCGGCAATCTCTAAGATTCGTAAACCAAATATTCCCTGATACGCTAAGTTGTGGATGGTAAATACTGTTGCGGTATTCGCAAAAAAAGGATCGTTATGATATAAGGTGTGCATCCAATTGGGAACAATGGCAGTGTGCCATTCATGCGCGTGAATAATATCCGGCGACCAGTTGATGGCTTTACAAAATTCCAGCGCGGCCCGGCAAAAAAGAATGAAGCGCGCGCCATCATCATTATAACCAAAAATATTATCCCGATGAAAATATTTTGGCGCATTAATAAAGTAAACCGGAGAATTGGCAATCGATGTCTCACTGACCGAAACAATTTCTGTCGCTTGCTTGATTGGCACCGTTAATGCATCTAAACAAGGAGTTATGCCAAACTGATCCGGCCGAACTGAACGGTACGCCGGAAGCGCAATACGAATATCATGCCCCATTGCGCGAAGCGCTTTAGGCAGTGCGCCGACCACATCGGCTGGGCCGCCTACTTTTACAAATGGAGTCATTTCCGCTGAAAGTGTCAGAATTTTTAAAGACCGCGCCAAAATATATTTCCTTTCCTGCTTACAAAAAACTTTGCCATTATCCACTGCTTTTAGTATAACCCGTTACGGGAATCTGTGTCTACTGTAGCGATGTTTGTAACGAATTTGTGTAACTACACCGAGGTAAAGCAATGAATGACTATTCTAATAACAGCGCACCGCCAGGCGCTTTACTGTCGAAAAAGCGGGAAAATAACCAAATTAACCATAACAAACACTGAAATATAAAAAACACTATATTAATTTATCAGTATGGTATACAATACAGTTAATACATCTGTTTAAAATGGCTGAGGATCCTGTTATTAGAGAGCATATATTATATGTGTTCTTGTGGTATCAAAGACCACAACGCCGATATAAACATGCAGCATTGAGACGACAATACCTTCCTTAGGGATAAAAGCCGCTACTTTTATGGATGCGGATTCGTCAATACATATGATGCGAGAGGCGCTGAGCGATGTTGGGTAATAATTCTGCACAAATGCGCATAGGCATATTTGGCGGAACATTTAATCCAATTCACACAGGGCATCTCATCATAGCGCAGGAAGTGACTTTTCAGCTTCAGTTAGATAAAACGCTGTTTATTCCGGCGGGAATACCGCCTCATAAACAAAACGAAGATCTGGCGGATGCGGCAAGCCGCAAAAAAATGGTTGAAATTGCCATTGCCGGAAACGGGCGGTTTGAAGCAGAACCTTTTGAGTTACAGCAAAGCGAAATTAGCTATACTATCCGCACATTGGAATATTTGCAGGGCAAATATCCCGCGGCAAAGTTTACGCTGATTGTCGGCGCCGATATGGTGTTTGATCTGGCTCAATGGCGTGAGGCAATGCGAATCGTCGAGATGATCGATTCTATTGCGGCAGTCCGCCGGCCCGGAAGTTCATTTTCAGCGGAAGATATGCGCCGTTTGGCAGAAAATTTACATGGTTATCACAATAAAATTGTAGCGATAGAAGCCCCGCAAATTGCTGTTTCATCATCGATGATTCGCAGCAGGGTCCGGAATCAGGCGCCAATTCATTACTTGGTTCCAGATGGGGTTGAAGAATATATCAGGCAAAATCACCTTTATTCGGCGGAATAACACTGCAGAAGGCACACGAATATGAGTCAGGGTATATTACAGCTGATGCTGTTTGACCATGTGCGGCTGCGGAAGCCGCATCCATGCGGAAGTTATGATTGGCGAATATTTCGGCTTGGCGCAGATGTCGGATTAAAATGCGATGGATGCGGCAGGAAAATTTATTTGCCGCGAGTAGATGCGGAACGCAGAATTAAAAAAATACTTGAACATGGCAACCCGCCTTTTTCAGGTTTATCAGAAGAAGGGGAATAAATTTTATGGAGCCTGCTCCTTCGAATCCTTCGAGTTTTCGGCAATTATTGAAAAACTCGCACTTTGTTCGCTTATGGGTGGCCCAACTTATCTCACAAACTATACAAAACGCGGCAAATTTTGGATCATTATATCTTTTAGCGACACAAAGTCAATCTTTTACCGCAGTTGGCGGCATATTCGTTTCGTTTAGCCTGCCGATTGTGTTGCTTGGCGTTCCCGCCGGCGTGCTTGTCGATCGGGTTAATAAAAAATTTGTGCTGTGGGGCAGTAATTTTCTTCGAGCGATTGTTTCTTTTGCGTTTATTGTTACGCTGATAAATATCCCAAAAGGATTTGCAATTATTTATCTGCTTACTTTTGTTGTATCCGCAATCAGCCAGTTTTTTGGCCCTGCAGAAGGCGCAGCTATTCCTTCATTAGTAAAAGAAGAGGAAATTGTTTCAGCGCTTTCTTTGTTTAACGTCACCTTTACACTTGCGCAAGCGCTGGGCTTTATTATGGTTGGCCCGCTGGTTATACAGCTGGCCCCCAGTTTCCATTTTAATTTTGGATTTGCCTCCCTGCAAACTAACAGTGTTGAATTTCTCTTCTTGCTAATCTCAATTGCGTATTTAATTTGCGCAGCGTTAACCTTTACGCTGCCGGGCGATAAATTGCAGCCATCGCACAATCCTAATTCCTCACTTGCCACAAAAAGAATTATCTCTATTTGGCGCAGCATCATTGAAACCGGCGTTTTTGTTTGGCAGCAGCAAGCGTTGGTTATTACCCTCATTGAGCTGACTATCGGCAATACATTAATTAGTATTATCGGTATGATTGCCCCAAATTTCAGCGCTGAATTTATGCACCGACCCCAGCAAGTTGCTGCGCTGTTTATATTTTTGCCCGCCGGTATCGGCCTGGTTGGCGGATCCGCGCTCATGCCGCGGGTCATTCATCGCATTGGTTTTGCTTTTGCTGAGCTGATGGGATTTATCGTTGTCAGTGTTTCGATCTTTTTAATTACCGCCAGCCACTGGGGCATTATGCACTACGATCCTCAGAATTGGCCGAACTCAGTACCATATATAGCGACAATTATGCTGCTTTCACTGCTTATTGGTGTTGGCCTAACAATGATAACCTTGCCGGCGCAAACGTTAATGCAGAAAAAATCACCAAATTGGATACGCGGCAGAATTATATCACTGCAAACCATGGTGCAAAGCGCCGCGCTGATCCCAATTATTCCTGCGGTTGGCGCAATGGCAGACATTTTTGGGCTTACTATTGCTTTTAATGTGTTAGCGGTGGTCATTATTTTCACCGGTTTCCTCTCCGTTTATTTGGCAGAGCGCACCGGCGGACACAGCAGGCCGGTACTGACATCTTCGCGCTTTATTATTGAAAGGGCGCTGCGCGAAAGTGAAGCGGCAAAAAACGCTTCTTCTCCAGCTTCCGGAGCAGGGCCAACCTCGCACCAAGTATCAGAAGCGCTTTTACCAAACAATAATAAAAAACGCTATGAGCATACTAATCCGGATGATCGGATGCGCACACAATAACTGCATGTGTGGAATATGAATACTGAAAACACCCCGGCGCGGCCGGTCAAAAAAATTTTATTTGTGCTGTTCACTCCCATCGGTGATGTGTTATTTGCTTCACCGATGATAGCCGGGGTGCGCCGCGCATACCCCCATGCGGAAATTACAGTGGCAGTTAACGCCGCAATCGGCTCTTTTTTTGATATGTCACCGGATGTTGATAAGATTTTGATTATCGATCCGGCGCGCGGCCCAACCGATTTACAAAAATTTTTTGCCGCTGTCGGAAGCATTCGGCCACATCAATATGATATTGCCATAGGTATTTCCGCGGAAAGCAATTTTTATGTGGCGTTTTCCGGTGCGCGCAAACAAATTTGGCAGCGCTTGCCGGTAGGTTTTTGGCTGTGGGGGCCGTTAGATGATTCATATCAGCGCACACACGCAGTGCTGCATTATTGGCGTATCGTCGCGCGTTTAGGCGTATTTCCGCAAACAGCCGAAGATTTAATCCCCAAATGGAGTGTTCCGCCTAGCGACACTTTACAGGCGCAGCAAATAATATCAGCAAACGGTGTAACAGCAGCAAAAGACTGCCCGGTGATTTTTCTGCATCCCGGCGCAATTGGCTATGGTAAATTGAAGCGCTGGCCGGCGGAAAATTTTGCGGCATTGGCAAACCGGCTGATAGATACCTTAAACGCCGTCATTGTTGTGCTGGGAAGCCATGATGACACCGAGGCAGAAACGTTGATTATGGAGCAAACGGCAAACCGGGCTATTTCGCTCGTTGGGAAAACATCCCTGCGCATGAGTATTGCGGCTATTTCTTTGTGCGATATCTACATCGGCAACGATTCCGGATTGACTCATTTTGCCGTTGCCATGGGGAAACCAACCATTGCTTTGTTTGGCGTAAGCAATATAAATCAGTTTAAGCCTTGCGCGCAGAATCCAGAGTTGCTGGAACTGCTGGAGCCGATTCCGCCGCGAAAGCCGATCGGCCATTTTATTGGCACAGAGCCGCTGGTGTGGCCCAAAAAATTTACACCGGATAATCGCATGGCTGATATTTCAGTAGATCGTGTGTTTGCCTCCGCAATGAAACTGGCAGAGCTTCGCTCCGTCGAAAGAAAATGATTCCCCAAAAATTATATGGCGCACGGATTCAAAAGGGGCGCCGCCCCTTGCGCAGGGTTTGGGGTGTCCCCAATTATTTTTTTATAAAAACTCCACTCCGCACGGCGCACCTGACGCAGGGATTCACAAGGGGCGCCGCCCCTTGCGCAGGGTTTTGGGGTGTCCCCAATTATTTTTATAAAAACTCCACTCCGCACGATACACATGGCGCACGGATTCAAAAGGGGCGCCGCCCCTTGCGCAGGGTTTGGGGTGTCCCCAATTATTTTTATAAAAACTCCACTCCGCACGGCGCACATGTCGCAGCGGTATATCTATCGCCTAATAAAAATTTGCCAATATCGCCTAAGAAGTTACAGCGCGTATTTTATGGTGTTTCCATCAATAAATGTTTAGCCAGTGTTGCGCGGTCGGTATTCCCTCCGCTAAGAATTGCGGCGGCTACAGTATGCTCTGGCAAGCCGCTTACACCTTCCAGAAGCGCCGCAACGGAAGTTGCCCCTGCCGGTTCGGTGAGCAGTTTTGCGCGTTCCAAAATAAGCATCTGCGCGTTAATAATTGCATTATCGGAAACCGGTATAACCGCGTCGATATATTTTTGCGCAATCTCTAAATTAATTGCTCCGACAATCGGCGCGCGCAAGCCATCGGCAACAGTGGAAGATGGCGGTATTTCTATCGGTTTCCCGGCTTCCAGCGCTTTTATCATACGCGGGGCCAATTCCGGCTCTACGCCAATAATTTTTACATCGGGCCGCAAGGTTTTAATGGCAAACGCAACACCGGTGGCCAGCGCGCCGCCGCCTACCGGAACCAAAACCGCCTGAATATCCGGCTTATCTTCTAATATTTCCAAGCCAATAACGCCATGTCCGGCGACTACAGCAGGGTCGTCATAAGGATGAATAAGTGTTGCCCCATTTTGATTGAGCAGCTCATAAGCAAACGCCCAAGATTCATGGTGATTGCGGCCGTGCCGTAAAACAGTTGCGCCATATGCTTCTGCGGCGGCAGTTTTGGCCAAAGGCGCTGTTTCAGGCACAATTACGGTGCATTGCAACCCTTCTCTTGCAGAGATCCACGCCAATGTTTGTGCGGTATTTCCTGCGGAAACAGTAAGTACGCCGCGTTTACGTTCCTCTTCGGTAAGTTTGGAAATTTTGAAGTAAATGCCATAGGGCTTAAAAGATCCGGTTTTCTGCAAATTCTCGGCTTTCAGCCATAAAGATACCTTTGGGTTAGACATTTCACCAAGTGATTGCGCGGAAAGCAGGGGAGTACGATGTAATTTACCGGCTAAAAATTTTTTCGCTTCAAAAATATCTTGTATTGAAATCATGTTTGGTTTATTCCAATCCTTTTTGTTTGCAGACAAGCCGATTACCTGTGATACGGCGGCTGCCACTGGTATGATTTTCGGGAAAACAGTTATGGATTGCTATCTTCCTGCTTTTGATTTACAGCTGCGCTTACCTGCGCGGTTTCACTATAAAATAAAAGCGATGTGCTGCCATAGGTGCGTTCATCAGTTAAGGAATAATTTCCATATTGCTGAATAAATTCGCTGCGTTCCCGTGGATGAATCTGCACAATCAGCAGTCCATCCGGCGAGGCAAGATGATGTTCTACGACAGCGCGCAGTGCGCGTTGCGCCATACCCTTATATTGCGGCGGCGCTATATATATAATATCAAATTTTGTGCGCGCAGCGGCAGCTCTCGGGATATAGGCAAAAGCGTCGCTGTGATGTATAGCAGCTTGGGCGGTAAAACCGGTGTTAGCCAGATTTTCGCGTAAAATACGGATAATTGGCAAATTCATTTCGATAAACACAGCATGTTTGGCGCCACGGCTCAGCGCTTCAATGCCCACCGAACCAACGCCGGCAAATAAATCTAAAACAGTTGTATCGGCAATACGAAACGCTAAAATATCAAACAGCGCCGTTTTCACCCGATCCATTATCGGGCGTGTGGTGTCGGAAATTGGAGATTTCAGCCGCTTCCCTTTGGCTGCTCCGGCAATAACTCTCATACCTATTTCTCCGCATCTAAAGCTGCGGAATGGGTCAACGCATATGCGGTTTGCATAAAATTTTCAGATGCGCTCCAATCTATCAGCGCTTGAGTGCGCGCAGCGTTCAGCCGTTCTCCTGCGGGGGGATTCCAAAGAATTTTTACCACTTGCTGCGCAGTTTCGCTGCCCAACCGATCTATTACATGCTGCTTCAGCTGCAGGCGCATTTCAGCGCTTGCCGGCGCGCCTTTTGCGGGGATAGCGCGCAGTGATTTCAGCAGGCGTGCGGCGTCACTTTCGGCTGAAGCAGCGCCCGGCTGTGAAGATTCCGGGTCGAACACATCATCAGTTAATTGAAAATCCGGCTCATCCATCTCGTCATCTTGAACAACTTCCTCGGCTTCCTGCGCTGCTTCATAAGGGGTGTTTTCTTCGGCGAAACTGTGCGCGGGAGCTTTAACAGGCTGTGCGGCAGGAGTTTCCGAAGATTTTTGCGCCGCTAATTGTTTCAATTGCTCTAATCCGCCGGTGAAATCGGAAAATTTTTCCAGCGAAGGAATTTGCAGCGCGGCAGGAATATCTTGCGCGCGGTAGCCATACTCCAAGGCAGCTTTCAGAAACGCAGCCATAGTTGCCGGCGCAAATCTTGACCCGGGTTTTTCAGGAACTTTAACAGTCTCGGCTGTGGCGCTGACAATCGGAGCTTTTTCCGCGCTGGGTAGTTGCTGCGCTTCCGGCGCCGCTGCAGTCGATCCGGTTTGATTAAACTGCCCATTTTTTTGCGTTATTTGCTGAAGCATAGCGCTCATTCCGGCAGTCGCGCTGACAACAGCGTCTGCAATATCTTCTTGTGAAGCGGTTGTTTGCAATTGCACAATATATTCAAATGTGTGGGTTTGCCCGCCAATTGAAAGCTGTGTGGTTCTTTTCAAGGTAAGCGACCCGGTATTTTTGTGTGTTTCCTGCTGTTCCATAATATTCCGCTTTCTTGCTGCTTAGACATATGGCGCAGATTCCGTCATATGGGCTGTTAAGCCTTGCAAAGTGTTAGATATTGATTTCGTTATTCATCATATCTCAAAGCAGCATACCGGCGCTACACGCTGTTACCATAAGCAAAATGCCTGATTCTGCCGCAAATGCCCGGGATTCGTAAAGGCGATTGCCCATTGCGCGGGATATATGGCGCCTCTCATATACATTTTATTTAATGGCCTTTGATATTTTAATCAGGATGAAGACCAACAGAGCAGAGTACATTGAGATCCCTATAGTGCCTGTTGTTGAATAAACACTGCACGGTACCCATGGGTGGAAGTGGGGAAACAAGCCACACGATTATGGTCTTTGATATTTTAATCAGGATGAAGATCAACAGAGCAGAGTACAATGAGTGCCCCATAGTGCCTGTTGTTGAACAAACACTGCACGGTACCCATGGGTGGAGTGGG
>JAJYBV010000012.1 GCA_021778805.1 Chloroflexota bacterium | reverse complement strand
AATCACTTTGCTCTCAAAACAAAGCTCTATCTCAAAGCTCTGCAATCCAGTTTGTCTGAACTTCGATCTCTCAAAACCTCCTGTGCGATTGATTGTGCGTAAGGTGAGTGAATAATAAAGAAAGAGATATGAAATTCTCTTGCCTCGCAAGCGTTTTGCGCGTACAATAAAAAGACGTATAATAAATTACTTGGTACTGCTTAGAGAAATCATTAAAATTCAAATCAGCAGAATGGGGCGTTGTAACATGATTACTTTAGACGAACTTGCGGGGTATTTTGAAACAAAGCACTGGAAATATCGTGTAGAGTCTGAAAATAATACCGTTCGAGCAGAATTTGATGTGCGCGGCGGTAATGTGCGAATGTCTGCGCGATTAAATACCGAAAATGAAACTATTTCATTTATCGTTCAAGGGCTTGGGCAAATTACCGAAAACCGTAAAGCAGAATGCCTTGAAGCGCTGATGCACATTAATTATAATACAGTGCTGGGCAAATATACTCGCGACGCCTCCGATGGAGAAGTAACCTATGAACTTGCTATTCCGCTGAATGGCGCTGAATTTACATATGATCAATTTTTGCGCTGCATGATGGTTACCTTAGGCACAGTAAACCGCTATGGCTATTTAATTAATAAGATTGTTTGGGCTAAAATGGAGCCATTAAAAGCAATTGAAGATGAAGAACGTGAATCGGTGAACATTTCCGATTCATAATCGAAACAACCAGGGGCTAATTTATGAAAACAGCCATACTTGGTTCGGGCGCGTGGGGAACCACCTTGGCAATTTTACTGCACTCCGCAGGCGCAGAAGTTTCGCTTTGGGATTATAACCAAAAGCGCGCCGAAGCCATGCGCGTTTCACGCGAAAACACGGAATTTTTACGCGGCACAGTTATCCCCGATTCTGTACTTATTACTGCTGAAGCCGCCGAAGCACTGCAGGGCGCAGAAATTGCGCTATTTGTTGTTCCCGCTCAAAAAATGCGCGAAAATATTCGCGCCGTGCGTCAAGATATTCCAATTGGCGCCTATGTGGTAACTGCGTCAAAAGGTATCGAGCTAACTACCTTGTGCCGCATGTCGCAAATAGCGCAGGAAGAACTTCCGGAACCATTTACTGCAAAAATTGCCGCGCTCAGCGGACCCAATTTAGCCGCAGAAATTGCCGCAGGGCAGCCGGCAGCGGCAGTAGTGGCTTCGGCAAACATACAAGCCGCCGAAATATTGCGCGACGCTTTCAATGCTCCTTTGTTTCGGGTATATTCAACCGATGATAGTATTGGCGTAGAATTAGGCGGCGCACTCAAAAATGTTTTAGCAATAGCCATCGGCGCGCTGGATGGGTTAAAATTCGGTGTTAATGCTAAAGCAGCGCTGATGACCCGCGGCATTGCTGAAATTGGGCGTTTAGCGGTTGCGGAAGGCGCGCATCACCTTACATTGGCCGGTCTGGCAGGATTAGGTGATGTCATTGCAACTTGCTCCAGTCCCTTAAGCCGCAATTATTCTTTAGGCTTTGAATTAACCTCTTCTGGAGATGGATTAGAAGCAATATTGCAAAAACGCCATTCCGTTACCGAAGGGGTCGCTACATCCTATGCAGCGTTAGAGATGGCGCGCCGCAATTCAATTGAAATGCCGATAGCGCGCGCCGTTTGTGATCTTTTTGAGGGTCGCAAGCCAATTGAATTAGTGGAAGCGCTGCTGCGCCGCGAGCGAAGGGCCGAACGAGACACATGATCGAATCCTTTGAACAGTTGAAATTGCAAATAAACCAAAACATCCGGCGTATACAAGCCGAAATTGCTATTGCCGCGGCCGAATCTGGCCGGCAGGCAGATGATATTACCCTAATGGCGGTTACAAAAGGTTTTCCTGCCGGTTATGCCGCGGAAGCAGCCAAATGCGGAATAACGACGTTTGGTGAAAATCGTGTGCAAGAAGCTTTAGCAAAATCCGCGGCGCTGCCAAACGTGCGTTGGGAAATGATCGGCACACTGCAGCGCAATAAAGTAAAAAACGCTGTTACTGTTTTTCAGCGCATTCAAAGCATTGATTCTATAGAACTGGCGCAGGCGCTGAACAATGCTGCACAAACACAGCAAAAACAGCTTGAAGTATTGATACAGGTTAATATCTCCGGCGAGGCGTCTAAACATGGTGTTTCGCCAGATATGGCGCTGCGGCTGGGTGAAACAATCCAATCTCTGCCCTTTTTACACGGCACCGGCCTTATGACGATTGCGCCATTCGCAGAAGATCCGCAAACCATTCGCTGGATATTTGCCGAATTGCGCGCAATGCGCGATACATTTCAAGCGCATTTTGGCGCTTCATGGCAAACCCTTTCCATGGGTATGTCGCATGATTTTACAGCTGCAATTGCCGAAGGCGCAACACTGGTGCGTATTGGCACTGCGCTGTTTGGCGGCCGCATAAAAATGTGATTGCACAGCAATAAAAAATTTTAATTTTGTTGCTCCAAACTCTATCTGCAAAGATCCCCGGAATTATTATATTCATGTATCACACACGTTTCTTGCGAATAATCTGTCATAGCTGATTTCATTGTCCCGTTTTCCTCTTTTGCAAGGTATATAGTAGTGAACCTGATTGACATGGGTATCTTGCCGAAATCTTTACACATTCATTTGCGGTGGAATTTTATGGCAAATATTTCAAGCGCCTGCTAACTTCATCTGCGCAGCATGCCATAAAAAGATAGCGCGGATGCGCGAAAGTTACATGCATATATTTTGGTGGGAGTTATACATATGGCAATACATTTGCCGTTTACACAAAAGGCACAGGCAGCGCGACGTTTTATAGTTGCCATACAACTATTTTTTTCGCAGTCCGCGCCATCAGATCCTTCTTTGGCAAAAGCAGACGCATCCGCAAAAGAGCTTCTGCAAAATTTTGAGCAGTTCGTTCATATGTATGAACGCCAAATCCTTAATTTTTTGTGGAAATATACCCATGATGAAGACGCAGCATACGACCTTACCCAGGAAGTTTTTGTGCGCGCATGGAATCATTTTACTGAAATTCACACACAAACCAATCCACGCGGCTGGTTATATCGTGTTGCTGTAAATCTAGCCAATACCCGATATCGCAAAAGATTACAAGAAACTCAGACCCAAATAGTTTGGGATAACACTCTGGAATTATCATCCAGCGATCCTTCCCGAAAAATTGCCGAACAAGACGTTATTGCCGAAACGCTGGCCACCCTGCAGCCCAAACAGCGCATGGCGCTGCTGCTTAGAGACGCAGATGGGTTTTCCTATGAAGAAATCGGCAAAATTCTTGGTTATTCACACGCCGCTGTAAAAAAGATGATTGCCCGGGCCAGACAGCGATTTCGCGAAACATATCTCGAGCGGGAGAAAGCGCAATGAAAAATCAGCAGATCTGTGAAAAACAAGTTTCCTTTGAAACACTTTCCACATGGAAAGATCGCGAACTTTCTCCGGAACAAACAGATGCATTGAGCAGTCATATTCCCAATTGCGCTGTTTGCCAGCAGCGGCTGCAAGGGATGGCTACAACCAGCCATTTATTGCAAAATATATCAGAACTGGAACCAGGAAGCAGAGTATGGGATGGTGTGCGGCGGCGCATGAATACACCGCAAAAAAAATTGGCGTTCATAAAAACATCGAAACCACATAGTGTTGAAAGGATCAATGATATGAACAAGAAGCAGTGGTTAGCGGCATTCGCAAGCTCTGTTGCCGCAATTGTGGTTATTGCCTTATTTGCAGTGATGCTGCATATGTATGCGGGAAATCCGTCTCAGTCAAACACAACAAAAACGGCAACCGCAACAGCAACCATGCTGCCTACACCTACGATAAACCCCAGTCAAACTCCAATTATTAGCAATCAATCTTTTTCTGCCCAAGAAATACCGATTACTTCTTCCTCAGAAGGTATAGGTACCATTCTGTCTTATGCTGCCAATCAAGTGTATGCGTTTGGATATGATGATTTGAACGGAACGCCACTGTTCTATCAGTGGAATGGCGCTAAGTGGAACAGCCAGCCGGCAGCAAACAATATGCAAGCATTATATATAAGTGAAATAAATCCCAATGACATTTGGGAATTGACCTCTGGCACTTCTAATGAACCGCGAATGTATGAATTGCTGCACTGGAATGGCGCAAAATGGATCCAGATTTATTTCGGCGATAACGGAGGCGGGAGCTTTGGTCCATTTACCGCGTTTTCCGATACAAATCTGCTCTTTTTATTCGATGAAAAAGGAGCCGGCGCTATGCTGCAGCGCTATACTGGCTCGGGAACCATTCCTATTACTATCCCGGTTTCAGTATTCAACCTCACCAATATGGCGGCAATTTCCCCTACTAATGTGTGGATTTCCGGCAGATCAGCAGATAAAAATTTTAACCCTTCCGGCGCATTGATACTGAACTGGAATGGATCAAAGGTGACTGCATATTCCAATCCTTTGCAAAATGACACCACCGCAAATTTGAATGACATATCCGGCGATTCAGCCGGTGATGTATGGGCAGTGGGAAGCAATTCTGCCGGCGCAATAATCGAGCATTGGAATGGCGCTGTGTGGAGCAGTATAACACCGTCATTTAACTCAGCAAATATACAATTAAACAGCGTCAAAGCCTTCAGCCCTAACGATGTTTGGGTAGGCGGAACTCAAAATGGACAGCCGTTTGCCGCGGTATATAACGGCGCAACATGGACGCAACAATCCATTGCTACAGCAAACACAAACGGTTTCATCGATTCTATCAGCGGAACCGCAGCCAATGACGTTTGGTTTTCCGGCGGGCAAATAACAGGAATAGACGCACAACAAGGTTGGATTGCTCATTGGAATGGCAGCGCATTTACATCCTATTTATTCATGGGATCTACCAAGACGGGTGGCGAGCCATTGCAAGCAATCGCGACAATTTCATCAACAGATGTATGGGCAATAGATACAAATGGAACCTTTTTGGTCCATGATGTGAATGGCGCTGTTACCACAATTCCTGTTCAAATTCCTAATGCGCAAATAAATGCGCTGCTAGGGTACAGCGACACCGATTTATGGATATTTGGAGAAAACTTTACTCAACAGAAACTGTTTATATTGCACTGGAACGGCTCCCAATTCAGCGCGGCGCAGCTTCCGGCTGCGTTTACATCTGATACTTTTTTGGGAGTAACATCCGCTGGAACAGATTCATTTTACCTAATGCTTGAGAATAATACGAATAATTCCACCGAATTACTGAAATATACCGGCTCAAACTGGATTACCGAATCACCGGCGTTTTTACAAGATAAATGCAGTTTTTTACCGCCGGTAACGGATAAAAGTGGATCGGTTTATATTGCAGAACAATGCAATGACTCAACCGGCGATTACCAAAGCGGAACAATTTGGTACAGCAGCGACGGCAGCGCTTGGAATAAGATTCAAGGGTTTGACACAATTATAAAAAGTTTTCCGGAAAATGCGCCAAAAGGCGGGTTGAGATATCCGAGCTTAACCAATATCCTGCCATTCGGATCATCCGATATTGCTTTGGTATTTCAAGGGTATACCCATACTTTTGTCATTCATTGGAACGGAACAGCTTGGACGTTGCTTCCACAGCCGGAGGAGCAAACCAATCCGTTTGTAAATCCAATAATAGCGGCAGCAGCGTCGTCTCAGGATATGTGGATCTATATCACAAACTATAACACCCCAATTATTGCGCACTGGGATGGCGTTAAATGGACAGGTTATTCTCCAGCCAATCAATACGATATATTCTATGGAATAGCCGATGCACAGGGCACTCCATGGCTAGCTGGTATAAGCGGCGCAGATAACAACCCCGTTTTGGAAACACTGCAAACCGGCGCATAGCCGCTTTGCGCGCAAAGATACTGCTGTAAAATCACCCGCCAAGAACAGAGATATATATATTCTGCCCTTGGCGGGTGATTTTTTATATTCGAGCGTTGCAAGGAACGTAAGAACCATAGAGCTAATACTTTTTCTTTAAAATTTAGTAAAATTGTCTTATTTAGGATAATTTATGCGTTAACAGATGTAGAGGATGTTCAATCTAACAATAAAATTGCGAAACGATATAATGGTGAAAGGACCAATAACATGAACAAAAAACAGATGCTGGCAATTGGCGCAAGCGGTATATCAGTATTGATTGTTTTAGTTTTAGCTGCTGCAATGCTGCACATGAATATCGGAAAACCAGATAATACAGCGGCAATAAATCCCAACCAAACACCAACTGTAAGCGGAAAATCATTTACAGCGCAAGAAATACCGATTACCTCTTCATCGTTAATGATGAATACTATTCAAGCTTATTCACCCAATCAAGTATATGCTTTTGGCAATGATAATGTAAATGGAACACCACTGGAATATCAATGGAATGGCGTTAAATGGACAAGTCAGCCACAGATAAATAACGCACAAGCGGTATATGTAAGTGAATTAAATCAGAATGATATCTGGGAATTAGCGGTTTTAACAACTACAAGATTTCAGCCATATGAATTGTTTCATTGGAATGGCTACAATTGGACACAAAAACAGTTAAATGAACCTGACGCGGTTGATAATGGCCCCTTTGCAGCGTTGTCAGATACTAATATGCTTTTTATCTTCACTGTTACCGGAAAAGGTATACAATTACATCATTATAATGGATCTCAAATAACTACGGTATCTATTCCCGTCCCAATATCCAACCTAACGGACATGGCGGCAATTTCCCCTACTAATGTGTGGATTTCCGGCAGATCAGCAGATAAAAATTTTAACCCTGCCGGCGCGTTGTTACTTAACTGGAATGGATCAAAGGTGACTGCGTATTCCAATCCCTTGCAAAATGATCCAACGGCAAGTTTAGCCGGAATATCTGGCGATTCTGCCGGCGATGTATGGACAGTAGGAGACAATTCTGCCGGCGCAATAATCGAGCATTGGAATGGCGATGCCTGGAGCAGCGTTATGCCATCTTTTAATATAGCAAATACACTATTAAACAGCGTCAAAGCCTTCAGCCCTAACGATGTTTGGGTAGGCGGAAACCAAAATGGACAGCCATTTGCCGCAGTCTATAACGGCGCAACTTGGACACAACAGACAATAACATCTGATGCAACCACCGGATTCATCAATTCAATCAGCGGAACCACCGCAAATGATGTTTGGCTGACAGGTGAACAAGTAACAGGACCCAATATTCAGCAAGGTATCATTAAACATTGGAACGGAAGCGCTTTTACAACAAATTTTCTTTCAGGCTCAGCTCAAACCGGAGGGGAATCACTGCAATCTATTGCAGCAATTTCACCAACAGATGTTTGGACAGCAGATCAAAATGGAACTTTTTTAGCGCATATGGACAATGGCTCGATAACCAAAGTACCCATTCAAATGCCTTTTTCAAATGTAACAGCGCTGTTAGGATACAGTGACACCGATATATGGTTATTCGGGCGAACACTTAGTCTGCAAAACTATATTATTTCCCGATGGAATGGCGCACAATTCAGCATTGTACCGCTTCCGGCTGCGTTTACATCTGATACTTTTTTGGGAGTAACATCCGCCGGAACAGATTCATTTTACCTAATGTTTGAAAATAACACGAATAACACCACCGAATTACTGAAATATACCGGTTCAAGCTGGGTTACCGAATCACCATCGTTTTTACAAGATAAATGCAATTTTTTACCGCCAGCATCAGATAAAAAAGGTTCAGTATACATTGTGGAGCAATGCAATGATGAAAACAAAAATTATATAACAGGAACAATCTGGTACAGCAGCAACGGCAGCGCTTGGAATAAAATTCAAGGATTTGACACAATTGTAAAAAGCATTTTTGAAAATGCGCCAAAAAGTGGAATAATAAACCCAAATATTGCGGCTATTCTGCCATTTAGTGTTTCTGATATTGATTTAATATTACAGGGATTTTCTCATATATATGTTATACACAGAAACGGAGCAATGTGGACAATGCTTCCAACAGTATTGAATCAAACAAATCCTATTTGGGGACCCACACCAGTTAATGCTGTGTCCTCACAAGATATTTGGATCTTTACTGCAGCAAGCGAAGTGTCAACTATTGCACACTGGGATGGCGTTAAATGGACGGATTATTCCTCAACCAATCAGTCTGATAAAATTTATGCGTTGGCGGACATACAAGGGACACCATGGCTAGCTGGTATAAGCGGCGCAGATAACAACCCCGTTTTGGAAACACTGCAAACCGGCGCATAGCCGCTTTGCGCGCAAAGATACTGTCAACAAAAACCCGCCAAGAGCAGAGTTATATATACATTCTGTCCTTGGCGGGTGATTTTACAGCAGCGAAAACAAAAACGAAAAATAAGAAATAATGCAAGAGCGTCTATAAGCCGGATTCTGTGCGATTGCGCAAACAACCGCGACGGCTATCTCTCTGAAACATTGGTTACCCAATGTTTTTAGCGATCGACCTGAGACGTAACGAACGAGCAATTCGCGCGCCGAAGCGACTGCCTCTGCTTGATCTTGCTCCGGGCGGGGCTTGCCGCGGCCAGCCGATCACCCGGCTGCCGGTGAGCTCTTACCTCGCCATTTCACCCTTACCCCGCAATGCGTGGCGGTTTGTTTCTGTGGCGCTATCCTTAAGGTTGCCCTCACTGGCAGTTAACCAGCGCCCTGCTCTGTGGAGTCCGGACTTTCCTCGACGCATTTTTCAGCGCCGCAGCCGTCCAACATTCTTGCATTACCAATCATGTATACTAACACGCAATAAGCTCCATGTCAATACGATCGGTATCGGCGAAAAGCGCAGCTAGTTCGGTTAATTCCGGCACACATGGGCAAAGCTCTAATAATTTCGGGCGAATACTTTCGCGTTCTATGTTCCAAAGATAGCGTGATTCAGATTCCAGGGCAGCCAACAGCTGCTCTTCACCTGATTGGGTTAATTCTGCTGCAATTTCCTCACAGGTTAAAACAGCGCAGCGGTACACAAACAGCACATATCTGGCGCCGAGACATAACCCATCGGGTCTGCCATCAGGGAACATATACCATAACATATTGATTCTTTCAATGTAGGGATATGCAAATTCAATGAGAAGCGCTTGGCGGTATGCGGATTGGAATGTTTTAGTTATTTGGTTGGTTGCCATTTGTAAGATTCTCCTTCATAGTGGCGCGCATGAATCAAATACATGTTTCAAGCGCAGCTAGAAATAAAACATATGTTCTATGTTTATTCTAGAACATATTATCTTAATTTTCATCTAATTAGGACTTCTTGGTGATAAGCAGCGTCGCTATATATTTACTCAAGATTTTTTGGCGAACACATGATTTATGACACAACAGGCGCCGAATTTGCGCCGGAAGCAACATCATGGATATGCAATATGACTTTTGGACAAACATTTCCGGAAAATGATAACAACCAGTATAGTAGACATTGCGGGACCTTTATCGATGGATAGAACTTTCCCCGATATGTCTGCGTTTTATAGATAAGTATTTATGCAATATTGCAGCCAGCGGCGCGCAGACTTTAATATACCCGCCAAAGTGGCCGCGGAACATGAAGCGCGCCGACAGATTTTTTGCTGT
This sequence comes from Chloroflexota bacterium, assembly GCA_021778805.1. Taxonomy (GTDB): domain Bacteria; phylum Chloroflexota; class Ktedonobacteria; order Ktedonobacterales; family JACDGC01; genus JAJYBV01. Next base: position 41,517 of record JAJYBV010000012.1, on the reverse strand, counting down.
TTATTGAACAGAGATACAGGAGAGCTGAATGCTGGCAGACAGGGTACCTTCAACATCCGTATACGTAGGCCGCACAATTCAGATTGTCCGGCGAATTACAGACGCGGATGCGGCGTTGCTTGCGCTGATCACCGATAATCAGAATCCGGCGCATATCGACGACACAATCGCTGAAAACAGCATATTAGGGCAAAGAATTGTGCCGGTATCGCTGCTTACCGGACTTATCGAAGCAGCAATACCGCAATTGATTACCGAGCAATTATGTTCTGCCCAAGCGATAGTATGCGAAATCATAACACAAATTGGTTTAGAGCATGATGTAACTGTTTTCTTAAACTGCGTGGGGCAAATATCCAATTCCTTATTGCAGGCCGAATTTACGGTAACTTCAGATTCAGAAACGATTGCAGCAAAAGGAACTGTTGAAATTAAGATAATTGGATCATAAAAACAAGTCTTTTGGCATGAATTATGCTTAAAGATTTGTACAAGGTATACTTTATCCATACAGCCAAATAAATTGTATACTCATCTATTCTTGGGCAAGTATACGCACATAAGGTTTGAAATTTTTCCTATTTATTTTTAAATATCCAACCTTAAGCGTATTATTCATTTGGCAAAGTTAACAAAATGCTGACAAAAACCTTACAAAAAGGTTTGTTGCCAACTATCGGGTAAGTTAATAGGGAAACTTAAGCGCTGATACGTTTGCGCTGTTGGAAATATACAACAAATGCATCTGCTGCCTTCAACAAAATATCAAACTTAAAATAATCCAAGTTGGCTATTGCAAATATCTCATAAATGAGATATAGTATCAATAATTAAAAGCTAAAATATATATTTTTAAGGTAATCGGGAGAGTTGCAATGGTTCATCCCAACTATAACCCAAATTCTATTTTACAATCGGAATCTGTATTAACTGCTACTATGACTACTACACCACAAAAAATTTTAATAATCGACGATAATGAAGATATCGGCATTATTTTGTCGCAAATTCTTATTGATTTAGGTTACATCGTTGAAATTGAGATGGATGTACATAATGCTTTTTCTCAAATATTGAAAATTGCGCCAGATTTCCTAATTTTAGACTATATTTTCCCTGATTCAAATTGTGTGAAATTTGTTCACCAACTGCGTGAAAACGCGGCAACTGCAACCATTCCGCTACTCCTTATCAGTGGCTCGCGGCCAATTGAAAAAGAACTCAACGGCGTTCCTTTTCTGATGAAACCGTTTACTATGAATGATATGACAACACTCATCCATCAGCTGCTGGTAAATTCCGCAGTAAATCAATAGCCCATCACAGAAAACAACCACAGCGCCCCTGCATAAAAGCAAAGGGCGCTGCTCGTAGTGTGCTTTAATCGTTAGTTTTCAGAACGATAACCTGCAAGCACGGCTTCTTTTTCATTGTGAAAATAAATCCGGTGTTCTTCTTCCGGTAATACTTCACTGGCTATTGTGACAAATTTTTTGGTGCGCACATCGCCAACACACGAATATTCTTCCGGCTCTTTATGGGTTCTTGCCAATTTCAGTCCGGTTTTATCTGAAAGCGCACGCACAAGCCCTAAAACTTTCGCGCTTGGTTTTTCATTGTGTTCTGATTTGTTGTGCGGCAATTCAGCAGTTACTTCGTCATCATGGTGATGTTTTAACACCTGCTTGCGAATCACATAAAATGCGGCGCCGGCGGCAGCGGCAAAACCAACACTAAAACCGGAAATAACCGCAATTTTACGAATTTTTTGCGCAGACTGCGCCGGAACAATTGCCTTAGCTCTTTCCTCTGCCTGTGCGCGCGCATTCATCAATTTTTCTGCAATAGATTTTACAATTTTCTCTAACTGTTCCTGCGTTACAGATTCACGATCCTCTAAAAGAGGGCGCAAAGCTTGAATTTCATCACGAATTTTGCCGGGAGTTTTTTGGGCAATATCGTTCATTTTAGATAAAATGGGTTTCGTCGCGGCAGAAATTCCAGCCGGCGTTAATCCAGATTTTGACACGATTGTTTTCCTTTCTTTCCTGCTATTGGCTTGATGTATTGTAAATTTTGTACCAGCCGGCGCTATGTACCGCAGGGCGCGGAATAGCAACTCCGTTCTTCTTTGAAACAAGCGGCAAATATATGTGTTACAGCCGCATCTGCCATTGCTCTAAACGGGCGTTGACAAATTGCGCGCCGGCTTTAAAATTTTCTGATGTTAATACTTATCGGCATCTCTTATACTATTGTATATCTCAATTCCGCGAAAGATCTACACCAAAGGTCTTATAGCTATCTCAGATTCCTGCAAAACAGTAACAAAATACGTAACTACTCAGGAGGTACAGCCAAATACCAGCGCGCCGCCCGGCCATAAAAGCCGGGATACGTAAGGGGCGGATGCCCCTTGCGCGGGGTTTGGGGTGTCTCCAAAAAATTATTATTTTAAACACTATTCCCAACGCAATAGTGGTAGCCGGGAAGCAAGGGCGACCGCAAGGGTTGCCCCTACCGGATTGCATGGCCTCATGTGTGACCGCGCGGTGGTTGTATTCATATTTAAAGATATTTTGGGGGGACACTTGTGTACCGTGCGGTGTAGGCGCCAAGGTGGCCACAAAACGAACACCACACGATGAATCGTGTGGCTTGTTTCCCCACCTTCACCCATGGGTACCGTGCGGTGATTGTTCAACAACAGACACTATGAGATACTCAATGCACTCCGCTCTGTTGATCTTCATCCTGATGAAAATATCAAAGACCATTTAACCAATCAATTAATTTGTTTGTAATTGATTAAGTAATTAAGATGTATACCCTTCAGAAAAATATATATTGATCCGATGATCACATCCAGATACATAAACATATCTTATGTATCTGAGTTTAATCTTATCAATGTCAGGGACGTATGGTTTTGCGAATATCAACTAGATGAGCAAAAAAACATCTTGGTAAAAGACCGCAATTAACATACGAAACTGGTGATATTATTTGTTTGACGCTGCGCCGGTACAATGTGAATAAGACCAAATAGTGTCTGATTCTGAAAAGCTCCAACTAAATCGGCATGAAAACAAAGGAAAAGGTACATCACCTGACATTTTAAGAAAGCGAGGTACAAATATATGAATGTGCAGCCATCTATATCTCAGGATATAGCCGATCTTTATACAAAACAGGCGCAAAACACCGATCCGGTTTCCGGCAGTATTTCTACCGGAGCGGCGGGATCTGCCGCTGCAACCAACACAGCCACAGCAACATCCGGCAGTTCCAGCGCAAAAGTTTCCCTTTCTGCACAAGCGCAAACATACGTGAAAGCGCTGGCAGATGTACAGCAGCCTCTTGCGCCGCGTATGGATCGTGTTGCCGCCGCAAAAGCAAAATATCTTTCCGGTTCATATAATTTTAGCGCAGATAACGCTGCGCTTGCGGATAAACTGCTGAATAATTCTTAAAGTATCGGAGTATGCAACCGTGGATGAAACAGCGCAAGACTCTAGTTTCGAGAAAATTGCTCGAAATTTGGATAAGCAAAATCAGCTTTATGAACGGCTTCTTCAATTATCAGAAAATGAGCGAGACGCAGTAGGCCGCGCAGATTTATCGGCAATTGCGCTGGTAATCAGCGAAAAAGAACACATTGTTCGCGAAGCCGAAAGTTTAGAAAAAGAACGTTCGGCTTTAATGGCGCATATTGCTGCCGCGCATAGTTTACCGGAATTGCCGTCAGCAAATCAATTGTGCAAACTTGCGTCTTCTACCCGCTATGCGCAGCGCATGCAAACATTAATCGTATCGCTCAGCGCCAGAGTACGCCAATTGCAAAAGGTGAATACTCAAAATGCCGCGCTGATAGAACAGTCGCAGCGCATTAATGATACATTGCTGCAATCTGTTCTGAAACACGCCAAAGCCGCCAGTTATTCTCACGCCGGCGGAATAGTGCAAGAACAGCGCCCGAGTGTTTTATTCGACTTTCGGGCCTAGTTCTTTTACTTTTACCAAGGATGGAGTTTTTCAATGAGTTCACTATTCGTCGGATTGAACACCGCTAATCAAGCAATTCAGGCCGATCAGGTTGAAATACAAACTATCAACCATAATATTGCGAACGCCAATACAGAGGGGTTTACTCAGCAAACCCCCGATTTAACGGCGTCCCCGCCCTATACTGTTCCTTCTATTCTTGCCCCGGCCGGCGCCGGCCAAATCGGGTCTGGCGTTACAGTCAGCGCAATAAACCGCTCCCGCGATCCTATTTTAGATAACCAATATCGGTATCAAAATCAATTTGCCGGGCAATATTCAACCTTAGATACCCAGCTTACTCAGGTTCAAAGCATTTTCCCCGAACCATCTACCAATGCGTTAGGCGGCAAACTTAGTAATTTTTGGAATTCTTGGCAGGGCCTCGCCGATAACCCAACCGACGCCGGATCCCGCGCAACATTACAGCAAAATGCGCTGGCGCTGGCTACTCAATTTAATAATAACGCCCAGCAGTTAACCACCGCGCAGCAAAGCGCGGATAACACAGTGCAGACATCTGTAAACACCATTAATACCGACGCGCAGCAAATTGCTAATTTAAATCAGCAAATACGCGCCATTATTGCCAGCGGCAAGCAACCAAATGATCTGCTTGACCAACGTGATTTGCTTCTAGATTCCATTGCCAAAATGACACCCATTACCTACTCAAATAACAGCGATGGAACGATTACGGTTCAGCTTGCTACCCAAGTTCCCGGATCTACCCAATTGCAGGCAGATAACACGAATGTTCCGGCGCTGGTAAGCGGAACGTTGGTGAATCCTTTAGTGTATAACGCTATGCAATCTCCCAGTTATACGTACATGACTACCACGCAGCAAAACAGCGGCATAGCCAGCGGCAACGAAACATTGACTACATCGCTAACAAGCGGCCCATATTCCGGTTCATCACAAAATATTCTGGTAAAAGTTTCTGCTGTGGGTGGCGGAGTGGTTACCGGCGCACAATATTCTACAAACGGTGGGTCAACATGGACGGCAGCGGCCGGGGCCGGCCCATTTACCGCTACTATCGGCGCAAATACCTTTCAGTTCTCTTTCACCAACGGCGCAAACGCCCCTCAAACCGGTGATACATTTGCGCTTTCAACAGATACGCTTGCAACGCAGTACGCCGCGCAGCAAGTTGCCGGAACAGCGGGCAATACCGGAAACGGAACCCTTACAGCAGCCGGAACCTATACCGGAAACGCAGGCACATTATATAAAGTTCAAACAACAACGGTTACTAACGGTGTGGTAAGCCAATATTCATACGAAACTTCCACCAATGGCGGCAGCACATGGTCGGCGTGGACAGGGCCGGTAAGCGCAACAACTGCGTTAGCCGGAATGGCGTTAACCTTCAATCCGGGATCAACCAGCTTTGCGGGAACCGATACTTTTACTATTTCCGGAGCGTCTCTAACGCCATCTAACACTACGGTGGCCAATACGCTTACTCAACCGGCAACTTCTTCAACGGTCAATGCGCTCTATGAACCGGTCGGCGGCCAGCTTGGCGCCGCGCTGCAGCTGCGCGACTCAATTATTGGGGGAACCAGCGGCATGCTGAACCAGTTAAATCAAATGGCTCAGCAAGTATTTACAACGGTAAATACCCAGCAAGAAGCGGGATACGATTTAAACAATAATCGCGGTCAGGCATTTTTTAGCATTACAGGGCCATCGGTAAATGGAACCGCGCTCACTGCGGCTAATTTTTCGGTTGCCTCCAATATTCTTACCAACACCAACACGATTGCCGCCGCCACCAGCGCAAGCAGCCCAGGCGACGGTTCAAATGCCCAGGCAGTATCTAATCTGCAAGGTCTAACAGGGCAGCCAACTAATCAAACGGTGCAGCAAGCTTATGTCGCCATGATCACGACGCTTGGCGCACAGGCGCAGCAAGCGCAAAGCAACGACCAAAATCAAAGTACGGTGATGAATACGCTAACCAATCAAAGGCAATCTATCGGTGGGGTGAGCACGAACGAGCAGCTAACCTATTTAGTGCAGTTTCAAAATTCATTTCAAGCTTCGGCAAAAATTATTTCAACGATAGATAACATGCTTAGCTCCGTTATAGCGTTGGCTCCGGCAAATTAAATACTTTTAGAAAGGATTTTTGTTATGCGTGTTACCAATGAGATGATGACCAATAACATCTTAAATGATCTCAGTAATGTGTACCAGCAATTGAACACATATGGCGTTCAGCTTTCCAGCGGCAAACAGCTGAATCAGCCAAGTGATAATCCTGCCGCAGTAAATCAAGCAATGACTACACAGAACTTTATGTCGCAAAACACACAATATCAAAGTTCTTTGCAAAGCGCGCAGCAATGGCTGCAGGTAACAAACTCTTCTTTGCAGCAGCTTACAAATGTGATGACGCAGATCCGCACATTAACTGTGCAAGCGGCAAACGACACAAATACAGGCACTGAGCGCACAGCCATTGCCAACCAAATACAACAGCTGCAGCAGCAGATGATTGCTATTGGCAACACTCAATCCGGCGATAGCTATATTTTTGCCGGCACACAAACTTTAACGACACCTTTCAATTCTGCAACCGGGGCGTACAGCGGCAATACCGGCGCAGTTTCACATCAAATAGCGCCGGCTACTTCGGTGCAGGTAAATATCGACCCAACACAATTATTCACCAGCGGATCGACAGGGCTATTTTCGGTAACAAACCAGCTTACCCGCGATCTTACCCAAAACGGCAATCCCGTTCCGGCCTATAACACAGGCAATGAACAAGTATCTGTTGCGGGAACCACGTCCATTCCGGCAAATACATCATATATCATTCAGGTAACCGGAACCGACAGCAGCGGCAACATTACCGGCATACAGTACTCCACCAATGGCAGCACATGGACAACGCTAAGCTCAACTACACCTACATCCAACGCCTTTTCCATTGGCGGCAACACGGTTACATTTGCCAAAGGATCTGTTGCGGCGGCAACCGGCGATACATTCAGCTATAATAGCGGTTCAGTAGCGCTTCTGCCATCCTCACCAATTTCATTTATTGCCGGCGGCAATTTCGGCAATGAATCACTTGTGGTAAACGGCGCATACTCTGGCACGGGCACACAGCCAAACTATATGTTTAAAGCAACCGGGCTGGATTCAAACAATAACGTTAACCAAATTGAATTTTCAACGGACGGCGGAACAACATGGACTTCGGTTGTCGATCCTACAGACACCAATGGCGCGGGGCCGTTAGCGGCAGGCACAGCAACCAACTTTACGCTAGGGAACGGGCAAACACTCGCGTGGAATCAGAGCACAAAAAATCAAGGGATGGTATATTCAGCGGCTTTTGCCAGCAATTCGCAATCAATCACCGGAACATATAGCGGCACAGGCACCCAGCCGAATTATACATTTAAAGCCGCGGGGTATGACACGAACGGCAATGTTGACCTTATAAACCTTTCAACGGATAATGGGCAAACATGGTCAACGGTCTCCGCAACAGGCGTACCGCCATTTCCAGCCGGAACTACCACTACATTTAGTTTAGGAAACGGGCAAACCCTAAATTGGAGCCAGCAAAAGTTAACCAACACATCTGCGAACGCGCTCAGCAATTCCGTTGGCAACGATACATTCACCTATGTTCCAAATCAAACGGCAACGAGCTTAACAAACGATTTAGGTATGGTTGACAGCGCAATGACCAATTTAACAAGTGTTACCGCAAAAATGGGCGCTTTAGAAAGCAATGTGAATTCTTATGTATCCTTGGATCAAACCCAAGCAACATTCTTAACTCAAACATTTTCTCAATTGGTAGACACCAATCTGCCAACAGCAACAACGCAATACACTACATTGCAGGCTTTGCTGCAAGCTGCGCTGAAGGTAGACGCATCCAGCATTCAGCCAACACTGGCGCAATTTTTGCCGTAATTGCGGCTCTATTGGTCAATTCATGTACGCAAATTTAGAGGGCGGCCACATCGGCCGCCCTTTTATTATGATGCATGAATATTTTATATATTTCTTAGAAACTTTTTTCACACTCCAAATTCCCGCGGCAGAATCTGCTGATTTTTGTGAGATACTTTATCACACTTTAAAGCCCATACTAAATGTCAATCTTCCCGTCCAATTGGGAATCTTGCTCATGCACAGGGAATAAGTCACCAGTTACACTAAAAACAAGCATGGTGAGTTGATGTATTTCCACATTTTTGTTAATGGTATTTATTCAACCACTTTTGTTTGAAATGAGCAGTACGTTATTTATGATAATTTTCTCAGGAATATTTCTAATAGTAATGCACTTCTTACAAATTTTGTATAAAGGACCAGGAATCATGTCTGCAAATCATCTTTCATATTACACTAACACTAAAAAAGCTGCTTCTCGGCAGTCTGTATTTTATCGTTATGGATTGTTTCTGGCGCGCCATCATTGGGTTGTCGTCTTCTCTTGGATATTTTTATTTATAGGAGGATTACTGCTTATTCCTCAATTTCAAAATAATTTGACAGGTATTCCATTAAATGTCAACGGCTCAGATTCCCAGAGAGTGCAAACACTTTTACAGCAACATTTTGTTCATGCATTTTCCGAGCAAGATCTTATTGTTTTTAATTCAGATTCTCTTACTGTCCAAGACGCTGCTTACCGGCAGGTCGTTGTGCAGGCAGTTCAGGCGGCGGCAAAGGAAAATGGCGTTGTGGCTGTCATTAGTCCATTTGATGCCCAAGCACAAGGTCAAATCTCTTCTGATCAACATGCATCATTAGCAATTGTCGGATTACGCGGCAACGATACAGCATTGCAAGCACTTATCCCCAAGATTGAAAAAGTTACCCAATCTCTAGCAACATCTCAAGTTCAAGTATATTTTACAGGCAATACTCCTGTAACGCTTGCTCTCTTTAATCTGGAAAATTCCGACTTAGAACAATCTGAACGTTTAGGATTACCTATTGCGCTAATAGTTTTGTTGATTGCATTTGGTACCCTAGTAGCTGCCGGTATGCCGTTGTTACTAGCTTTAATTGGTGTTACTGTTACGCTTGGTGTACTGGGAATTGCAACTACGTTTACTAGTTTTGATCTATTTACTGAGATAGTTACCCCTATGATTGGTCTAGGGGTAGGGATTGACTATTCCCTCTTCATTCTAACTCGATTTCGCGAAGAAATAAAGCGCAATCCAGATAAGAATGAAGCAGTTGCACAAACAATGACGACAACAGGCAAATCAATTTTCTTTTCCGGCATCATTGTGCTTATTTCCCTTTCCAGTTTGATGTTGGTCAATATGAAAATGTTTTTTGATATGGCTTTTGGCGCTATGGCGGCAATTGCAATTATGCTTATCGTGGCTCTGACACTGTTGCCTGCTCTTCTTTCGATAATTGGGCAAGGTATGAATCGCATGGCCATTCCATTTTTGCAGAATAATATCGAGCATTCCGATCTTGAACATGGATTCTGGGCAAAATGGTCGAAAGGAATAATGAAGCGACCTATTTTGTGGCTAATTTTTTCAGTGTTCATCTTATTATTGCTAGCGGCGCCGCTTTACCAAATTCAAGTAGGGATTAATCTTGGAACTGGATCTATCAGCAATGATCCTGCTGGTAAAGGTTTGGCAATTTTACAAAAGCAATTCAGCCAAGGAGCAATTTCACCAATTCAGATAATCGTTGCAACTAAACAAGGTGAATTAACGAATACAGATTTGAATGCTATAGCACAATTTACATCATTGCTTAAAAATAATTCATATGTGTCAAGTGTAACATCATTAACCGATATATTGGACCAAACAACTGGTTACCATACTATTGATTCACTTGCATTAATAGCGTCAAAACCTCAAATAGCTGATGAATTAAGTTATATTGTGAATCTATCAAAGGGAAGCAATGACACAATTGTCACTGTAATACCGCGTGCGGCCTCAGATTCTAATGAAGCTGTCCAACTTGTGCGGTACATTCGAAGCACTTTAGTCCCTAATATACAAAAACAGGCTCCTGTGAACATCTATGTGGGTGGATTCACTGCCCAAATCGTCGATATGTCTGATGAATCTCTACAAAAATTACCGCTTGTAGTTGGAGTGGTATTGATATTCTCATTCCTCTTTTTGACAATAGTTTTTCGAAGCATTTTTCTGCCGCTTAAAGCCATTTTGATGAATATTTTTAGTGTAGGCGCATCATATGGTTTGCTGGTATTATTTTTTCAGATGGGATTGGGTGAGCGTATCTTCCATTTTACATCACCAGGATATTTGCAAGTATATCTGCCATTGCTTACATTTGCGCTGCTGTTTGGCCTTTCAATGGATTACGAAGTGTTTCTCATTGGCCGTATGAAGGAAGAATGGGAAAATACTGCCAACAACGAACAAGCCGTGTCACGAGGATTGCAACATACAGCGCGAGCCATCACTTCAGCGGCAGCCATTATGGTAGCAATTTTTCTATCATTTGCATTTACACATGTATTGGAAACACAAGAAATTGGCTTTGCACTCGGCACAGCCATCCTAATTGATGCTACGATCATTCGTGTCATTCTTGTTCCTGCATTTATGCGTCTCATGGGGCATTGGAACTGGTGGTTTCCACATTTTATGGATCACATTGTTCCAAATATCGGTATATCTGAGAATTCGGCAGATATAACCGACTTTACTGATGAACAAAAACACAGTGCACTTTCAAATTAACAGTACTCATACCTAATAATATTAATGCAAAGTTTTCAATGTATGGATCCTATCTTTTTATGGATGGGATCCATACAAGGAAAATGCAGTATACTAAGTGTTGTATGTAATATTCTTCCGTCCTATAAGCAAACATAATATTTCAGATACTTTTTCACAGTACAACCAGATTTTCAGAAAGCGGCTTAATATGTCATATGAATAATCGAATAAAAAAAGTTTCGTTTTCGAAAACATTGTCTTTCACAGAAAAATCAATTTCAGTTGAAAGTACCCGTCTGCATGGAGTTAATCTCTTTATTGCTAGGGGAATTTGGGGAGTACTTACAGCTATTTCAACTGGACAGTTTATTGCAGCAACATATATCTATTACTTCTCGCGGCATGGCGCTGTTATCTTTGAGAGATCACTTTATACTACGTCTATACTCACTGGATATGCGTCTCTTATTTTCCAGTATATGCCATTAATTGATGAATTTTCCACTTTTAACATTACTTTGATGAACATAATATTATTATTGGGTTGGTATGGGATGGGATTGTTCATTTTCTGGCAAAGATCTAATGATAAAATTTCATTGCTTGCATCTCTATCATTAATTTTATTAGGTACAAATTTTACTCCTAGCACTTATCTGCTGGTAATTCAGGTTGGCCCTACCTCAATCTGGGGAGTGTTCATTATAATAATACAAGCATTATCATGGAGTTTATTTGCAATTGCGCTGGCTCTATTTCCTGACGGCCACTTTGTGCCTAATTGGACACGTTGGCTGGTGCTTGGATATGCCTTCTGCCAAATTCCATTGAGTATTCCTGCAAACTGGTCAGTTATCCTAGGTAAATGGTCTTTATTAATCCTGGGTATACCAATCATCACAACAGAAATAGTGCTGTTAGCAGCTCAGATCTACCGCTATCTTCAAGTATCCAACACTGTCCAGCGACAACAGACGAAATGGGTGTTATTTGCGTTAATCATTGCTATTCCAATTGATGTTGTAAATATTCTGCCCACCCTAATTTTCCCTTCTTTAAAGCAGACTGGTCCGATTCACACATTGTATATTTTATTCATTGAGATAACATTCCCTTTCATGATCTTCATAATTCCATTTGCAATTGGATTCGCCATATTACGCTATAGATTATGGGATGTTGATCTATTGATCAACCGCACAATAGTGTATGGATTGCTCACAATTTGCATCATTAGCGCTTACCTTGTCATAGTTGTTGGATTTGGTTCATTATTTGCTGCGTCGGGCAATATATTTTTCTCTATACTGGCAACTGCCTTCATTGCAATTTTTTTTCACCCTATGCGCCAACGGATGCAACATATGATCAACCGATTGATGTTTGGCGATAGGGACGAACCTTATCATGTTCTTTTACGATTAGGACAACAATTAGAATCAACAATGGAAACAGAGAAAATTTTACCAATTATTGTAGAGACAGTAGCACAAACACTCAAACTTCCCTTCGTTGCTATTTCTAGAAATCAAGATGAGGCTTTGGTAAAAGAAAAGATTGTTGCCTCATATGGAGATGCGGAAAATCATAAACCTGATTTGCGCATTCCACTAATTTACCAACAGGAACAGATTGGTGAACTACTTCTTGCTCCTCGCTCTCCAGGAGAGGCACTCACACATGGTGATCTACGATTATTACATGATCTCACACGACAAATAAGCATCGCGGTTCATGCTGTCCAACTTACTCATAATCTGCAACAGCTCACACTCGATTTGCAGCAGTCACGCGAGCGACTTGTGCTAACCCGCGAAGAAGAGCGCCGTCGTTTGAGGAGAGATTTGCATGATGGACTGGGTCCGCGTCTTGCCGGCATGACGCTTAAATTGGAAACAGCACGCAATTTTTTGTCATATGATCCGAAAGCAGATCCAATATTTTCACAGTTGATAACATACACTCAGGATGCTATAGCTGATGTACGCCGCTTGATCTATGCATTACGCCCGCCTGCATTAGATGAACTGGGTCTTTTGCCGGCATTGTATGAACAGATGTTGCAGTATAGCGATTTTGGTGAACAATCCATCCACATTAGCCTGGAGTCGCAGCAAGAGCTACCACCATTGCCTGCTGCTATTGAAGTTGCATTATTCCGTATTGCTCAGGAAGCAATGACGAATGCTGTACGTCACTCCCAAGCTAACCGGTGCGTTATCACTTTGTCATTTTGTGAGAATGAGCAGATGTTGGAGATGACAATCATGGATAATGGACTCGGTTTACCAAAGATATTTAAAGCAGGAATGGGTTTGAATTCGATGCATGAGCGGGCAGAAGAACTTGGAGGTACTTGGGTGCTTGAACAGCCAGTAGAAGGTGGAACTCGTATCGTTGTTCGTTTGCCTTATACTGAGATTGTTAATGAAGCAAATTTATTATAATCAATGAAAACAGAAAGGTTATCATCATGGATAACATCCGAATTTTGATAGCAGATGATCACCCAATCTTTCGAGATGGTATGCATAGTTTATTAGACTCAGTGCCGGACACCGAAGTTGTTGGAGAAGCAATAAGCGGTGAAGATGCCATACAACAAGCAACTTCTTTGCAGCCTGATGTCATTTTGATGGATATTAAAATGCCGGATTCCAATGGTATTTCAGCTACGCGGAAGATTCTAGCCGAAAATCCACATATAGCGATTCTGATGGTGACTATGTTGGAAGATGATGAGTCAGTCTTTGCTGCTATGCGGGCAGGGGCAAAAGGATATATTCTAAAAGGCGCTAATCAGGCAGAAATGTTGCTGGCGATTCGCGCGGTAGCCAATAATGAAGTAATCTTTGGCCCTAATATTGCCAAGAGATTGCTACGTTTTTTTTCAATTTTCAAACCAACAGTTCATCATGTATTTCCCGAACTAAGTGACCGTGAAACAGAACTTCTCGCTTTAATGGCGCAGGGCAAGAGCAATCAAGAAATTGCAGAGCAGTTAAGATTGACTTTAAAAACTGTGCGCAACCACGCCTCTAATATTTTCAACAAATTGCAAGTGGCAGATCGCGCACAGGCAGTGCTGCGAGCGCGTGAAGCCGGATTATAGCAGCAGATCAATTGACTTAATTTAGAAAATATGGTATCATAATAATGGGTGAGTGCTCATTCATTATTATGACCTCTAAGGAAACTACGCAATTGAATGGCTGTTAGTGTACTTAGAGCCTGCCAAAAGGAGAATTTAGCATTTGAAAAATAGAAACCATAGTTCAGCAAACACCTTTACAGCAACATTTCGAGCCGATCGTGAATTAAAAAGTGATGTGATTATCCGCATTGACGCAATTCATCATCTGGGTGAAATGGCTGCATTTCAAGAAATGAGCAAAGACACAAACCATATCCTGCTTACCGACCAAAACATTGAGCGATTATATCTTCAACCGGTACGAGAAGCACTTCAAAAAATCGGATTGAATATTCATGAGTTAATAGTTGCGCCGGTGGAAACTTCAAAAAGTGTTGATGTGTATATTAAACTCATCGAACAAGTTTTGGATTTAGGCATTGATAAGCATTCCGTCATTATTAGTCTTGGCGGAGGTGTTGTCAACAATATTGCAGGATTTCTTGCATCGACGCTGTATAGAGGCATTGGCCTGATACACATACCAACAAGTTTGCTTGCGCAATCAGACGCAGCAATTGATTTTAAGCAAGCGTTAAATTTTAGGCATGGAAAAAACTTAGTGGGAAGTTATTATCCTGCCCAAAAAGTCATTGTCGATCCGTTGCTGCTACAAACATTGGATATACGCAACATTCGCAACGGTCTTGCTGAATCCATAAAACACGCTTTATGCCAAGATGCTGATTTTTTGGATTATATGCTCTCTCACAGTCAAAACTTGACTGATCAAGATTTTTTGAATACCGTTGTTTCAACTGCCATTAAGTTAAAGCTGGATGTGATGAGTGATGATGTTGAAAATGAATATGATGAAATGCTCAAACAATATGGGCATACAATTGGGCATGCTGTTGAACATCTTTCCCAAGGAAAAATTTACCATGGTGAGGCCATAGCAATTGGTATGTGCGCGTCTGCTCGGATAGGGTATATGCTTGGATTGTCTGAAGCAGATCTCATAACTATTCATGAAGATGTTTTTACCCGCTTTGGATTGCCAATAAAAATTCCCGCTGAGTTTTCCATCGATGATATTTGGAATAAAATTCGCTATGATAAGCATTTCGCAGGCGATTTGCCAAATATGGGGATCTTGCAATCAATCGGTGTAATGGCGCCTAACGAATATGGTGGTTATGCTCACGCAATTCCTCAAGATATTGTGCTTCAAGCCATTGAGGCAAGTCGCCCCAAACATGCTGTCAGCGTAATTCGGCGCAAGTAATGCAGCAGCACTAGCTTAAGTGGTTTATATGTCTGATAAGGGAGATGTTTTTCAATTATTTTGTACCAAGTATGGTGTCCAGAAATCTAAGCTATCTGGGAATTTATACCATGCATGACATCCAAAGGGCATATGCTCACCGTTTTTCTTAAATAGCCACTGCGGAGCATATTCAAAAGAAAAGCGATCCCCCATTTCAGGCAAAGCCACACGAAATTTCCTATCCAGAATTGAAGCAAATATCCCAAAGTACACATCTTCGTTTAAAGATTCATGATTCATAAAGTTTGCAGGATCGAGATGCAGCCAATAACGCTCTATAAGTTTTGCGCCGGCCGCATTGTTTTGGGCAATAGTATCGATCATTTGCCGATCAATTGGCTTGCGATTCTGCAAATGATTCAGGAATGTTTCAATTCGGCGAAGACTAAATCCGCCATTGCCACACCCAATTCTGGCATATGGCCAATCCATATGCTCATATTTTTGAATAAGGTTTGGATACCAGCAGGCTCCAATATAATCTATTTCTTCCGCACACCATTCCTCCAGTTCATCACGGAAAACAAGCGCATCCTGCTGATAAATCAACATATGACTGTGATTCTGAAAATGCTCATAAAATTCAACGGATAGCATAAGTTCGTTATATCCATCTCTTCCTCGGAAAAAATGATCGGGAAAGGTAACAAGATCCATTCCCGGCAAGAAAAACCGGAGTGACTTTGGTTGGATTGCTGCTATACGATATCGGGAAAGGTAACGATACGCATGCCGTAATGAAATATAGTCATATTCAGTAAGGACGGGTTTATATATTGGAATAATAACAACTGGATTGATTTTCATGGTTATTCCTCATTCCAAATAGTTTGCATGAGCCAATCTCTGCCAGTAATTCCTGAAGCTTCCTCTGAAAGCAGGAATGCAACAAGATGAGCAACTTCTTCTGTTGAATTAAACCGCTTCAATTCTAACGGCTGGCAAATTGCATGATAATACTCTTCCGGCGTCATTTGATGCTCTTGCGCCATGCGCTGGATATCTTGTCCGCTCATTTCAGTTTCTACCCAACCGGGACACACGGCGTTTACGGTAACACCAACTTGACCAAGTTCTTTTGCCCAACATTTGGTCATGCCAATTAAACCAAATTTAGAAGCACAATAAGCAGAATATCCCGCGCGGCCTTCTTTACCGAGCTGCGATGAAATATTGACTATGCGGCCCGGATGTGTTATATATGGCAATAAACCTTTTACCAATAGGTAAGGCGCATCCAGATTCGTATGCAATATTTGCTCCCAAGGATCAATGCCGGTTTGCATCAGTGTCATTGTCTGAACAACACCGGCGTTATTTACAATTCCCCATAATGGTTGATTCCATGACTGAATAAATGATTGAATATTTTGTTTATCAGCTACATCCACTTGCCAAATTGATGTTTTTCCCTGCATGAATGTATTATTTTGCCGTAATACATCAGCAGATTCCGATGATTTTGTAATGAGCGCCAAGTCATATCCTTTTTGAGCCAATATCGTTGCTATTTCAAGTCCGATGCCTCGTCCGGCGCCTGTTATTAAAACCAATTTATTCATACACATAAATTCCTCTTCAATTATTTGTTACTGCTTTGGAGATAAAGCCAGGAATGGCTATTCCAACCCCTGCGCGACTGCAACAGCCCGAGATTCGTAAGGGGCGCAGGCCCCTTGCGCGGGGCTTGGGGTGTCCCCAAAAATATCTTTTTATTTTATTTTCCGATGGGAAATATTGGTAGACGGGCAGCAAGGGCGACCGCAAGGGTCGCCCCTACCGGATTGCATTGCCTCATGTGTACCGTGCGGTAATTGTTCAACAACAGGCACTATGGGATTCCGCTCTGTTGGTCTTCATCCTAATTAAAATAGTAAAGTTCATCAGCATGTGGTGTTCGTTTCATAGTCCCCCGTCCACTTATACCGCGCCGTATCTTTTGCGTACTGTGTTGTTTGTCTCTTTACAAATCTTCCAATGCCATCCTAGAGACCTGAGTCTAAGGAATGGAGGAATCGGTGGACACCTCCGGCCCCGTCGATTGGCGTCAAGCATCCTGTTTTATGCGGTACGGATACTCATGTCTATAAGAAATTACCGTTATTTTATAACCGATACTTATAATGGGTGACTCATCACTCATTATAAACAGTAAAAGGCAATAAAGCAACTTGTGTCGTATGCGCCATTTATTTGATAGCAATGAAAATTTTGGTTAAATTGTTCAATTATTATAGACACGCCATACTTTGTTTGAATATAATATGAACAGAGCATATGGATTTTATACATATTAGGGATGAATAACCATTCAAAATCAAGAAATGAGGGTTGGAAAATTTGCCCAAAATTGTTACGGATTCCGATCGTTTACAAAAACGCCGAATCATTTTAGATGCTGCCGCTGCCGAAATAGCGCGGTATGGATATGATCGCGCCAATATCAATACGATTGCTGAAAGAGCAGGAATCGGGCGAGGTACAATATATCTTTATTATACAAATAAAGAAGATGTGTTGTTATCGCTTCTTAACTCAATTGGTTCAATGATTGATGAAATTGTGTGCAAATGCATCAATTCAGACCAGTCTTGGCCGCAAAAAATTCGTGATCTTGCCTTAGCGTTTGCGCAAATGGCGCTTGATCATAATGATTTTTTCCGCGTCCATATCAGCGCACTGCATGGAGTGAATCGTGATATTGGCCAACCGGTTGCCTTTTGGCTGATGAAGTCTTTTCATCGTTTGACAGCTGCGCTAGTACAAGCAATACAGGAAGGAGAAATCTTTTTATACGATCCGCAAACATTAGCGTGGATCATTCTTGGAACTCTTGAGTCAATGGCGCTGCTTCCCAATATCCTAAATCTTTCAGAAAGTCTAACTCAAGAGCGCGCAAACTCGCTTGCAACGTTTATTTGGCAAGGAATTGCTCCTTCAGCTAAGAATAATATGGTTTTGGGATAATTTTTAGATTTCACTCGTGCGTTGCAAATAGATTAGATCATTTTATGGCAAACTTAAACACATTCATATTTTATATGCGGCACAAAAACGAATCTATGAACACAAGCAATTTACTGCGGATTCGCTTGAACGCACAAGCGCATAAAAAAAACAGCAATTCGGAAAGAAGTTCTCTGAATTGCTGTTTTGCTTTATGGTGGAGATAAGGGGACTCGAACCCCTGACCTCTACAGTGCGATTGTAGCGCTCTACCAACTGAGCTATATCCCCAAGCTTCAGTTATCATACCACAGTTCTGCGCAAAACGCAAATTCGCGGATGAAAATGATCTCACCAACCAGCCCTTTTCGCTAATATCCTGTAAGCAGCCGCTCGATCAAATCTTTTGTGAAAGATTCCGCCTTTAATTTTTCAATCGTGCTTTCTTTCCAGTATTGCACCCGCCGGAATAAAAAACCCTTTTCAGTGTCATAAATAACATATGCCGCGCGATTATCACCATCTCTCGGCTGCCCAACACTTCCCGGATTCACTATAGCGCGATACTTTTCGTCCGGCATCCACCAACCTTGCGGAATCGTTTGCATCGGTATGCATGGCGGCCGCGACATAATCGCATCCATTTCAATGGTAGACGCTATAATGCCTTCTTCTTCCGAGCCATATTCCATAACCTGCCGCTCGCGCGCTGTAAGCACCGGAAGTTTTAATTTATCATATTTTGCCGATTCCTGCAGAAAAATTGTTGGCACATGGGTGTGACCAACAACACAAAACCGGGTGGGAAACGAAAGAAAACTCAGTGACGCTGCTTCCGGTGTTAACAAATATTCCCATAACGGAACCACCGGGCTGCCATGAACCATTGTCATGTTTTCCGGGTCCGGCGCTGTTGCGCGATCCGGCAAGTTTGCAAGGAAATCAATTTCATCAATGCGAAGCTGCCGCTGAGTCCACAGCAGCGATGCGCGCGCTGTCTCGCTAAATTCGTTTAAATCTGCCTTGCCGCATGCGCCCCAATCGTGGTTGCCTGCAACAATCATAGAACTGTAGTGGCGAATGGTGCGCACGCACGCGCCGGGATCCGGGCCGTAGCCAACAATATCACCTAAACACCACACGCCGTCAAATTCTTGGGATGAATTTGCGCGAATTTCATCAATATCATCTATAACCGCTTGTAAAGCTTCATAATTACCATGAATATCACTTATGATTGCAAACCTCAAAATAAACAGTCCTTTCGATGCGCGCCGCGAAATATAAGAGGTACGGCTATGCGCATAATTGGAGTGAAAACAGAGTTGCTGCTAAAAACTACTGTATCCCAAATATACACCCTTATGGTAGAATTATGCAAGCTTTTTCGCCTGCTTTTCAAGATATCCTGAGAGTTTTGATGATTTCATTTTCCTTTACAAAACCACACGCCTAAAATCAATTGATTTTTGATAACTACTCAAAAGGGACAGCAAGGAATAGCCCTTTCAATGCCGCATGATCCTGCACTGTAAGCAGGGATTCACAAGCGCGCGTTCACACATGGGTGGATGTGAGGAGACAAGCCACATGATTTATCGTGTGGTGTTCGTTTTGTGGCCGCGCGGTACACAAGCGCTGACATAAAGCGCTTATTTTATACCAAACTCCGCACGGTCACACATGAGGCAATGCAATCCGGTAGGGGCGACCCTTGCGGTCGCCCTTGCTGCCCGGCCACCAATATTGCCCTGTGAAAGATTTTCATAAAAAATATTTTGGGGACACCCCATTCCCCGCGCAAAGGGCTGCCGCACCTTACGTATCTCCATGGGTACCGTGCGGTGTTCGATTAATTAAAAATATTGGGGATACCCCATTCCCCGCGCAAGGGGCTGCCGCCTCTTACGTATCCCCATGGGTACCGTGCGGTATTCGATTAATTAAAAATATTGGGGACACCCCAAACCCTGCGTAAGGGGCTGCAAAGTTTTTAACAATACTTAACTGAATGATAAACTATATTTTACACAAAATTTTTATAATCTCAACGGATGCTAAAAGGGTTTTCTGCTTTTTACCATCCCAAATAATGAAAAATGGTTCGCCTATTTTACAAAACCTCTTATGATTTTGTATTGATTTTCTCTTGGCAGGAAATGCTTTCGCAGAGTTTTTCAGCGCCGGTTTTTAACAATGATAGATAGGCGAAACTATGTTGGTTATGAAAGGCGAAATAATGTCTTTTTCTTTTTCAAAGATGCGTTCCATCGCATTAGCGTGTATTATAACAGTTCTTTCTTTTACGGTGGCGTGCGGAAACGCTGCTTCTTCCAGCAATGCAAATACATCTTCTGCGGCAGCGCAGTTAGCGGCTTCACAGTGCAATAAATCAACCGGGCTGGTAGTTTACTCAGCGCAGGGATATGATTCGGATACCGTAAAAGCTTTCACACGCGACACCGGCATTCAAGCGCAATTAGTTGATGACAGCACCGGCAACATCTTGGCTAAAGTTGCCGCTGAAGGCAATAATCCCCAATGGGATGTTGTGTGGTTTGATGGGAATGTTACTATGCAAAACCTGGATGACCAAGGGTATTTGCTGAAATGGAAATCTAACAATATTAGCAATTATACCCAGCAAGGGCAATCACTCATACCCTCTGACTATGCGTACTATCCCAGCGGCCTTACCGCGGCAGGCGTTATTATTTATAACAAAGCGCATGCTCCGGCGCAATTGCCGCAAGATTGGAAAGATCTTTTAAACCCCGCGTTTAAAAACGAAATTGAAATGAATGATCCCTCGCTTTCCGGACCAACATATCCGTTTGTTGCGGGAGTATCTCAGCTGTTAGGCGGAGAAGATCAAGGCAAAAATTTCTTCACACAATTAAAAGCCAACGGGTTGCGCGCTTATCAAACAAATGATCTGACCATTACCGCGGTAAAAACCGGCGCGAAGGAATTTGGTATCGTGCAAGATTCTGCATATTATGGTGAAGTCGCCAACGGTGACAATAACATCGGTGTAATATATCCCTCATCCGGTGTTGCCGCTTTGCCAAGCGAAATGGGTATAGCCGCTAACGGGGCACATCAGGCTTGCGCAGAAGCGTTTGTAAACTATGTGATGTCGCAGCAGGGCCAGCAATCAATGACCCATCACGACCCAACCGATGGTGATACCTATTTCCTTGAATTGATTCAAGGTGTTACACCGGTTGTAACTCGCCAAACAACCGGCATTAACTTCTTCAACTTAAATGTTGAAAAATGGGCCAGTGTTGAAAATGAATACAAACAGTGGTTCACAGCAAATATCGTTTCAGGAAGCTAGGTAATATGGAAGCCTCTATGGTTCCCGATGCTGAAGCGGAGCAAACCGCTTCAGCCACCGTTACTGCTTTGATGTTCCGGCGGCGTCTCCTCCGCGTCGCCGGAGGATCTTTGGTAACTATTCTTGTTGTTTCGGCGCTTGGTATATTAGTTATTTACCCATTAGCGGCTATTTTTATACAAAGTGTATTTCCCAATTTATTTGCGTTAAATCCCGATACGCATTTCAGTTTACATGCTCTTCAACAAGTGTTTACCGATAAAGCAAGTTATAAATCGATTTCTGCCTCAGTTATTTTAGCGCTGATAACAAGCGTTGGCGCATCATTCATCGGTGTTGTTTTAGCTGTTTTAGCGCGCCGCACTTCATTTCCCGGCGCAAAATATATCGATTTTTTAGTTTGGATAGTTTTTTTTACTCCCTCGTTTTTGTTAGGTGAAGCGTGGACAGTGCTGATGATTCGAGACGGCACAATCGATCATTTCATCCACCTTCCGGATTGGCTGATTAACACCTTTTTTTCGCCGGCAGGGGTAGCGTTTCTGCTGATTTTAAAAAATTTTCCTTTTGTATACCTCGCTGTCAGCGCGGGACTGGTATGGCTGGGATCTGAGTTTGAAGAAGCTGCGCGTTCACAAGGCGCTTCGGCGCTGCGCGCATGGCTGCAAATAAATCTTCCGCTGCTGATACCAGCGATACTTTCCGGAGCGCTCATCGTGTTTGCCGAGGCGCTTTCAGATTTTGGCACAGCGGCAACTATAGCGCAAAACGCCAATGTGCCGCTTATAACCTACCAAATTTATGACGCTATTAATACATTTCCGGTGAATTTTCCATTAGCGGCCGCACTTTCGCTGCTGCTATTTTTAGTAATTGCCGCGGCGTTACTCGGCCAATCGCGGTTGCTGCGCGTAAAATCTTACCAAATAATCAGTGGCAAAACACGGCCATCGGTGAAAACACCGCTCAAAAAATGGCGCTGGGCGGCAATGGCATTTACAGGGATTGTGGCGATCTTTTCGCTGTTGCTGCCACTTTCTGAGTGCATATTGCTTTCCGTTGAACATTCATTTGCCAATGGAATCATTCCTTCCAATATCACGCTTGTAAATTATCAGCGGATTTTGCAGCATGGCAGTGATGATCTGCAATCATTTGGCATTTCGTTTAAACTGGCCATTGCGGCTGCAACAATAGTCGTCTTCAGTGGATTATTCATTGCGTTTCTCATCAGCAGAACACAGATGCCGGGCAGAAAATTATTGAATTTTACTACACTGATAACCATTTCGGTTCCCGGTATTATTTTAGCAAGTGGATATATTTTTGCCTGGAACTCGCCGTATTTGGAAAATATCGGCATTGGCGGGCGCGGTGAGCCGCATTTTTATGGAACTATCTGGATTCTTTTGGCAGCCTACATCGGCGGCGCGCTGCCATACGCCATTCGTTTAAGTTCCGGCGCGATAGATCAAATTGGCGAATCGATGATTGAAGCTGCAAGAGTGCAGGGCGCAGGATTAATCAGCGTCGTCATGCGCATTATCGCGCCAATCATGCAATCCGGATTGCTAAATATTTGGCTGCTGATTTTTACGGGAACAATCTTTGAATTAGCTGCCTCTGAATTGCTGTATCCGCCCGGGCAGCCTACTATGCCCGTTCGTATTACCGGATATTTTGGAACATTTCGCGTTGAACAAGGCATGGCGCTGGCAATGCTGAATATCGGCGTTGTTGCGGCGATTCTGCTGCTGCTTAGGCTGGTTCCGTTTATGTATCAGCAATTTAAACAGATGGGTGCGCAAAAAAACATATGACTCAAGAAGCATTTATTACAGTAAAAGGCTTAACCAAGCGATATGGCGCAAATTTTGCAGCGCAGAATATAGATTTTTCGCTTGAACAAGGCGCATTTTTGTCCCTGCTCGGCCCTTCGGGAAGCGGCAAAACAACCGTTTTACGTATGCTTGCCGGCCTAGCGGAACCGGATAGCGGACACATTAGTATTGGCGGCAAAGAAATATTTGGCCCTAAGCGCAATACTCCTGTTGAGGAACGCGGCCTGGGTATGGTGTTTCAAGATTATGCGCTGTGGCCGCATATGACCGTTGCGCAAAATATTTCCTTTGGATTGCGGCTGCGGCGCATGGCGTCTCACGATATACGCGCCCGGGTGCACGAAATGCTGGATTTAACAGCGCTTACTGGTTTAGAACACAGATTTCCATTTCAGCTTTCCGGTGGACAGCAGCAGCGTGTTGCGTTAGCGCGCGCTTTATCAATTCATCCGCCGCTGTTGCTTTTGGATGAACCGCTATCCAGCTTGGATACCGGTTTGCGGGAAACAATGCGGCATGAATTGTTGGAAATAGTGCAAAAAGCTCGTATGACGGTTATTAATGTTACTCACGATCAAAATGAAGCTATGGTAATGTCCGATCGGATTTTACTGTTGAAAAACGGCAAAATCCAGCAATTTGGCCCCCCTGCGGAACTCTATCATAAACCGGACTCTGCGTTTATCGGCGCATTTATGGGCGCAGCAAATATCATCAGCGGTATAACGCAGAATCCGCAATCAGGTGAAACCATTGTGGAACAAAACGGTCTGCGCATCCATTGCCTGGCGCCACGAGATGAGATAATTGCAACCGGTCAATGTGCTGTTTTATGCCGGCCCGAATCGATTATAACTTCGGCAGCGGAACCGGAAAACAAAGAAAATGTATTTTCGGGCACAGTGCACAGGGCTTCGTTCAGCGAAGGCCGCTGGCGCCTATCAATTCAAACGCCGCTGCGCGAGCCGCTTCTTGCTGATAGCGCTGAACAGATTCTACCCGGGACCTTTGTTTGGGTAACATTACCGAAAGATCGCTGCCTGCTGGTTAAAGCCGAAACAGAACCTGCGCTGGCATCCCATTAAGTATTGTTCGCGAGATAAAATAATTTTTGCCAATTTGCGACTTGACAAAACCGCAAAAATCAGGTATAGTATCGATAACAGCAAAATCTTTTATAGCTTTGATCAGGAAGAGTAAGCGAAATACTCCAAATCAGCGAGCTGACGGCGGTGCAAGTCAGTTTTGGAAGTTTCGGTGAATGGGCCTGTGAGCAGCATTCCGAGCGCTTTTGCGTTAGGGATGATCCGGTTGCGCACCGTTATCGGCGCTGGGTATCGGAAGTTAGTGTCTATCTTCCCGTATCGAATAATGAGGAATATGCTGAAGCGCTATTTTCCAATTGCCTATTTTGTTACGCAAAGAAAATTCGCCGCATGCATATTTAAAATTGGGTGGAACCACGAAAGTGTTATATATAACCTCTCGTCCCATATGGGGATGAGAGGCTTTTTTTATGGTCAATTTTTCTTATTTTGAAAGGATAACCGGCTATGTCAAACAAATCCGTCGCTGTGGAACCAGAAAAAACGCATACTGAAGTACAGGAAAAATCACAAGGCGCGCCGCGAAAAAAACGCATCCTATCCGGCATTCAATCTACCGGTGTGCCGCACATTGGCAATTACCTTGGCGCCATGCGGCATTGGGTTGCTGAACAAGATATATATGACAATATTTTCTGCGTGGTAGATCTGCACGCCATTACGGTGCCCCAGCATCAAAATCCCAAGGAACTTCACGCAAATACCAGAAATATGGTGGCAATGCTGCTGGCAATTGGCCTAGACCCCGAGAAAGCGCCGGTGTTTGTGCAGTCGCATATTAGCGCGCACGCAGAATTAGCTTGGATTTTGGGTTGTGTTTCTTCATTAGGCTGGCTGAACCGGATGCACCAATTTAAGTCGAAGGCCGGAGAAGATCGCGAAAACGCAACTGCCGGATTATATACATATCCGGTGCTGATGGCAGCCGATATCTTGCTGTATGACACCAACCTCGTTCCTGTAGGAGACGATCAGCGGCAGCACATAGAATTAACCCGCGATATCGTTTTGCGCTTTAATGAACATTTTGGCAAAACATTCGTTTTGCCGGAAGCGCTCATCCGCGAACTCGGCGCGCGCATTATGTCGCTGACAGACCCGGAGCGGAAAATGTCGAAAAGCGAGCCGGATGGCGCTATCTCTATGTTGGATACGCCATCACAAATCAAAAAGAAATATGCCCGCGCCGTTACCGATTCCCAAACTTCCATCGTGTTCGATCCGGAACGCAAAGGGCTGTATAATCTGTTGACCATCTACCAATCTTTAACTGAAAAAAGCGCGGCGGAAATTGAAGAGCATTTTGCCGGAAAAGGCTATAAAGAACTGAAAAGTGAATTAACCGACCTGACCGTTGCAATATTTGAGCCGTTTCAGCGTAAATATAACGACTACATCGGCGATAAAGCAACGCTGGAACACTTGATATCCGCCGCCGCCGATAAGGTTCGCCCGCGCGCCGAGGCAACGTTAAAACGCGCACAAAAAGCTATGGGGTTAGGCTAATTACAGCAAACATTGAAGGGAAAACAGGTTTATGACGGGAACTGCAACTACAATACCTGGCAATGATTTATTGCGGCAAATGCAAAACGCCGCACAAACAGGGTACACACTTTACCCTGTTTGGCGGGAATTGCTGGCAGACTGCGATACTCCGGTTTCTGCATATCGCAAGCTTGCGCAGGGAGATCCATACACATTTCTGCTGGAATCCGTTGAAGGCGGCGAAAAACTGGCGCGCTTTTCCTTTATCGGGCTGTATCCCGAAACGGTACTGCTTTTTCACGGCGCTATGTGTGAACGAATCAACACGCAATCCGGCGCTGTTACACAGGTCGACGATGTGGCAGATCCGCTAAAGGTTATTGAAGATGAACTGTTGTTAAACCGTGTGGCTCCCTTCAATTTGCCACTCTCACCGGGATCGGCTGCGCCTAGATTAATTGGCGGCGCAGTTGGCTACCTCGGCTACGAAATTGCCGCGCGTTATGAGCCGATTGCCGTTCCGGAGCAAGATTCGTTGCAATTGCCGGATGCGTGCATTATTTTCACCAATACCTTCGTAATCTTTGATCATATTGCGCACCGCGCCATACTGCTTACCCACGCCGATTTACGCCAAGACCACGCGGCAAATTTGCGGCAGGCGCAAAATATTTTAGATGAATTGCAGCAGACGCTGGAAACAGCGCCGTTCCGTAAACCGGCGGCGCAAAAAAAATCTGCCGCAGCGCATGCGCAAAAATGGAACTATGCGGAAGATAAAGCGCGCTTTATACACATGACAAACAGCGCTAAAGAGGCTATTTTTGCCGGAGACGCATTTCAAATTGTGCCTTCGCGCCGAACATCCCGCGTGTTGCGCTGCGATCCGTTCTCGGTGTACAGGGCCTTGCGCGCGTTGAATCCATCTCCTTATCAGTTTTATTTGGACTGCAAAGATTTTGTAATCGCCGGAGCATCCCCGGAAATGCTGGCGCGAGTAGAAAACGGCGAAGTCGCCGCGCACCCTATCGCCGGAACACGGCCGCGGGGCGAAAACGGCGGCGCCGACGCGGCGTTTGAAGCTGAACTGCGCTATGACCCTAAAGAACAAGCCGAACATGTTATGCTGGTTGACTTGGGCCGCAATGACTTGGGCAGAGTGGCAGAGCCGGGCACAGTGCGGGTAACACAAATGATGGATGTGGAAAGATATTCGCATGTAATGCATTTGGTTTCGCATATCACCGGCAAATTGCGCAGCGGTCTCACCGCTTTTGACGCAGTGCGGTCTGTATTCCCCGCCGGCACATTAACCGGCGCGCCGAAAATAAAAGCCATGCAGATTATCGCCGAACTGGAAGGCATAAAACGCGGCGTTTACGGCGGAGGTGTGGGCTACTTTGGCTATAACGGCAATGCAGATATGGCAATTGCTATCCGCACATTGGTGATAAAAGATGGTGTTGCCTATGCGCAATCTGGCGCAGGAATTGTCGCAGATTCCGAGCCGGAAGCAGAATTTATGGAAACCGAACGCAAAGCCCAAGCGCTATGGCAGGCAGTGGAAATGGCCGAAACATTCAACACCAACAACAAAACACCAAAATCTGCCGCAAAAGCGCCAGTGAGCAAGGGAGGAAAAATCCATGATTCTGTTAATTGATAACTATGACAGTTTTACTTGGAATCTCTATCAATATTTCAGTGAACTCGGCGCAGACGTTCAGGTAATTCGCAATGACGCAATTTCAACAAAAGAAATCGCCGCTATGCAGCCGCAGCGTATCGTCATTTCACCGGGACCATCGACACCAAATGAAGCCGGCGTTTCCCTTGAAGTGATTAAAACGTTTGGGGCCACCATTCCAATTTTAGGCGTGTGTTTAGGACACCAGGCAATTGGGCAGGCGTTTGGTGGCAGCGTTATTCGTGCGCCCCGCCCCGCGCATGGCAAAACCGATACGATATTTCACGATGGAACAGGCATATTCAGCAGTATCACAAATCCGTTTACGGCAACGCGCTATCACAGCCTTATTATCGATCGCGCGGCGTTGCCGGCGGAATTAGAAGTTACCGCATGGAACGCAGATGGTTTGATTATGGGAATAAGGCATGTGCGTTTTCCAATCGAAGGCGTACAATTTCATCCCGAATCTATATTAACAAGCAACGGCAAGCAAATGCTCAAAACATTTTTGGAGGCTCCGGCATGTTTCTTGAAACACTAAATACCCTATTGCGGGGAAGTTCATTAGATGAAACACAAGCTTTTCAAGTTATGAATGACATTATGTCTGGCAATGTAGTTCCCGCGCAGATAGCCGCAATACTTACCGCGCTGCGCATTAAAGGCGAAACGGCAGATGAAATTACCGGGCTGGCAAAAGGAATGCGGCAATATGCCCGCAAAGTTCAATTAGACGACCTAGAGGCGCTGGATACGTGCGGTACCGGTGGTGACGGATCTAACACATTCAATATATCTACAGCGGCGGCGTTTGTTATTGCGGCTTGCGGGCAGCCGGTTGCTAAACATGGCAATCGCGCCGCAACAAGTCTCTGCGGCAGCGCCGATGTTCTGGAAGCGCTGGGCGCCAAAATAGATTTGGATCCGGCAGATGTTGCGCAAACCGTTCGCGAAAGCGGCTTTGGCTTTATGTTTGCCCCGGCCTATCATCCCTCTATGAAATACGCCGCTCCGGTGCGGAAAGAACTTGGTTTTCGGACTGTTTTTAATATTTTGGGGCCGCTTACCAATCCCTCGCAAACACCATATCAATTGCTGGGCGCGCCCAAAAGCAGCCTTGTGCCTATTATGGCCGAAGCTTTGCTGCGGCTGGGTGTACACCGCGCGTTGGTTGTGCATGGTGAAGATGGTGTGGATGAATTTTCGCTGCAAGCAAAAACTCGCGTCGCGGAAATCTCCGGCGCAAAAGGAACTATTCGCGAATACACTGTTGATCCGCAGGAAATGGGGCTTACCACTGCGCCGCTTTCTGCTTTGCGCGGCGGAGACGCCAAAACCAACGCCGCTATAATTCGCGGTGTTCTTTCCGGAGAAATTACCGGCCCGCAAGCCGATGTTATCGCGCTGAACGCCGGCGCCGCGCTGTATATCAGCGGCAAGGCCAAATCGATTAAAGATGGCGTAAAACTGGCTAAATCACACATGAACCCTAATGGCGCGCTGCAAACAATGGGAAAATTTATTGCGCTTTCCCAAGATTTGGCGGCGACGCGCATGCAATCTTATGCGGCAAATTGAAGCGAATCATCTCTGAATTATTGAGAAAAGTGAAGTTTGTGCTATGAACACCGGCGCCTTTTTACCAACTATTGCCAACGCCGTAAAAATACGGTTAGAGCAGCGGAAAATTGATGTTCCATTGGCAGTAATGCAACAGATGGCTTACGCCGCAACTCCGCCGCTGAACGCGCTGGCAGCGCTGCAAAACCCAAATGGCGCCATACAAATAATTGCTGAAATAAAACGCGCGTCTCCTTCAAAAGGCGCCTTGCGGCCGGATCTGGATCCTGCCGAGACAGCCAGCAGCTACGCCGAAGCCGGCGCGGCGATGATCTCGGTTCTGACTGAAGAAGATTTTTTTCAAGGAAGTCTTCAAGATCTGCGCGCGGTAAAACACGCTGCGCCGCAAACGCCAATATTACGCAAAGATTTTATTTTTGACGAATATCAAGTGTATGAAGCGCGCGCCGCCGGAGCAGATTGCTGCTTATTGATTGCGGCGCTGCTGAATGATCGTATGCTCAGTGAACTGCTTGCGCTGAGCCGAACGCTGGGAATGGAGCCGCTGGTAGAGGTTCATTCAGAAGAGGAAGCGCAGCGCGCGTTGTGCGCCGGCGCCGCTATTGTGGGAGTAAACTCTCGCAATTTAAGCACATTCGAAGTGGATACAACGCTGCTCAGCCGTATTCAGCCAACGTTAAAGCCGGCAAAAGTTATCGTCGCCGAAAGCGGCATTACTTCCGGGGCAGATCTTGCCCGCATGCGGCGCTACGGCGCTTCTGCGGTATTGATCGGCGAGGCGTTTATGCGCAGCGAACAGCCTGGGCGCGCGCTGGTTGATTTTGCGCGGCTGCCCAAATTTTGCCAAGTAGCGCCGGCTGGTCAAGTTCCGTTTGTTAAAATTTGTGGTGTTACCAATTCCGCCGACGCAATTGCCGCCGCGCAGTGCGGCGCCGACGCTATCGGGATGATTTTTGCGCCGGGTCCCCGCCACATAGACGCGCAAACGGCGCGCGCCATAACACAAAAGTTGCCGCAAAACCAAATGACGATAGGTGTATTTGCCTTTGAATCATTTAGTGAGCTGTGCGCCATTGCGGAAATTGCCGGATTACAAGCGGTTCAGCTTACCGGGCCGGCAACAGAAAATCTATGGCAATTTGCCGATTTTCATCTGCCGGTTTTAGCAGCCGTACATACTGAAGACGAGATCATTGCCGCATTAAATATAGGCTGCATGCCGCTGCTAGACTCCGCCGAAAAACATGAACTGGGAGGAACCGGGCGCGTTGGCGACTGGCGCACCGCCCAAGAATTGGCGCAGCGCTATCCGCTTATGCTTGCTGGGGGGTTGCGCGCCGGCAATGTGCGCGAAGCCGCCGCGATAGTTCACCCTTGGGGAGTGGATGTTAGCAGCGGAGTAGAACATGCGCCGGGTAAAAAAGATCACGCCGCCATACAAGCGTTTATCGCAAACGCGCGCGGTAATTCATTATAACAAGCTGATAACGAGGGTGTATATGATTCAATCTACCAAAAAATCTCAGGAATATCCCAACGCGGCGGGTCGATTTGGCTCATTTGGCGGAACTTTTGCGCCGGAAAGCCTTATGTTTGCGCTGGAATTGCTGGAATCCGAATATCTGGCGGCTCGGCAAGATCCATTGTTTCAGCAGCAATTAGATGATTTGCTGAAAAATTTTGTCGGCAGAGAAACTCCGTTATATTATGCGCGAAATCTATCGGAACATTTCGGCGCAAAAATATATTTAAAACGCGAAGATCTTGCGCACACCGGCGCGCATAAAATTAATAACGCCATTGGCCAGGCGTTGCTGACAAAACGAATGGGCAAACAACGTGTCATCGCGGAAACCGGAGCCGGGCAGCATGGTGTGGCCACTGCGGCTGCTTGCGCGCTGTTGGGGCTTGAATGCGTTATTTATATGGGTGTGGAAGATATTCGCCGGCAAACGTTAAATGCATTCCGCATCCGGCTGATGGGCGCAGACATTCGCGCAGTAGAAAGCGGCAGCAAAACTTTAAAAGACGCAATTAACGAGGCAATGCGCGACTGGGTAACCAATGTACAAACTACCCATTACCTTATCGGCTCTGCTGTTGGTCCGCACCCGTTTCCGCGCATCGTGCGCGATTTTCAATCGGTTATAGGAACCGAAGCCCGCCGGCAGATTTTAGCCGCAGAGGGCCGCTTGCCCGACAAAGTGATTGCATGTGTTGGCGGAGGATCAAACGCTATCGGCATTTTTCATCCTTTTATTGACGACACTGCGGTGGAATTAATCGGCGTAGAAGCCGGCGGCTCCGGACCAGAGCCGGGCCATAATGCGGCGTCGCTAACATATGGCAGCCCCGGCGCGCTGCATGGCTCATATAGTTATGTGCTGCAAAACGATGACGGACAAATTTTGGAAACGCAAAGCATATCGGCAGGGTTGGATTATCCCGGTGTTGGCCCGGAACACAGCATGTTGAAAGAAACCGGCAGAGCACGCTATACCACTATAGAAGACGGTCCGGCGCTGGCGGCGTTCCAAGCGCTCTGCCGCATGGAAGGCATTATTCCGGCCTTGGAAAGCGCCCACGCAATTGCGGAATTATTTGCGCTGCATAAAAACGGTGAAATGCGCGCAGGGGAAATTATTATTGTGAATCTTTCCGGCCGGGGAGATAAAGATATGAATACCGCGGCAGCCGCGCTGGATGTTTCACTATAGCATCCGGAAAAACGCTGTTTTGGCTATAAGACAAGTACGATGATGAAAAGGATAAATATACTTATGACAAATACGCTGCGCAATATATTTGCAAAAACCAGGCAGGAAAAACGCGCCGCATTTATTCCCTATGTAATGCTTGGATACCCAAACGAAGCGGCAAGCGTTGCTATGGCGAAGGCCATGGCCGACGCAGGCGCTGATATTATTGAGCTGGGCGCGCCGTTTTCCGATCCCTTGGCGGACGGCGCAACCATCCAAAAAGCCAGTCAGCGCGCGCTGGAAAACGGCATAACCATGCGGAAATATTTTCAAATGGCAGAACAAATAGCCGCGCAAACAAAAATCCCTTTAGTGATGATGGGGTACTATAATCCACTGCTGCGCATGGGGCTGGATACAGCAATGCGGCTTGCGGCAAATTCCGGAATATGCGGGTGTATTATTCCGGATCTGCCAGTTGAAGAATCTGCAGCAGTGATAGACACAGGCCGGCCATATGCAATTGCGCCGATTTTTCTGGCGGCGCCATCCAGCTCGGATCGGCGGCTGAAAGCAATTGGCGCCGCTGCGCAAAGCGCCGATTCCGGATTTATTTATTGCGTTAGTTTAAATGGTGTAACCGGCGCACGCACAGCCTTATCGGAAGATTTACCGCAATTTATGCAGCGCGTTCACATTGCCGCCCCAAACATCCCCCTGTGTGTAGGGTTTGGAATATCGAAACCAGAACATGCCGCGTTTGCGGCGCGCTATGCGGACGGTGTTATAGTTGGCTCTGCATTGATGAACGCTTATGATGAAGCCGGATCCGCTCAAGGATCTGCCAGCGCCGGCGTTTTGGCGCAACAGATGCGCGCCGCCGCGGTAACGCAATAAACATATTGGAAGGCTTGCTGAAAGCGGTATCGCGAAAAATTTATAAGAACTGTGGATAATGCGTAAAATCGTTAAATTTTTTGCCCATAATTTGCAGTGGCGCAGTACAAGTTATTTTCTTAAAATCAGCAGTAAAACCTTTG
Source organism: Chloroflexota bacterium (assembly GCA_021778805.1). Classification (GTDB taxonomy): domain Bacteria; phylum Chloroflexota; class Ktedonobacteria; order Ktedonobacterales; family JACDGC01; genus JAJYBV01. The sequence goes on along the minus strand of JAJYBV010000012.1, from coordinate 8,551 downwards.
TTATATGATGTATGTATATGATTTAGGCGAAAGTTTAAATCCATATAATTCACCGATAAAGACTGTTGTATATGCCAAATATTCCTAATACTGCGGAAATTCTTTTGCGCGCTAAAATGAAACTGCCACCAATTCAAAACGACCGGTTATTCCGAGCACGTGTTAACAGACGAATAGCCGAAGGTTTGCAACGCAATTTAACAATAATTACTGCACCAGCAGGATACGGCAAAACCACCGCTGCAACTATGTGCCTTTATCATGAACACATTTCTGCAGGGTGGTTAACACTGGATATGCTGGATAACGATCCGGCAAGATTTTGGCGTTATACCTGCGCTGTTTTGGATGTTTCACTTGAACAGCAAAAGATTCTGTTATATGCGCGCCGCTATACGTTGATTGATGAGTTGATTCAACACATTGATGTGCAGCAAAAACAAATAGTTTTGGTGTATGATGATATGCAGTTTATCCGCAACCACCGACTGCACAATGAATTTTTATATTTTGCAGAACATGCGCCACCATCGTTGCATATATTGTGCATCGCGCGAAACGCCATCCCCATTGGGTTAAGTAAATTGAAACTGCGCGAAGAAATTGCGGAGATCACCGAACAGGATCTGCAATTTACGGCGGAAGAATCCGCAGCATTGCTACGACAAATCTATCACATTACCATAACTGATAAAGACGCAAGAAAACTTGTTGAACAAACTCGCGGATGGGGCGCGGCGTTGCATTTAGCGGGACAAGCCTATCAAAAAGACTCACCGGAGCAATTTCAATTAGAAAGATTTACAGGACAAAACCGATTGCTGGTTGAATATCTTGAACAAGAAGCGTTAAAAGGACTGAACCCGCAGTTGCAGATATTTATTAAACAAATTTCCGTGCTACCCATTTTTAATGCTGAATCTTGCATGGCAGTAACGCAAAATACTGCTGGATACGAGCTATTCCATGAACTAATTATGTCTAAAATATTTATCGAACCTGTAGATATTGCTTCAGAAATTTATAGATTCCATCCGCTTATCGGTGATTTTTTGCATGCACAACTGCGGGCGGAATCACCAGAATTGCTTAGCATGCTTGCACGCCGCGCCGCGGAATGGTTTAGCAAACAAAATGACGCTGACACTGCAATCTTTATTACAACCACATATCAATTGTGGGATATTGCAATTCCGTTGATTATACAAACAGCGCCATCAAAAATGTTGATTGGCGAAATAATGACAATATACAGTTGGCTGCAAAGGATACCCAAAAACTTACGTTTTATGAATGTGCAGCTTATTATGATTTATGCTGCAGTTTTATCGAACATCGGGCAATTGAACAAAGCTGAAAAATATACTAATTTGGCTGCGCACATTCTCATCAAACACCCCGCTGAAGCGCAAAATTCACTTACCCCAGTAGAAGCAGCAAACAGTATTCATGGCAATATTGGTGAAGTTTGGCTGCTTAAAACCATGATAGCTTCTTCAAAGGGGCAAATTCAATTAACCCAGCAATATCTCCAGCAAGCGCTTTACTATTTACCACCAAATAACGAGCTGGAACATGCATTGCTGCTTATTGGCGCAGCGGCAGCATATTGGTGGGACGGAAACATGAACATGGCGCTGATAGCGTTTCAAGAATCGTATGCATTTGCCATAAAACAGCGTATTGCAAATGTGGCAATTACTTCTTTATATGGAGAGGGTTTTACTTTGATGGCCATGGCGCGGCTACAAGAAGCGCTGATAGTTTTTCGCGACGCCATATGCATAGCGTCGACACCAAATGGCAATATTTTGCCGGTAGCAGGGATGGTTTATATTGGTTATGGCGCAATTTATCGGGAATGGGACATCACAGATGAGGCAGTTGATAATTTACAAAAAGGATTAAAACTTGCGCCGATGTGGGGTGACTTAGGAAATATTATTTATGGCCAATTGCAATTGCTTCGTGTTGAAACTAAATTACAGCATAATTTCCAAAGTTTAAAACGTTTGCGGTCGCTGGAACGGTTAGTTATTCATTCCGGAGTACGGCAGTTTGACGACACAATTGCCTCGGCGTATGCGTTTTACCATTTATATGGCGGTAATGCAGCGTTGGCAAAGAAATGGGCGCTTGCTTTCATTTCGCGACAAAATGAACCACTTACATATCTTTCAGAACAAAATTGGCTGATTGCGCTGCGCATTTTAATAACAACGCAAACCTACGACAAAGTAGAAACTATTGTGCAAGATTTAGAAATTTCGGCAAAAGCTGCCGGAAGATTTGCATCTGTACTAGAGATTCTTATTTGGAAGGCCGTGCTGTTAAAACACCAAATGCAAGAAACAGAGGCATTACAAGCTTTGGAAGCGGCGCTGCAGATTGCTGAGCCTTCCGCATATATGCGAATATTTTGTGAAATTGGTCCAATTATTATAGATTTACTCAGCGTCGCTCAAACAAAAAAGATTGGCCCGCCAAAATATTTAGCGAATATTATCAGTCATATCATGGCTGAAGTGCCCTACTCAAAAAATCCCACAAAGTTACTGAGCAGTCGGGAACAGGAAATATTAGTTTATATTGCAGAAGGATTAGAAAATAAGGAGATTGCTGCACAGCTGCATATTGCGCCAAATACAGTAAAGTGGTATGTAAAAAATATTTTTCTGAAACTGCACACGCACACACGTGCACAAGCAGTTGCGTATGCGCGCGAGCAGCGCCTTATCTAACTTTGGCGCTGAATTGTATATTCGGGCTGGAAAACTGCTGAAATATCATTGCCTGTTGATAATCAGTCAGGCAATGAACCGTTTGATATTGTATGGATGAGTGTTTTGCGCAATTATTCCTGCGGTGAATTGGAATTATTTGCGGCAAGGGATGCTATCCACGGCAGATGTTCTTTATAGTGAAAAACCGTGCTTCCTAATATCCAATTTAAGGTTGAATCTTCGTGGTCAGCTTGAATTTGCGCATTTGTAATTGGCTGAGATAAATCGCTGTCTTGCAGCGTTTCCAGTCTGTTCAGCATTTGCGCATGCGTGGTTTGCGCAGTTGCCATTACATCTGCCAAAGGCATGGAATGGTTATGTAAAAAGGTAATATTATTGATGGTGTCGAAATTATAGCTTTTCCAAACCGCCTCATCAACACCTAACGCAACATGCGCCGGCTGGCCGTTTAAAACGCCGACTAAACACCGCTCCCACCCGGCGATATGCATGATATGATCTTGCGCGCGCCATCCTGCGGCGTCTACGGGACCGGATAATTGCTGTTCGCTGAGTGACTGTAGTACTGATTGTAAATTCTGCCATTCTGTTGAAATTTGCCTCATAACTTCTTCTTTGGTCATTTGCTGCCTCCGCAAAAAAGGGGAATAAACAATATGTATGGCTATTGCGCCAAACAAAAAAAGATACTATTGCTACACGTATTATAATACAAATGTTCTATTTTGTCAACTGACATGCACTAAAGAGTGCGGCGGCAAAAATGCCGCCCATTGCGAATACTATCCAATCTTTGCGCTGCTATAGTTTTGAAGATAACGAATCAAGTTTTTGCGCAGTCGATGTTAAATTGCCGATCGTGGCAGATATCTGTTCAACTGCAGCAGCCTGCCCTTGAAACATTGAATTGACAGCGGACAATTTCTCGGTAATCTGATGAACGGAAACATCAATTGTGTGTAATGTTACACCGATTTTCTTTGCCGATTCACTGGTAGATGTTGCCATGCGGCGAATTTCTTCCGCGACAACGCTAAAGCCTGCGCCGGCTTGCCCAGCGCGCGCCGCTTCGATAGAGGCGTTTAAACCAAGCAAATTAGTCTGTATGCCAACTTCCTGAATAAAAGTTAGAATCTCATTCGTGTCTTTTGTTTGGCTTTGTACACTTTGCGCTTCGGTAACCAACTGGGTATTTTTATGCGCGACCTCTTGCAAACTATTTGTTATTCCATTGGCGGCTTCTGTAATTTGTTTCAGTGAATTCACAAGCTCCGATGTCATTGCGCTAACTTCCATCTTTTTGGCAACACCTTTAGCAACCACAAAAACACCATATATTTGACCGGCATTCTTCAATGGTATTGCATGTGAATAAAATTCAGTTCCATACACTTCTTTTGGTATTAATTTCACAACGCTTTTGCCTGTTCGCAGCGCTTCGTGAAAAGCTCCGCCCGGTCGAATTGTTTCCCCAGGATTTAAATTGACATGCAGGTGAACTCCTTGCTGCAAGGCAACACATTTTTCACGATCGCAAACCGCAAACGCTACATCATCATCAAAAAGCCCGGTTAATGCCGGCAGCAATGACGCTAATACTTGAAGTGACGCCTCTCCAGTGTCTGACGCATACATAAATAAGAATTCCTTTCAGGACATTGTGTTATTTTTCTCTATCGGTATGCTATACATAGTTCCCAAGGGCAAAAATTTTTTCTTGAATATATTTTTTCGGAATCAGCAAAATCTACACTGAAATGAACTGCCGCGCCGTATACAATCTCACATTAAATCCAGCCGGCAGCATATCAATATTCATCGATAGGAAGAGCCAATGGCAGCGCAATAAAAAAAGTAGAGCCTTTCCCTAAATCTGAAACAAACCAAATATGTCCGCCTTGGCGCTCAATAATCTCTTTGCTGATAAATAAACCCAAACCGGTTCCGCTGATACTAAGAGATCTTGCGTTATCAGCGCGTTCGAATCTGCTGAATATCCGGTTGTGCTGAGATTGCGGTATACCAATGCCATGATCCTTAACTGAAACTTCCGCCATATTTGCATCGGAGGAATGTTTAACCGTGATGCAAATTTCACCGCCATCGGGAGAATATTTAATTGCGTTACTGATAATATTGCCCATCACTTGTTCAGTGCGCGCAGGATCGACCATTACAACCAAATAGCCCTCGGGAAAATTTGTTTGTATGGTATGTTTTTGCGTCATCGCCCTAAAGCGCTTTACAACACGTTTCATCAGCGCAATAATATCATGCGGCTCAATAGTCAGTTCCAATCTATCAGCTTGCAGCCGAGTAACATCAAGCAAATCTTCCGTCAATTCCACTAACCTGCTGATGGAAAGCTGAATAGTGCTGATTGCCTCTTGCTGCCATTCACTTAAAGGCGCAGAATTTGCAGTATCTCCGCTATGGGTAACGAGCATATCAGCGTAACCTTTTACTGCTGCCATAGGTGTTTTTAATTCATGCGCCGCCATAGTAATAAATTGGTCTTTTGTATTTTCCGCTTCTTTCATAGCTGAAATATCCTGCAAAACTACCAATGAAACCGGTTCAAGCAACGTTTCGGATTCATCCAGCGCGCCGATCATCGTCCAATGTAAAATTTGATTATCCATGGGAACAGCGCTAAACAGCACGGCTTTTTCTGTGTCGTCTTTTCTGCGGATAATTTCCTCAAAGTGATTGGCGCTATTGGACTGCAGTGAACGGATTGTACCTAATTCCTCATATTGCAGCGCCTTGCCATGAGATTTATAGATCGTAATGGAATTTGCATCCATAAAATCTTGCATTGGTTGATTAATCTTCCATTCCGCGCCCCAAATCTCTGTGGCGGCGCGGTTAGCCAGCATTAATTCGGCGTTTTTTCCGCGCACTAAATATACGCCGCTGGGCTGCTCGTCGATGATAGTTTGCAGTAGCTCTTTGCGGGCCTCGGCAGATGCGCGCGCCTTCTGTTCCTCTAACAGCCGCCGGATTTCTGTAACATCGTGCCACATAATCACCACACCCAGCGTTTGTATTTGCGCGCCGTTTAGTTTATGCGCGCGGCGGGCCAGTATTGATTCGGTATCTTCAAGTTCAAAGCGTGTGGCGTTGACAGAAAATTCTCGCAATACCCCCGTTGCGTCTTCAAAAACAATCGGTTCACTTTGATATGAGCCATCTTTAATGGTTTTTTTTGCCGGTATAATCTCAAATTTTGCTTGAATGTCTTCACTTGCGCCATTTAATATGGTCGAACGAAGCAATTTAGCGGCGTTATTTTCCCGCAGCGCTTCACCACGTTCATTTACGAGCAGCACCCCGTCCGAAATATTTTCAAAAATGGTGTCCAGTTCTTTTGCCTGCGCAATCTCCGTCCGAAACAGCCGCGCATTTTCCAGAGCAACCATTGCTTGCGCCGCTAACCCATTCAATAGCGCCTCATCATCCAGCGTAAATTTATTCGGCTCCGGATGCCCCAATAGCAAACCGCCGCGCACTCTGTTTTTACGGTCTATCAAGGGCGAACCCAAAAAACTGCGGAACATTGGATGACCGCGCGGCATGCCGACCAGTTCCGGAGTGGTATGTTTTACATCGAAGTGCAGAACATTGGCCGTTTGCGGTCTTTTGGCGTACACACCAAACATATCATCTATCCGAACGCTAATCCCATGATGAAATATCGGCTCCAGCTCGCCTTTGCCGCCCAAGGCTACTCGGCGCAAGGCTTCCGCTTCTTCCGGAGATACCCCAACAACCGCCGCCAATTGAAAGAAATTGCCCCGTGATTCAACCAGCGGTGTTCCCGAGGAATCTACGGGCCGCAGAGTAAACGCTGCAAAAGTGGCGCCGGTCAGTTCAATAGAAACATTGGCAATCATATTCAGCAGATGTTCTTCATCGAATGTTTGTGCGAGCGCAACACCGACGGCGTTTAATGCTTTAACCCGGCCGGCTTCTTTTTCGGTAACAATTCGGCCCATCCGGGCGAGTTGAGCTAAAAATAAAATAAATACCATTGCAAAAATTGAAACAATAATCTGTGTTGTATCAATGGGTGTTAACGGCTTCAAAATACCTGCCGGAGGGATAAAGAAAATATATACCAGCAATATCGATAAAAACGCCGCGCCAGATCCATGCCGCCAATTCCAATGATATCCCAGCATGGCAATAAATGGCAGATACAATATTTCAACATTAGAAAACGGCCCTAAAATTTGAAACAATATTGCAATAAACGCGGTTAAACTTGCTGTGCCTCCGATTATTACCGCTAAACTAATGCGATAATCCACTTGCTCATTGCTGAACACAACGCGAATACGTTTGACAAAAGGCGCATTCCAAAGTTTCTGCGTTATTTTGCGAGCGTATGAATATCCGTTTTGAACGCCTTCATTTTTCTGTATGGTTTGGGACGCATAAAAATAATATTTTTCCCAAAGAGATTTTTTACCGCTCATAACATCTGTATTATTTCCGCAACAGATGAAGCATATTCATCATCTATGGCAGACTACCGCCCCTTCTATCCCAGAAATAACAATATTGTGCGCCAAAATGCCGCAAATATCTCATTTCATTGTATCTCTTATCCGGAATATCGGCAATTCTAATGCAAAGAAACGGACAAGTTTGTTTATTTTGGAGGCAAACTTGTGTCTATCTTAATTTAAATTCTATATCACACAAAAAAACTATTCATTCAGTTTATCTAAAATCACATTGTAAACATCACAATCCGTGTCATATAATGGTATTTTGATGCAATAGTATTTGCAGAATACAACATTTTGGTCAGAGTAGCGGCATGTATGAAACCCAAGCATCTGGAAAAAATTACATGGTTTATAAGAAAATGGAATGAGGTGACTTCATGAGTATTGGTGTTTTAATAATAGCAATAATCAATATCAGTATGGTACTATTCTTTATCGGAATGAGTATTCCTCTCTTGAAAGGTCAAATTCATAAAAATAAATGGTATGGGTTTCGTGTTGGCGCTCGAACAGAGGAAGAATGGCAGCTTGTTAATACATATGGCGCTCAACGAGTTATTTTCTGGTCAAAATGGCTGTTCGCTATTTCAGCGCTCTCGCTTATTCTCTATGGTATTTCGCGCATAACAGCAATTTCATCTGCCATAATAATCGCGGTAATTATTGTTGAACTCTTTTGCGGCGCAATCATGCCGCTGATTGCCGTCTTCCAAACGGCATTTTATGCAAGTGACACATTATCCGGACGCCAGAAAAATTCGAGATAAAACAACAACTGTCCGCATCGCACGAATGGGAAGCGCAACCAAGGCGTAATACAGCATCCCTTGGCGCAAAAAAGCCAATTACGCCTTGATATCATTTCGCGCTTGTAGCAATGTATAATTAACATCACCAAAATTTTCAATGATTTGTTCAAGTAAATCTGAGGAAGATTGACTCAAGGCAACTTCCACATCGGTTGCCATCGCATCCTTACCGAATCGTTTAATCCAAAGTTTTCGTACTGCTAATAATTGACCTTCTACTCGCCCTTTTGTTCGTTCTGCTTCACGTATTTCTACTACAACCGGGCTTTTTGCTACTGCGTCTTTAAAATCTGCCATATTGACCCCCAAGATTTTGAGAATAGATTGCTTACTGGGGAAACAAGCCACACGATTATGAACTTTACTATTTTAATCAGGATGAAAACCAACAGAGCTGAGTACATTGAGTGCCCCATAGCGCCTGTTGTTGAACAAACACTGACCGGCTACACACGGGTGGAGGTGGGGAAACAAGCCACAC
>JAJYBV010000011.1 GCA_021778805.1 Chloroflexota bacterium | reverse complement strand
AGGTGTCATGACCTTCCGAACGGAACCAGGATTTCTCCTGACCGAGTCTGGTGAACGTGCCCTTGCGGGACTGGGCCTGGACTTTCGTGGCCGAAGCCACTGAGTCTTCAGCTCAGTGGTTGTTCACGAGGTTATAGAAAATGATTGAATCAGTGAGTTTAAACCGGAATCTGCGTTTTGCCCAACAATATTTTGCGTAATAATAGTATATAAATATTGTTGTGTGGGAAAATCATATTCGGTGTGAGTTTCTGTGCCCGGCGAGTTTGCCGTTGGCGGCGCAAGTGTTGTTTGCCCAGGCTGCATGGTTGGCGGCGCAACATAGTATGTTTGTGTAGAGATATAGCCGTTGTAACCATGCAGCTGTATCGTTGAATATTGACTGTTATGCGCAAATTCTTGAATTGTTTGCTGCACATTGGCCGATCCTGCGCTTAAAACCTGAATATTCATTTGCGAATATTGCTGAGATGTTTCGTATGCGGTTAATCCGATAGTCATGGCGCATAAAAAGCCGGAACTGGAATTTTGCTGTTTTTGCACAACTGCCCATCCTGCCGGTACGGTAATAGTAAAATGGCAGCCCTGCTGGGCAGTGTTCTGTGATGTGCTTGCCGGCGCTGCCCCGCAGGAAGCCAGAAATAATACAATCACCAAGCTCATAAATGCGGTTCGAGACAAAATTGTATAACTCCTTTGTTATCTTGATACAAACATAATAGCACTTAGACACCAAAAATTACAGATGAATTATGGATTTGTTTGTTGCGCAAGCCAATGGGTGATGATTGCTTCCATATCGTTACGAACATTGCGAAAGGCTTGTATTTTTTCCTCATCCGATCCGCCTGCCTGCGCCGGATCGGGAAAACTCCAATGAATTCGCACAGCGGAACCGGGAAACATAGGACAGGTTTCAGCGGCTTTGTCGCAAACCGTTATGACAAAATCGAATGGCTTGGCCAGATATTCTGTCAGTGATTTTGAGCGCTGCCCGCTGATATCGATATGTTTTTCTGCCATAGCCGCTATCGCTAAGGGATGCACATGTGATGGATGTGTGCCTGCGCTAAATGTATCGCACCAATCATCCGCAAATGCATGGAAAAAACCTTCTGCCATTTGCGAGCGCGCAGAATTCCCGGTGCATAGAATTAAGACTTGTTTTTTCATGAAATTGTTCCTCGTGTATGGTTTGCATTATTCAGCCATGTGTAAAGTATTGCGGCCGCAGCGGCGCCAATAAAGGGCGCTGTAAGATATATCCATTGGCTGTTCCAGTATCCGCTTAGCAGCGCAGGAGCCAATGACCGAAAAGGATTCATGGAGGCGCCGCTGATTGGTCCGGTAAAGAGCGCTTCTAACGCAACTGTTGCCCCGATTGCAATTGGGGCAAATTCACTTTTGGCGCGGGAATCTGTGGCAACTGCCATGATAACAAACATCAGAAAAAATGTGAGTATTACTTCCAGCGCAAATGATTGCATATCCGATCCGGATGGTATGGTTGCGCCAAGTTTTGCCGCGCCGCCGAACAGAAGCTTTAAAGCGAACACTGCCGCTATCGCTCCGCTGAACTGAGCGGCCCAATATACCAGCATTTTTTGTATGGAAAGATGTTTTGTTACGGTGAATCCTAAGGTAACTGCGGGATTTAAATGTGCGCCGCTGATATGCCCGGTGGCAAAGATCATAGCTGTGACCACAAGACCAAACGTTAAACTGACACCGATATGGGTTATCGCGCCATGCGAAAGCGTATCAATGATAATTGCGCCGCATCCGGCAAAAACTAAACCAAAGATTCCTATACATTCTGCGGTTGCGACGGTAAGCAGCGTGTAATTTCTTTGCAGCGCATGAGCGAAAGTTGCTGTGATTTTCATTTGTACCTTTTCTCTATGATGGGTCTGATACTGGTTGTACATGATAGATAGCGGCAAGTAAATCTTTGCCGGTTTGGGTAATTTGATAATGCGCCCAAACACCGGACATTTTTTTTGAAATTAAGCCGGCTTCCCGCATAATCCGTAAATGATGGCTGATTGTAGGTTGATTAAGCTGAAACTGCGCAGTGATGTCGCACACACACAAATATGCGTCTGTTTGCGTCAATAAATCTAAGATTGCGATTCTGGTTTTATCGGCTGCGGCGTGTACTACTTCTGCCAAAAATGCGCATTGCTGCGGGGAAATGGAAAGCGCAATTGGTTGATTGACACATTGATTTGCATCGTTTTGTGGCAGAACTGGGATTTTTTTCACTAAAAGACTCCTGCAAATGTTTGGCAATGTTTGGAAAGCGTGTGCCTAACCAGAGAATAGCATGATATATTGATGAATGTCAATATATACAATGAGGTAGTATATTTGGGCAAGATTTAATATGCTGAAAAAATTTATATTTTCACAGAGGTAACCGTCTTATAAAAACTTCCGAGTTTTGCGTCACACATATACTATATGCAGAAGCATGTTGCGTCGATGGTATATGGTAGATATTTGTTGACATCATTCAATGGTGACATTGTCATCACGTAAAAGAAGAGGTAATTCATGTCGAAGAAGAAACCGGCAATAGGAAATCACAAGAAATACCAAGGAGTTATGCAGCTTGAGGAGTACTCCAATCTCATTCGGTTTCGGTATGAAAGTAATGTTGGGGTAAGCTTAGAAGAGGTCAAATACACAGTAACCTTGGTGGCGTCTCTGGCAAGAGATGTACACAACACTGAGGTTTATGCGGTGTCTATTCACATGAAGAACCGTATATATGAGACAAGGTATGTCGCAGAGGGCGGCAGAACCTTTCTCTACACCACCACCTTTGAAGACTTAGTAGGTTATGACAAAATTCCCAGTATTCCTATCCGTGAGGTCATCCTTTAAGTGATTTTCAAATCGTAGCAGCTTCTTCGTCACTTTTGATTGCCAGACGTTTGGAACTGCTACGCTCTACTCCGAGCAGTTGTAACCACGCAGGCAAATACATCTCAGTGTATTATTTCAAGCTGGATAGTATTTCAAAAGCAGAATGCTTATTTCCCAATGGTGTTGACAATGCAGGGATTTTTGGCGTATACTTCCCTTAGAAGTTATTGCCCATTTAAAGGTATCACTTAGACAAATTTTTACGATATTTGGCTAAGTGGTATTACAAAAAAAACGAAACCAATGGCAGTTTGTTTCATACAAAATGCAGTTAGGTTTAGGAAATTATTGGGGTATGGCCAAGCGGTAAGGCAGAGGACTTTGGATCCTCCATCCTAGGTTCGAATCCTAGTACCCCAGCCCCTTTCTTTGCATCGACTCAGGAGGTGAATCCAGGTGTTGGGAAAGGTTGTTTTTATAGTTATCTCATAAAATTATGAACCATTCCACTAAAAAATCTAATATTCCGCAGAGTGATGACGACTATCATAGTTGTATCATAGACCCATTGCCTTCTTTTCATTCAAAACGCCTATTTACGTCACATCAAAATCCGTCAATATATCTAAAATACCGGATTGAAAATGATACTCTTCGCGTTACGCAAAAATTTCAAGCTATCTGCAAAAGCAAGCGCAGTCATAGCGCTTCCTCGCTTTTCAACAAAAGTATGCTGAATGCAGAAGTGTTTTTAAGAGGGAGCATATGAACAATTTTGGCGCTTTAATGTATGTTCGATTTGTGTTTTTGGGGGATATAACAGCCGGGAATCAATTGCCTGCGCTGATAACAATCCTTATTGTGCTTCTTATTATCTGCGCCGGAGCCTCTGCCGCTGAAACATCACTAACATCAGTAAACCGAATTCGAATGCAAAATTTAGCCGAAGACGGCAATATACGCGCGCAAAGCGTTGAAAAATTTCTGGAAAATCCAAAACAATTACTCACGACAATATTGGTTGTCAATAATATTGCGCTTATTTTGGCGTCATCCATCGCAACGGTAATTGCAATCACGTTTTCTCCGCAGTGGGGTGATGTTATTGCTTCGGTAGCAATGTCGGTAGTTGCGCTGATTTTCTGTGAAATTACCCCAAAAAGCGCCGCGGTGCAAAGCGCAGATGCATGGGCGCTGTTTTTTGCCCCGATTGTTGTAGCGGTTGGCTGGTTGCTAAAACCGGTAATTTTTTCCTTTAATTTTATTACAGAGCTTCTTTTGCGCGTATTAAATATTCAGATTCGCGATAAAGGCCCCTCGGTGACAGAAGAAGAACTGAAGATGCTGGTAAATGTCAGCAAAAATGAAGGTGTGCTGGAAGAAGAAGAACGCTCGATGATAACGCATATTTTCGGGCTTTCAGATACGAGCGTTCGATCGGTCATGACTCCACGAATCGATATGATTACATTAGAGTCTGACGCAACGATTACCCAAGCGGTAGAATTATTTATTAAGGCGGGACTATCGCGCATACCCCTGTATGAAGAAACTATTGACAATATTGTTGGAATGCTTTACGCTAAAGATCTCCTAATAGCAATTCAATCTGACATTGCGGAGGCTGCTGCGAAAAAATATATGCGGCAGGCTTATTTTGTGCCGGAGACCAAAAAGCTGGATGATTTGCTGCATGAGATGCGGAGTAAACGCATACATATAGCCATTGTCATTGATGAGTATGGAGCAGTTGCAGGGCTGGTGACAATTGAAGATTTAGTTGAAGAGATAGTGGGAGAAATACAGGATGAATATGATTTTGATGAAAGCCCGATTCAAAAAACAGGGCCATCAGAATACCTGATAGACGCCATGGTAAGTGTCGAAGATTTTAATGAAGAGACCGGCGCAAATTTGGAGCCGGGCGAAGAATATGATTCGCTAGCCGGCTATGTGCAAACAAAGCTCGATAAAATTCCGTCATATGGAGACAGTGTTACCGAGAATGGTGTTACATTAACGGTTAATGCATTGCGCGGCAAGCGAATTACCCAATTAAAAGCCATAATCCAAGAGCCATTGCGTCTAAAGCCGGCAGATCCTCCGGAATTAGATGATAATGAACCTGAACAGCAGCATCCGAAGGGCAATTTAACAGCGTAAAAGCTTTTGTTTTCATTTGCCCTAAGACGATACGAAGGGATACGACCATGACACAATTTCGACATGATGAATTTAATCCGCAAAAAACGGAAACCGGCGCCGCGGCTATGCAATCGCGTTCAGCGCATGTTCGTCATGAGATTGCGCGTATTATTTCATCGGTAATTCATCCTATCATTTTTCCATTATTTACCATTTTAATCATTTCTTATTCCCGCAATAATGACTTAAAATATTCTGTGGTTTTAATGTTTATTGCCTTAGTCGTTGCGGCGCTGCCACTTACGGCGCTGGTTATTTTTCAAGTGCGTCGCGGCCATTGGACCGATCTGGATGTTTCTCAGCGAACCCAGCGATATTTTCTTTATCCGTTTTCCATTGTCTCCATCATCATCGTTTTAATTATTTACGCAAAATTGCACGCTTCCTATGCGCTGTTAACGCTTGGCGCAATGTTTACGGCAAATGTAGTTAATGGCTTCGTTAATTTAAAGTGGAAAATCAGCGCACACGCTACCGCGGCAGCTTCTTGCGCAACATTATTATGGCTGTTTACTTTTGTTTGGGGACCTTTGGCGGCGATAGCGGCTATACTTGTCAGTTGGTCTCGGGTAGAGCTGGGCAGACATACAACCGGCCAGGTTATTGCCGGTTCGTTAGTTGGTTTAACCAGCGCGCTGGCAATATTTGAAATTTTTCACTAAATCCATTGCCTTTCATCTTGATATAAAAACTGCATCTATCTCTTAGATTCGTGAGCAGAGCCTGCATTAGCAGGCTCTCTTTGTTTCTGAGAAAAATAGCCTATGGAACAAGCAGACAGTTGGAATAAAGTAATTTTTGCAGGAAATAATATAAATTGGCGCCATTTGTGATATATAAAAACAAAAAAAAGGATTTTTTAAGAGGATATGTATCAATGGAAGGTCAAAATATAGCGCCGGATGCATCCGCGAATTTGTCGGCAGAGGATACTGCCCAATCGAGCGCCCAGGCGGATGTATCAGATGACTCACAGGAATTGCAGCAGGTTACAAGGCATTTGGGAGATTTGCGCCGCATGGAAACCGCGTTTCAATCCGCATACCGTCATGTTGATGATATGATCACTCCGCATGACGATCCTCAGGCGCTTTCTGCTGAAGATACAATCATAGCCTCTGAATCGTTAACTGAAGCTTTACAACAGACTGAGTTAGAGCCAATGAATGTTCATGCGCCCCAACCCATTGATGAATTGCAGCAGCAAACACAGGAGTTACAGCGTTCTGTTGAGGATTTGCGGCAAATGCGATCCCAAATTGCCGCTTGGCAGGAAAATTATAATGCCCTTTTGAATCGCTCACTCGAACAAATAAGCCGCATGCAATCAGAATACGAATCAGAGAAAAATAATGTTGTTAGGCTTCGTGAGGCTACAGAAGCGTTTTTAGCGCTTTCCGTGCAAGATCTGCAAAATAGGGCAGACCTACTGAAAAATACGCTGGATCAGCAAATGAGCGCGTTTCAAGCAGAAATTCGAGACAGCGCCGAACAAAAATATCTGAAACTTTCCACTGAATTTGCCGAATTTCAAAAAACATTTACCGCTACTGATTTGTTAACGCAATCAAGTTTGCAACAGGCTGATTCATCTGCCGATACCAATGGATCTTCCGATAATTTTACTGCAATTCGGGCAGATATGCTTGTACTAAGAGACCAAACGATTCGCGCGCTTGGCGCTATGCAGCAGCAGATGTTTACCGCTGTGCATGAACAAAGCGCTGCTATTCGCGCGGAACATGCAAACAGCATGATTGATGAACACGCATTTGTTACCGATATTATCGAGGAACGTTTTAGAATCGCCGGCCAGCGCATTGCCGACCAAGCCGCTGAACTTGAAAGGCTGTTAGATCGGTTTACAAAAGATCAGCATAAGATGACGCAAAATTTGGAAGATCAATTAGATCATTCGGTAACAGAGCAACGGCAAGCGATCTTACGATCTGAAAGTGAATTGGAAATATCCTTGAATCAGGTAAAAGATACGCTGCAAGATGATACCGATAAATTATACGAAGAATATGTCATTGCTTTCCGGCAAATTCAATTTTGGCAATCATTAACATTCATCTTAACACTGATTGCGCTTGTTGTCGGCGCAGGCGCTTTTTTGTTTGCATATTTCCACTTGTAAAAAAATCTGCCGCAGCGCGCTGCCTGGCCAAAAAGCACAAACTCCGCACGGTACATACACGGGGATTCGTAAGGGGCGGCAGCCCCTTGCGCGGGGTTTGGGGTGTCCCCAAAATTATCTTTTTATAAACAAACTCCGCATAGTACACATGGGGATTCGTAAGGGGCGGCAGCCCCTTGCGCGGGGTTTGGGGTGTCCCCAAAATGATTAATATAAACAAATACCGCACGGTCACACACGGGGATTCGTAAGGGGCGGCAGCCCCTTGCGCGGGGTTTGGGGTGTCCCCAAAATTATCTTTTTATAAACAAACTCCGCATAGTACACACACAGGGATTCGTAAAGGGCGGCAACCCCTTGCGCGGGGTTTGGGGTGTCCCCAAAATTATATTACTGAGTAGCTACCTTAAAACATACTCTGCAAATAATTTTGCAGAGCATTTCTGTGGCACTTCGCCACAAAATACCGACTAAGCATCTTATTTATATAGACAAAACCGGAATAAATAATTATACTCCTCATAAAAGCACTGAAATACAAATTAGTTGCTATTCCCGATAAACCCGGATTGCAGACTGTGCTGACGCAAGGGCATGCCCATAGGTGTTTTGTACAAAAACGAAAGCTCTAAAACATCTTTAATTCATGTTGCTGCGCTAAAATAAATCTGAAATGTTGTGTAAAAATGGATACTACCGATTTGGATATCAATGTGCCTGCTACCGTTAAACGGATAAAAATCACAAAAAAATTGCTGTTGCAACAAAATGTTTTGCATTATAGTAAGTTTGCCGGGGTATTTATATCTTATTGTGTTTTTACAATTGTGTTTTTCGGAATACCGCTTATGCAGCATTTGCAAACATATTATTCAGGCGTTGGCCAAGATCCAACACTTTATATTTGGTCTTTTCAGTGGTTGCGGATTGCAATAACGCAGCAATTAAATATTTTTTATACACACTATATTTGGGCGCCGGTTGGGTATAATTTAGCGTGGGCAACATTTATACCCGGGCTGGCAGTGTTTGGGCTTCCAATTACATTCATTGCCGGACCAATTGTCGCGTATAATATTATAGCGGTAATGCAGCCGGTGTTGGCGGCGTTTACTGCATTTTTACTCTGCTATTATCTGACAAAGCGTTTTCCTGCGGCGTGGTTTGGCGGGTATATTTTTGGTTTTTCAACATATGAATTAGCGCAAATGCGCGGCCATTTGGATATTGACGCGGTTTTTTTGCTGCCCTTAAGCATTCTGATGTATTTACTGCGCCGCGATAATAAAATAACATTGCCGGTTTTTATCATTTCCGAAAGTATTATCATTGCATGGCAATTATATATATCTATTGAAATAGCCGCTATATTTCTGGTGTTTATTGGCATGGCCATGTTGGCGTATATCGCATTAAAAGCAATTGCCCGCAAACATGGCTATGGCATAGATTTGAAAATAATATTGGAGCTATTTTATTGCGGAATAGCCAGCTTAATCTTTGCATTGCCGTTGATAATTTATTTATTTAAAGGAATTGGCGGATCATTGCAAGTTACAAATGATACCTCCTATTATTCCATCGATTTGTTAAATTTTCTTACGCCAACAAATTTAACAAGATTTGGTGAGATTGCTTTTGGAATATCTAAAAATTTTACAGGCAATCTCGCGGAAAATGGCGGTTATATTGGTTTGCCGCTACTGCTGATATTCATCTTATTTTTGAAAAATTTCTGGAAATATACATATGGCAAAATGATGGGCATTATGCTGCTGATTATTGCAATTAGCTCACTCGGACCGGTTTTGCACATCAATGGCAAATATTATTTTGCCATGCCTTGGGCTGTAATGGCTCATGTTCCATTCATTGCCCAAGCTTTGCCTTCGCGGTTTACCCTTTATATATTTTTATTGCTGGGTGTTGCCGTTGCGCTCTGGCTGGCGCTGCCAAGATCAAAATACCAGAACTTTGCGGCGTATGGTTTGGTAATTTTAGCTATTGTTGTAATTTCACCGAATTTTACAAAGATGGCTTGGGCAACCAAGTATTCTACCCCAGCGTTTTTCAGTGATAAAAGCATATACTCCAAATATTTGACTGCGCATGATGTAGTTTTAACCATACCATTTGGCTATAAAGGTTTAAGCATGTTTTGGCAAACACAAGCCGATTTTCAGTTTCAGTTAATGGGCGGATATTTTGGTTCAACACCACAATCATTTCAAAATGCAGCAATCAATACTCTTCTGCAAAATAAGCCGTTATCCGCACAAGATTTTCAAAAGTTTGTTGCTCAATACCATGTGAATGATATTATTGTTAGCGAAGCTCTAGAGCCTGTGTTTGCCAATTCATTGAGTGGGTTGAATACTGCTCCTGTACATGTTGGCGGTGTGTGGCTATATCAAATCTCTAATCCTTAAATAGATTGCCGGATTCATAGCCATAAAGTGTTGTAAACCGCCCAATCTGCGGGGGTTGTAAGCCATTCAGGATAAATTGCAACCCCAGCGAATGCGGTGTGAAAACTCTCGTAATTTAATCCGTTGATCACTCCGGTAAGCCCCGTTGTAATATTTTCAGCAGAGTCGTGAAATGCTTTTGAGCTGCCGGTATATGTGGGCAGCCCGATTAATACCTTGGTTGTTGGGCTTTCAAACTGCACATCGCGGATAATATGTGCGGTTTCTTGCTCTACCAGCGCTTCATACAAAGGCGCTGTTGGCATATCAGTGTTATAGAGCATAACAACAATTTGGTTGGCGTATTGACCAACTTTGCGATAATAATAGGTTGTCCACCAATAATTATCTCGATCGGTTAGCTTACTCATAAAAATCGCAAGGCGCGCTACAGCTATCCAATTTGGTGTAGAAAGCGATAAAATTGGCTGCGGCCCAATAGCTTGCCGAATATCGGAAAGAAGATCTAAAAAATGCGGATCATTATTTGGTATTGGCTCAATATCAAGGTGAACGCCATCAAAACCCAGGGATTGCGTAAAATATGCACTGGTTGTGGCGATTGCTTTGCGAGTTGCCGCCAGCGCAATGTTTAATACACCATCGGATGGCTGAGAGTTAGGCACATAAATTTGGCCAAGCCAAGCCAGCGCTTTAATGTTGGGGCCATATTGCCTTGCAGCGCGAATAAAGGCGCCGGCATAGGAGTATAATTCCGGTGAATCAGAGCCATCGCCATTTAATGGCCCGGCGTGAACATAAATATAGTGGATTTGCTCTTTATTCAGCAATGAAAATAGGTTTTGATATTCAGCTTGAGTATGGTAAGATCCCACCCATGTATGCGCCAGCCAAGTGGCGTTTAATCCCAAATTAAAATGTTTGCCCGGAAGTTGTGTTTCGGTGGCGATAACCCGCCACCAGCCCAGTTCGCCTATGACGCCAATAAATATGGCAAAGAGCAGCGCGCCGCGAATGACTATGTTGCGCGCACGCATTTTCTTTAACCGATGTTTGCCATGCGGCTCGGCGCTGCCGGAGATTTCTTCCGGCAAATTAGAAATTTCTGTTGCAGAATTATTCTTCTTCTTTAGTTTCATTTTTTTGTTCTTTGCCGGAAATTCGCTGCATATACCGCGCGCGATCTCTTCTGCGTTTTAACAAAAGCGCCTGGCGGTATGCGGCGTAAAACAATGGATTATAGACTAAATCGTGTGTTGGCAAACTTAAATAGGAATAACCGCCGTACCCATGTTTATAGGCGTAAAGGCCATATAATTCTTGATCCGGCTCTAAAATTTCAGCAATTGCCCGAAAATCATAAATTTTTGAGCCTTTTTCTTTTGCCCAGCGGATTGCTGTCCACTGTAATGGATGATTCGGGCGCATATTGCGCAAGGAGTTTGAAGACGCAGAAAACATGGAAGTGGTAACCGGGCCGCACTTCATTGCAACTTGCGCGGCAATTGGCTGACCTTGATATTCAGCAATATATAATATGCCTTTGCCATTTGCTTCAAATATTGAAAACATCTCATCATAATGAGATTTTGGATGGATAAAAAAGTGATCCCGTTCCGCAGTTTCTTTATAAATCGCATAAAAGATAGCCTTATCTTCCGGCGCAGCGCCAACGCGAATATTCAGATTGCGCAGTCCGCGATTAACATTATACCGCCAAGTTGTTTTCATATTGCTCAGCAATTCTTGTTCCGACGCAGTAATATCCACCATCCAAGATCTTCTTGGGTGGCTGGCAAACGGATTTAATTTAAATTTTAAATCCTTTAAAGCGCTCAGCCAAATTTCGTTGTTATCGGGAACTTGCGGTTCAATTTTGAGCATAAAACATCCGGATTTTTTTGCCAGCGCTTCGGCGCCCTGCAGCAGCAGCTTCATTTGCGCAGAGGCAGGATCATCGCAAACGGGGCCGCGGGGCGCGTAGAGATATGGCCGATTGATCAGCGGCGCCATTGTTTCGATCAGAAGCATGGCGGCGATATAGGCTCCGGAATCATCTTCTACAGCTATTCGGCGCATTTTTCCAATATGCGTTAGCTGCCCCCATTCCCATGATTGAGTAATATAGCCGGTTTGTGCGGCGTCTACAAAAGCGGTCCATTTATGCTCGTCGCATTGTGTTACTAATTTCATGCGTATTGAACCTCAGCCAAATGATGCCGAGCTGCTCCCTTAATTTTAAATTATGCTTGAAACTCTTCGAAAAACGGCCGGATAATATCCAGCATAGCGTCGATTCCAACAGGTTTTGCCATTTCTGCGTCGTGTTCCAGTGAGCTGGCTTGTTTTAATTTTTCTGCGGCAGACATTAAAATAATTTTGGTGCGCAGTTTTACTTCTGGGTGTTCAACCAGCCATCGGACAACACCCCATCCATCCAGGATGGGCATTTGCAAATCTAAAAGCAAAATTCTGTTTGCTCCGGCAGTATTGCCAAGCAATTGAATAACTTCAGCGCCGTTTGCCGCTGTTTCAACTGTGAAACCTTCCAGTGAAAATACTTCCTGAAACAGATTTCTGATTGTTGGCTCATCATCTGCTATTAAGATAATCGGATTCATGAAGCGCTGCTCCTTCCTAAAATATACTGAATATTATTTTGACTCAGCAGGAATCTGCTGCGCCAGTTTTAGACAAAAACTAAATGTTGAACCTTGGCCAAGTTTACTATCTACCCAAATTTCTCCACCCATAGATTCGATATATCTGCGGCAGATATAAAGGCCCAATCCTGTGCCACGAATGTTTGTGGTTAACTCTAACCGAACAAATTTAGAGAATAACCGTTTCATATTTTCCGGAGATATACCTATTCCGTCATCCAGTACGCGAACTAAACACCATTTATCCTGATTATCTTGTACAAAACTGATAAACTCTTCATCATCATTCCGCAATCCGCGTTCACGAGACATTTTGCATAATTCTGCGCCGGTTATCGCTGCAGCGGAAACGGAGATATTTTTGTGTTCTGGAGAATATTTAGCCGCATTAATTAACAAATTACTGATTACATGCCGCAATCTATCCGGATCTGCCAGTACAGTCAAGCTTTCAACCGAAATATCAGTAACTTCATGATTGAAGCGTGAAAGTGTTCCGGCAGAAATTTCAATAGCTTGGGCCAACGCTTGATCTATTCGGCTTACTTGCAAATCTACATGTGAAATTGACTGTGTGCGCCAAGCTTCGGTGATAGAGTCGATCATATCTTTCAGCTGTTCTGTAGAACGAATAATTTCGCTTGCCCAATGTTTTCCCTGTTCCTGTGTCATAGAATCTATGCGTTTTTGTATCAGCCAGCTAAAACCTTGAATGGCGCTCATCGGTGTGCGAAACTCATGTGAGGCAGTTAGTATAAATTCATCTTTCATTTTATCAACTTCACGCAGCTGCGCATAAGTTTTTGCGTTATACATGGCAGCGGCAGCCACCCGGCCCAAAGCCAGCAAGTTCATTGTTTCTGCGGGGGTAATCATAATGCGCTGATCGGGTGAGTAAATAATCATAAAACCAAGAATTTTATTATAACGTGTAACCGTTTCGCTGTAAATAATCGGCAACAGCATTGCGTCTAACACATGATACCGTTCTAGCATATTTCCGATAATATCACCGCGATGATATTCCTCGTTTAAATCTTCCAACCGCACTGTTTCCCCTTCAACAGCTTTGCGTCTTCGGCCAGACCCTACAGGGAAACTGATATTGATATCGGTTTTATAAGGCGAATGATCTTTAAATTGTGCTCCATCGCGTAAAATAAGTTCATCTTTTTTTTCAGCGTATTCTATAAATACACAATGCTGCCCCCTCGCAAGGTCTGAACCTTGCTCTACAAGATTTTTAATAATTTCCTGGGAATCTAGTGATTCATTTAAGCCAAGAATGGCGTTATTTAAAAGCGCCAGCGCAAATTGACTTTGATGTAAATCTTCTGAAGGCAAGTGAGAGGCGCGCAGCCGCGCATTTTCAATAGCAACACCAATAAATCTGCTGACAGTTTGCAGCAAAATAACATTTTCAACTGTATAGGCATTGTTGTTTTGGTGTGCGATAAGCAGCGCGCCAATGATTTCTTGCGAGCCTTGAATCGGAATATAGATTTGTGAATCCATATATTGGCGGCTTCCCCATTGACGCATGCTTAGGGTTGGATTCGCAATTCGTTCGGAATCTTGTATCCAATAAAAAGGCTGCCCACTATATACGGTTTGCCACCAAGGGGCGGCAGAAATTGGCAATTTTTGCGGCTGCAGCCGTTCACCTTTTTCGTAAATACCATATAACTGAATGGTGGGGTCTAGCGGGCGGCTATTTGCAGTATAATTTTTGATAATACCCAGCGCAAATGCATGAATTTCAACAACACCATCCAAAGCATAGAAAATACGTTCGGCAAAATCTTCATAATACGAATCGGAATCCGTTTGGAATGGGAAATTGTGTGTCATTTCTTGTAATAAGGATAGCAGCCGCCGGTGTTTTCTTTCTTGCTGATTAATTTGAGCGAGTTTTAATGCCTGCGCCGCGATATGCGCCTCCAGCTGCAGCAATTTTAAATGATGCTGAGTAAAACGCCACTGCGGATCTGAAACAAAAACAGTAATAACCCCGATTACATTAGTATAAATAGAGTTGGATTCATATTCCCCAGGATTAATAGAATAAATCGGCGCCGCCATGATCCAAGCAGCATTTTCGAATTCAACCGATTGCCCATGGGGAAGTGACTGCACTTCTTTGCCGCTCATAATCACTGCTTCACCGGTATTCCACACATGGCCAATAATGCCTTCACCTTTGCGGAAAATGCGCACTAAGTGGCTGGCTGGTAAAACAGTGGTAGATTCGCGATCCAGTGAATCATCTTCATGCTCGTGTTTCGATATAAAGGGAACATTATCATAAAATCGCGGATGTACTTGCTGACACCGGAGGATCATAACCGAGGCAGATTCGTCGCGAATGGCGATAACGCCACCATCGGCGTTTACATGTTCAATGGCGCGCAGCATAGCTGTATCTAAAAGTCTGGCGTCTGCCCCATCTGCCTTTATAACATAGGACAATGGTGAAGAAACGCCGTTACCCATAGCAATATGCCTCGCAAATACATAAAATAAATAGGTATATACATTTACAGCAAGAAATGTATAACACTTGTATCTACTTCACAATAGCACAGGAAGTGGGAAGTTGCAATAAAATATTTTGGAAATAACTTGACGAGTGTTTGGTTATTCTGTATGCTGTATATGTCGCAATGTGAAAGCCGTAAAATAACTGAAGGAAAATAAATATGGATACTGCCGCCGCATCTTCACAATCGTCTTCTCGAGCAAGATATATTATTGAAGGGGGTATACCCCTGAAAGGCAGTGTAAAACTCAGCGGAGCTAAAAATGCAGTGACCAAAATGATGGTTGCTTCAATGCTTTCGGATCAACAAACTAAATTACGCAATGCGCCAAGCCATGTTGGTGACGCAATGATAACTCAAATGGTGATGGAAACACTTGGCGCAATAGTTACTTGGACGAGTGAAAGCGAAGTTTTACTGCAAACCAAAAACATTATCAATTCAAATATTACCCCAGATTTAGGGCGATTGAATCGCTTGTCTATTCTTACAGCGGGGCCGCTGCTGCACAGAACAGGTTCGGCGCTTATCCCCGTTCCCGGAGGCGACCGCATTGGCTCGCGGCCGATAGATTATCATGTTTCAGGGTTGGCGCAGATGGGAGCAGAAGTTGAGGAATATGATCGCGCTTATCATTTGCGGGCTAAGCGTTTAAAAGGCGCAACTATCAATTTACCGTTTCCCAGTGTTGGCGCTACTGAAACATTGCTTATTGCCGGTTCGCTGGCAAATGGTGTAACAATCATTCAAAACGCTGCAATCGAACCGGAAATTATCGATCTTATTAAGTTTTTGCAAAAAATGGGCGCAATTATTGAGCAGCGTGTCGATCGCAAAATAGTAATTGAGGGTGTAGATTCGCTGCATGGCGCCGATCATAAAATATTATCGGATCGAATGGAAGCGGTTTCTCTTGCTGTGGCTGCATATGTTACCCAAGGTGATGTGCGGTTAGAGGGCGCATCTCAGGAACATTTGCTAACTTTTTTAAATTCTCTGTATCGGGTTGGTTTAGAATTTACGGTTGAAGATAACGCGATACGCTTTTATACAAAACGTTGGCCGCCGCAGTCTATTGCGCTGGAAACAGATGTACACCCGGGGTTTATGACTGATTGGCAGCAGCCTTTTACGGTGTTACTAACTCAATCCGAAGGCATGTCGGTTGTGCACGAAACGCTGTATGATGATCGATTTGGTTATACCAGTGAACTGCGGCAAATGGGCGCAGATATTGGGTTATATACAAAATGTTTGGGAGAACTTTCTTGCCGGTTCCGCGAAAGTGAGAAAAAACACAGCGCCATCATTCGCGGCCCAACGCCGCTGCACAGCGCAACGTTAGAAATACCGGATATTCGCGCAGGATGCTCCTATATTATAGCAGCGCTGTGCGCAAAGGGAGTATCTACCGCATATGGCATTGAACATATTGAGCGTGGTTATGAAAAATTAGATGAAAAACTGCGCAGTTTAGGCGCGCACATCGAAAAAACCGGATCCGATAGTGAAATTCCCGATGATCTATAGCTAGTTTTATTGTAACATTCTTTGAATATAGTATGATTGCTGCAGCAAGCAATTATAAAAAAGGACCATTAGATGGCTTGGTTTCAACTATTTAAACGTAAAAAGGCACAACAAACATCTGCGCCGCTAACGGGGAAATTTATTCAATTGGCGGGAAGAACCTATTCAACTGAAGTTCCATATGTTTTGCCAAAAGATGACACCGAGATAAGTCGTTTGGATTTTCAGCATTTTATGCTGAGGTATATTCGCAAGGGAAACTTTGAGACACCGGCGCTTCATCTGCATGATATTCTTGATATTGGCTGCGGCAGCGGACGGTGGGCAATGGAAATGGCTGTGCAATTTCCCTCAGCAAATGTTGTTGGGGTTGATATTGTTGAACCGAATGTTGAAGCAATGGCGTATGGCAATGGTTTGCCCCATAAACCCAATAATTATTTATTTGTGCGCGGCAACATTTTGGATGGGCTTTCGTTTGCTGAAAACTCTTTTGATTATGTGCACCTAAGTTTATTGTATTCAGCCATACCAGCCATAAAATATTCGGATATAATGAAAGAAATTTGGCGAGTTATGGCGCCCGGCGGAACCTTTGAATGGATTGAAGGCGGCGTTGAACAGGGCGGCGCCCCTGCGATGGATTCTTTTCGAAAATGGACGATAGAAGGTGGCGCAAAATTTGGTTTGGATATGCTGGTTGGCCCCAAGATGGGCGGAATTATGAGAAACGCGGGTTTTGGCAATATTACCACTAAAGAATATCCGGTTCCAATTGGCTCCTATGGTGGAAGAATTGGCGCAATGATGCAAACAAATTTATACTCGATTTATAGCGCCGGCAAAGGCATGAGTGTGAAAGGCGGCGTTACTTCACTTGAAGAGTATGACGCCGCGCTGCAACATTGGCCGAATGAAGTGAATAAAGTTCAGTCGGTTTTCAAATATTATACAGCAATCGGTCAGAAATTAGTATAAGAAAGAGCAGAAACTATGAATGGCGGCTCCATTGTCGCGGCTGTCTTGAAAAGTCATCATGTTCAGTTTATCTTTACAGTAAGCGGCGGCCATATTTCACCAATATTGGTGGAAAGTCATAAAGCGGGCATTCGCGTCATTGATACGCGAATGGAATGCACTGCGGTTTTTGCCGCCGACGCGGTTTCGCGATTATCCGGAACTATTGGTGTTGCAGTAACTACAGCCGGTCCGGGAGTAACAAACACCGTAACCGCTATAAAAAATGCTCAAATGGCGCAATCTCCGCTAGTACTTATCGGAGGCGCGGCGGCAACTGTTTTGCGTGGCCGTGGAGCATTGCAAGATATTGACCAAATGGAGCTGATGAGGCCGCTGGTAAAGTGGGCGAAACGCGCCCAGCGAGTTCGCGAGATTGGTCCCATTATGGAAGAAGCATTTCAGCGCGCCGCGCAAGGAACACCGGGACCGGTATTTATAGAACTGCCAATTGATTTGCTGTATGACGAAACTGATGTGCGCAGCATGTACAATATTGGCGGGGGAACTTCTTTGGCGGCAAAAGCGCAAAAACGCTATTTGGAATATCATGTAAGCAAAATATTTCAAAACGCCGATTCCTATACTCCCGGTTCACCACGAGTACCGTTTGTTCCTGCGCATGATATTTCTCAGCTGAAACGCGCTGCCATCGCGCTAGACTTAGCGAAAAGGCCAATTATCCTGATAGGTAGTCAAGCGGTGGCAGATACGCGCAATATTCCTAATCTCATTCAATCGATAGAGAGATTGCAGGTTCCGGTATATTTATCGGGCATGGCGCGGGGATTACTCGGCGCGGAACATCCATTGCAAATTCGGCATAAACGCCGTGAAGCGCTGCGTGAAGCAGATTTTGTTATGCTGGCTGGTGTTCCTGCCGATTTTCGTTTGGATTATGGCCGGCATATCCCTGCAAAAGCGGTGTATATTTCAGCAAATCGCAGTTATGAAGATTTGCACAAAAATCGCCAGCCATCCCTATCCCTGTATGGAGACGCTGCCCAAGCTGTAATTGGTATAGCGCGTTTGGCTTCTGTGGCGCAAAATCGCGGGGAGTGGCTGCAGCATTTGCAAAATCGCGATTCTCAGCGCAACGCCGAAATTATCCAACAATCTTCGGTGCAGGCAGAGTATGTCAATCCGCTGGATTTATGCCGAAAGATAGATGAGATGGTGACTCCAAACACCATTCTTATTGGTGATGGCGGAGATTTTGTGGCAACTGCGTCTTACATTGTGCGCCCACAGGGACCGCTGCGCTGGCTGGATCCTGGAGTATATGGCACATTAGGGGTTGGCGCAGGCTTTGCGTTAGGCGCTAAATTAACCCATCCGGAAATGGATACTGTCGTTTTGTTTGGTGATGGCGCGTTTGGCTATAGCTGCATAGAGTTTGATACGTTTGTGCGGCATAATCTGCCGATTATTGCTGTCATTGGCAACGACGCTGCCTGGTCGCAAATTGCCCGAGAACAAATAGCTATGCTGCATGATGACACTGCTGTAATATTAGCGCGCACTCGCTATGACGCTGTTGCGGAGGGTTTTGGCGCAAAGGGCATATATGTTGAACGACAGGAAGATACGCCTTTAGCGCTGGAACAAGCGCTTCGGTATTCTCGCAATGGGAAAGCATGTGTGGTAAATGTGCAAATTGGCGCAACCGATTTTCGAAAAGGTTCAATTTCAATGTAATGGAAAGCGGCAATATCCCTATTGTTTTGCAAGAATTGGCGTTTCAGCCAGAGAAATTTCAAATGGTGTTAGCCCGGCAGTTTTCGGATGCAGCCCCCGTTTGCAATCAAAGTGTATAACAAACCATGCGGCAATTTCTTTATCAATAAAAATGCCGTCCCAAGGGTTTTGTGTGTCGTTATTAGATACTGTTTTGCCGCAAACATAGCATGCGCCTAATCCATCATCTATGGCGCGAGTAAGCCATTCCAGCAAAAAAATATGAAAATCCGGCAAATCCATTTCTGCAAGAGGCTTTTCATAGCGCAAAGCATGTGGATGCGGCAATTTTACTGCTTTATAGATTCCCGTTCCTAAAAATAAAATCGGCGGCGCAATTTCCTCTGCAATATCTCCTTCAACCGAACATTCGATTTTCATTCTTATCAATTGGTGGCTGGTAAACCAATTCAATAATTCTTGTTCATCTGTGTAACTGGTCATGTACTATTTACCTAAGTATAGAATCACTTCTTCTAGCCATGCGGCGGAAACTAAGTGTTGTTGGAATATTGTTTATTGTAGCATATTCCAAAATCCGGCCGAACTGTAACAGACTGGGATTCGTAAGCGAGGCAGCCTCTTGCGCGGGGGTTGGGGTGTACCCAAATATATATTTTATAGAAAAATAAAACACTGCACGGTACACCTGCGGCCATGCAATCCTGTAGGGGCGCCCTTTGCGGTCGCCCTTGCTGAACGGCCAACAGAGCCACACCGTATTTTTTGCGTTCTGTGTATTTTGTCCCTTTTACAAATCTTGTCAATATCCTCCTGAGTTGTTGTAATACATGTTTCGGAAGAATTTTTAGAATTGATAACAATTAGATAAAATCTTTATATTTTATTCACATCAATGAGTGAGAATTAAGGCAGCTACAATGTCGCTGCTTCAAAAGCTATTGAGCTGCTTGCCGGAAAATATACTGATAGCAGGTGAATAGACTAATGTTTAATTTTGAGCTGCGTATTATGAGCTTCAGAATTTAGCTTTTAGTTACGAATTCAAACTATTGATGATCTTTAACAATGAAAGAGGGATAAGATATACCTCGTAACCAGGGATACGGAAGGGGCGGATGCCCCTTGCGCGGGGATTGGGGTGTCCCCAAAAATCTCTTTTTATTTTTTTTCCGATGGGAAATATTGGTAACCAGGAAGCAAAGGCGACTGCAAGGGTCGCCCCTACCGGATTGCATGGCCTCATGTGTGACCGTGCGGCGTATGCTCTAAAACAAACGATATGTGGCGGGACTTGTGCTTCGCAGCGGTGTAGGTGGTAAGGTAGCCACAAAACGAACACCACACGAGATACCGTGCAGTATTTGTTCAACAACAGGCGACATGGGGCACTCAATGTACTCTGCTCTGTTGGTCTTCATCCTGATTAAAATATTAAAGATCATAAATAGTGGTATATGAGGAGTTACAATGGTTATTACCGGAAATTCTTTTACAAATACCGCCAGAAAAGCCCAAGTTTGGCTGAGCAATTGGCGGCATTTAGCGCTAACTGGCATTGCATTTTTGTCGGTTGGCTTAAATTTGTGGCAGTTAGGGCAAAATGGTTTTGGCAATCTTTATTATGCCGCTGCGGTACGGAGTATGAGTGATAATTGGAAAGCATTTTTCTTCGCTTCACTCGATTCACATGGTTTTGTAACTGTAGATAAGCCGCCGACAGGATTTTGGCTGCAAGCTGCCAGTGTAAAAATATTTGGCTATACAGCATTTGCTGTACTGCTTCCACAGGCCATAGCAGGGATAGGCGCGGTATTGCTTTTATACATGCTGGTTCAGCGAACGTTTGGCAGTACTGCCGGATTATTGGCGTCTTTTGCGTTGGCAGTTAGTCCAATTAGTGTAGTAACGAACCGGAACAATACTATTGACAGCACACTGATATTTGTGATGCTGCTAGCTGCTTGGGCCATTTTAAAAGCAACTGAAACACAACACTTTCGTTGGCTGCTGCTTTGCGCAGTATTTATTGGTTTGGGTTTTAATATTAAAATGCTGGAAGCTTACTTGGAAGTTCCTGCGTTTGCCGTAGTGTATCTTTTGGGTTCTCGCGAGGCATATCTAAAAAAAATACTGAAGCTGCTGGCCGCTGGTGCGGTAATGGCGGCGCTTTCATTAGTATGGGTGGCAATTGTTGAACTGATTCCATCCGGATTACGGCCATATGTTGGTTCTACTTCCAATAATTCTGAATGGAGCCTTGCTTTTGGATATAATGGTCTGCAGCGGTTATTCGGCAATACAAATATAAATGACGGTGTATTTTCCTCATTGACCTCGAAGGCAGAGGCATATGGAACGCGATTGGCTTCTGCGGCACAAACTGCATTTGCGCCCGGCGGACAAGGTGGTGTTGGCCTGTTTAATACCGGCCTTCCCGGATTGCTGCGATTATTTACCTTGCCGCTTGCAGATCAAATAGTTTGGTTATTGCCGTTTGCATGTGTTGGGCTGCTTGCATTTTTTATGCTCCGTAAATTTCAACCTGCGGAGGATCGTGAACAGCAGTCGATGTTATTGTGGGGAATTTGGTTTGTAACGATGTTTGGGTTTTTCAGTATAGCGTCGTTTTTTCACCAATACTATTTATCCCAATTTACCCCGGCAATTAGCGCGATATTTGGTATTACGGCTCCAATTATGTGGAGAGAATATCAAAATGGCGGATGGCGCGCTTGGTTTTTGCCGATTGCCCTGGCGGCAACCGGAGCGGAACAGATCTATATTATTGCTTCTGAGCCATCGCTTGGTGTATGGATGATTCCAATTGTGGCCGTAGTTTGTTTGGGAACTGCTGTACTATTAAGCGTATTCCTTGCTGTGCGCAAGTCAAATTTGAAACATTCTGCATTAAAATTGCTTGTCGTTGCGGGTTTAGGCAGCTTATTACTTGCGCCAATAGTTTGGTCAGTGATTCCAGTTGCTGAAGCGCTTACTTTTAATCTTCCGGTAGCAGGCCCTGCAAATTCTGGATTTGGAAACGGCAATTCTGCACAAGGCGTCGGAAGCAATACGTCAGTACAATCCAATAATAGCTCGCTTTACACATATTTGGTGCAGCATCAAGGTGGCGCCCAATATATTGTTGCCGTTGCAGACGCAAATACTGCAGCGCCGTTTATTATTGCCACAAACAAAGCAGTGATGGCGCTTGGCGGTTTCTCCGGACAAGATCCTATTCTAACGACGGCAAAATTTGAGGAGTTGGTAAAGCAAGGCGTAGTATCTTATGTGTATCTTGGCGGAGGTGGTTCCGGCAATCCCGGCGGGAATGCCGGCGGCAGCTCATCAACTGCAAACAATTCATCAACTCAAAATTCTGAAACCGGACCCTTCTCAGGTCCTTCAGGAGAAAATATTGGAAATCCCCCTGCAGGTGGAGCTTTTCCAGGTAACCCACCTTCAAGTTTTCCGGGTGGAATCTCCGGGCAAAACGGATCGCAAAACTCAGCTATTTTACAATGGGTTACAACGAACTGCACAACGGTAAATGGGTATTCTCAGTTGTATTACTGTTCTGCCGATTAGCTGATAATGTACAAATATGAAGCAAATCAAAGGAAATTGAACCAGGGCGCAAAAAGAAACCAGTATTGAACAATCCTTTTATTTCCCTTACAAATAAGCCGGCCATACAAAAGTAAGCTTGTATGGCTGGCCACTTTGTACTACTAAATTATAAATTACCGATATAAAGTCTAAACTATAATCTATAAACTATTAGTTATTAATACCCTTAGCATGCTTTTAATCAAAGCATATTATTTAAGGTTTGGCGCACAGTTTTCTCACTTCGAGTTTTCAACGCATTCCGCTAGAAGTATGCTGAGGTTTGTAATGTAAGAAACCGGGAGTGGGGGAGT
The DNA here is from genome assembly GCA_021778805.1 of Chloroflexota bacterium. Classification (GTDB taxonomy): domain Bacteria; phylum Chloroflexota; class Ktedonobacteria; order Ktedonobacterales; family JACDGC01; genus JAJYBV01. The sequence goes on along the minus strand of JAJYBV010000011.1, from coordinate 28,551 downwards.
GTATGAGTAATAAACCCAAAGTGCTGGTTATAGATGATGACACATATATCGTAGAAGTTGTAAGCACCGCTTTAAGTCTTTTAGGGGATTTTGAAATATATACTGCGGAAAACGGCGCAGATGGATTAGAGATTAATGAAAATGTGCATCCGGATGTCATTGTCATTGATGTTGGCATGCCATATATCGATGGATATCAAGTTGTTCGAGCATTGCGAGGAGATCCTCAATCGGCGCAAACACCAATTGTTATGTTGTCTGCTCGAACCGATGCGCGAGATAAGTTAATCGGCCTAATGTCTGGCGCAGATTATTATATTACTAAACCTGTTGCCGCCTATAAGCTGGTGCAGGCGATTCAAAATGCCCAAAAATTGAGTAAGAAAAGCAGAGAGATTCAAATCACCATGCTTTCTGATTCGGAAGCGATTGAAAATGTTGTGCAGATTGAACCGGAAAGAGCTGAACTTGCAGGTAAGGAAGACATTACCGATGAACATTGATACTGTACAAACGCGGTACAAACGAGTATCAGAAGCATTGCAGGAAAACAAGCAAAAAGCTGCGCTGCAAGCTTTGATTCCTGGGTTATTTGTATTCACTCTTGTACTTATAATTGCCGCCAAATTTACCTCACCGACTGCAGCTATGATTGAATCAGCAGCCGGAGGCATATTGATTTTTTTTGCGGGGTTATTTGTTTTTCTCAAGAAAACCCGAATTGCAACGCTGACGGTCATTTTATTTTCTTATGTTATTATTGGATTATTTATTTTTTTAACCGGTATAACATCCGGACATATTAACCTTTTGGGTTTATTTATGATGAACCTGCTGGTTTTACCGGTTATCGTAACGGGTATGCTGGCTGGACCGGGTGGAATCATTATATCGGCGTTGCTGAGCGGTGGCGGAACAATGATTATTTATTACATCAGCGGGTTTACTTCTGCGGCGCAAAGAGCGTTAGCGGCGCAGCATGGGCCAATTTTAATTATTTTGCCGATTGCATTTCAATTTATTTTAGCGCTTATTCTTATTGCCGGATCATTTGGGAATGATCGGTTGAAGCAAGAGGCGTTAGATTGGCGGGTATCGTATAAACGCGAAAAAGAATTGGACCAAATGCGTGAGCAGTTTATCGCCAGTGTAAATCATGAACTGCGAAATCCAATTATGGCCGCGCAAAATTATTTTATTTTAGCAAAAGAACTTGGCGAGCATGGTGATATTGTCAGGCAGCAAAAAATGCTGGATCGCGGGGCAGAAGTTTCTCAGCGATTAGCCGACATTGTGGAATCAATATTATCGGTGCGCAAATTGAAATCCAGTGCGGAAGATCTTGATATGATTCCCGTTGAACTGAAAACATTTTTGGAGCCAATTGCCAATGTAACCGAATTAACTGATGTGAACGGCAAGCATCCTATAAAACTTGCAATACCGCAAGATTTGGCGATAATGGGAGATGAGCAGTTATTAACTGAGGTATTTTCGAATTTATTGGTAAACGCTGTAAAATATTCGCCAGATGGCGGCGAAATTACTGTTACCGGCCGTTTAGCTGATTCCGCAGATTTGAAGCGAGCTAAAGAATTGGTTACACTTTCGCCAAAAGAGCAATATGCTGTTATCAGTGTAAGCGATTTAGGTTTAGGCATACCGCAGGATAAAATATCACTTATTTTTGAGCCGTTTGTCCGGTTGGATCGCGATGACCAATCGAAGGTTAAAGGCTCTGGTTTAGGTTTGGCTATTGTAAAATCGCATGTTCAGGTTATGGGCGGCGCGATTTGGGTAAATAGCGCCGGCGTAAACGGGTTAGGATCGGAATTTTTTGTTTTATTGCGCAAAGCCAGTTTATAAAACAAACAAAATAACATCAAAAAAATTGAAATACCGAGCACATGCAGGTGTTTCAAACAAATAACAGACATGTAGTTCAGCTATTTAGCTGAATACTTTAGATTTGTAAAAGATCGGCTGTTCAATCAACCGCCGGAGGGCGCCATTTTCAGCCGGTTATATCTATTTTTGCAGATCCGAAGCAAATTTTATTTATATTTTTTATTTTATGGAGGATCACTTACGTGGATGACCGATTTCAGGATACTATGGAAACCGGAGAATTACCACCGATACGCGCTGCTCATCGGCGCGATCCGCGTTTGATCCCGGCGCTTGCCGCATTTGGAGTTATCGGAATCGTTTTTCTAGTTATGGCATTCTTAGCTGTAAATTCTCTTATCAATGTGAACAACACACCGCCGGTCGCTAAGGTTTCTGTTCCACCAACCTCATCAATAAAAACTGCGGTTCCTACAGCAACGAATACGCCGCAATCACAAATTATTTATATAAATGGGACTCCACAGCCAACCTACACGCCGTTTCCTACGTATACTCCGCAGCCAACATATACGCCACAGCCAACAAATGCGCCACAGCCAACTGCAACACCGGCTGGGCAATTGCCTGCTCCATGGACAAATATGGATATAGGATCTCCTGCTATCCAAGGTTCTTCAACATATTCTAACGATTTGTACACATTAACTGCTTCGGGAAATGATATTTGGGGTACATCGGACCAATTTCAATATATGTATCAAAACTGGAATGGTTCTGGATATATCGTTGCGGAAGTAAACTCCATTTCTAAAACCAACTCATGGACCAAAGCCGGAATTATGATTCGCGCATCTACATCACCAACCGATGTGTATGCTTATATCATGGTTACGCCTGGTAATGGAGTAGATTTTCAATGGCGTTCAAGTAACGGATCCAGCGCTCAATGGAATGGGTCTGAAATAAATGCATCTGCTCCGGTATGGTTGGATCTTACAATAAATGGTTCTACCTATACTGGTTATTATTCAACAGATTCACAATCATGGCATAAAGTGTTTTCTGTGACATTTGATGTTGGTTCGAATCCGTTGGTAGGGCTAGCGCTAACTTCACATTCAGCCAATGCGCTGGCGCAAGCTACCTTTTCTAATGTTTCGGTGTACACCGGTGGAGGCAATTAATTCGTTTTAAGTATTGGTGATTAACGTTTTGATATGGCGGCAAAAGCTGTTTTGCCGCCATTCTATATTATTTAGGATCTTGCTCATCCGGCATAAGAATAAGTTGTTTGCCATTATGCGTAATAACGCGCGGCATAATAACCGGTGGGGAAATATATTTCAAGCTTAAAAAAAGAGCTTCGGCAGTAGGGAACAGAGCAAGTTGCTGCAATTGTTTTTCCGTGGCGTACACTAATGGAAAGTCATTATGTTCATAACGCTCCAATGCTTCTTGTGGGGAAATCCAAATACTGTCGGTAGTTTCGGCGTTGTCGTGGGTTGCAGTTTGGGATTCCGGCGCGGTGGTAATAAAAAAATAGGTATTAAATCGTTTTGGAAAGACCTCAGGGGTAATCCAATGCGCAAAATAATACAGTAAATCGGTAGTAAATGTTAAATCTTCAGCTGCGGCTAAGTCTAGCATAGTAATAGCTCGTGTTTGCAATTGTTTGCGATGTTCTACAAGCCGCAAAGAAAGCTCATCATCTATAGTATCGGTGGGTGGATCCCCGAATTTTGCCAGCAAAATACCCGCTTCTTCATATAATTCACGTATTGCTGCTACACGCACACCATTACCCAAACTTGTTTCATCACCTATAACTGCAGGGTAGCAAACACCTGGAGTAACCTCAGCAATTTTATCGCTTTCGGTAACCGCGCCACCGGGAAAAACATACACTGCGGGGGCAAAGTCACTTTGTGCGCTGCGAAGCGCCATAAGAACTTGGAATCCCTCGTTTTGCGGATTTGGCTTGATAAGTATGGTTGCCGCAGATAATCTGGGCGATGCCGGTTGATCTTGCGACATAGCGCATATTCCTGATTTCTCTATGATATTTTGTTTAATTACAACATATCATTAGTTAGAAAAAAACGCCAATAGGATTTTGCTTAGATAAGCGCTTACCGCTTTGAATGTCTGCATATGCATGAATTTTTCAATAAGCAATGATGTGTTTGCTGATAAATTGCAAATTATCTTAGGGAATATTGCGTTTGCCATAAATTTCGTAGCGATTGCCGGTAATTTCTGAAAGCGCATAGTCATCTGCAAGCAGTTTCAGCGCATGCCATATACTTTTATTTTGAAATTGCAATCGCCAGCGTGTGGAATAAGCAACAGCGCAAATATTTAGCTGATATTTTTCAATGATATTTTGAATGGACTGCAAATCCAGCCGGCTGATTGACTCTAACCTATTTTTTTTGGAAATGATATATAGTTTGGTTAATTTTCTGCTGTCTTTTTGGCAGCTATTGGCAAATTCATCAAATTGTTCAAATATATCAAATTGCTTAATAGCTTCTAAGGCTTGATTGGCTATACTTTGAATGTGCGGCCCTTCTCGAAATATATGCATATATGCGGCGTGATCAAAAATAAGAATGTGAGTCTCCCAAATAACTGTATGAACGACTTCATCAAACTGAAGTAAGGGTGTATCAAGAAGATCATACACATCATTATTGAGCAAACGATGTATCGACAGGCTTTTACGCATAATTTTTCGTGATGAATATTTTTGCAGAAAATATATAGATTTCTGGCTTGGGGCGGTACAGCAAAAAATGGCAAACTTTAAACCATGAATAAATTCGGCGTCATTTTCTTGGAAAATGGTAGGTTTTACTTGTAAAGACGCTATAATTTGTTCAATATCCGGCGCTTGGGCAAATGACTCATATTCAATATCAATTTCATCTCCAGTGGCTTCAAAGTCAAATGGCTGCAAAAGAAAATTATCTTTTTGAAATTTTACTGATTTTTCATGCTGAAACGTATTCATAAAATTACGGAACTGATTAGCAAGTTTATTGCTGAGCTGTACTTCGGCAAATGTAAATACACCGTTATTCTGCAAATCTGCGCCTAAAAAGAGCGAAACCTCGCAATTATTCAGATTAAAATCGATAAAATTCTGAAAAATCGACGCTAAAGTATCCGCGTTATTATTGTGATGCGGGTTCGGATTCATGCGGCGATTCCTTTCTATTGCGAAGATACATACCGGTATCAACACTAACAAGTGAAATAGAACGATTTGGATAGATTGGTTTACGGGAAAGGATCATCACATCTCCATCAATTGCATTAATTTGAGCCTTATAGAGCCGGTATCCGATGAGGCTGAGGAATGGGTTAATTACTAATAGCGATGAATGCGTATAAACAGCGCCGATGGTTACCAGCAATATTCCTGCGGCAATAGCTTTTTCGAGGCTGTCGATGGGAAAAGCTAGAAATGGAAAAATATATATTGCAATATACCCAATAATATCGGAATCTTGCTGCTGGCAATTTTTTATTTGAAATGTATGCGCGTTTTTAAAAGATGGGGTAATAACAAGATATGCAATAGTAATTAGAATACCAAAAACGCCAAGACAAAGTGATAAAACTGCAACTGGAAACAAAGATTGCCAATTTAAAACGGTAACAATGAAGAAAAATGATGAGTATGAACTGAGAAATAAAGAAATTCGCACAAAAATCGTTGGCATAATTCAAATTCCTCCTGCATATTGCATTAGAAATATCGAAATAACGCATGGTGAATCGGAAACAATGCTGCAGTTTCTGACAAAATAGCAAGTCAGCGCAGCCTACATATCTTCAGCGTAGTCTTTGCCTTCAAAAACGTGTAGATCGCTAATGCAATCGAGAATGAGCAGATCAGGCCGAGATTCAACAATATAATTTTCCAGGCTTTGCAGAATGGAGCGCGCCACTGCGGAACTGGCACTGACAATGGCAAAACCTAATTCAATGGTTTGCCATTGATCAACTGCGCCAACTTCGGCTGCAGACACACCAAACTTCGCGCGTGCGCCTGCCAGCAAAGAACGGACAACTTGGCGCTTGTCTTTCAAGGAATGGCTTTCAGACAAGCGCGCTGTAATAGAGAGAGAAGCGATAATCATTCGTGATTAGTGTTTTGGCGGAGATCTTCGATAACAAAAACCTCTGCAATTGCTGGTTTCAATAAAGAACTATCTACGTTTACTTTTATAGAAGGATCTATGCCTGCAATGGTCAAAGCAGGGTCTTCCGGTGAACCATAATACATATCTCCATCTTCAGTATCCGTTGACACAGCGCCGTTAACGCCGGCAGAGAAAATTTGGCTGGGAACATATCCGTTGCCGGGTAACCCAATGCCGATGTTTGCTGCTGCTGCGCGCCATGGTTTGATATCAGATGTTCTTAAAACAGTTAAAGAGTTGGCGACCTGAGCGTTGTCGCGGTTCAGGCGAAGATCTTCATTGCCGACGTTATCAAATTGCTGAATTAAGATACCTTGGTCAATGCAGATTTGCAGCAAATCACGCGCAGATTCGCGAGTGAGTTTACCACGGAACCGGTTTTTATGGTTATAGGGATCCCCAATAAAGTTAGAAACTCCTACTATGGTGCGCCATGACCAATGTCGGTCGATGTAATCTAAAAACTGCATAAACTGCGGATCGAGGGGATCGAGCAGAACTGAGTTTGTACGGCTGACAGCGGTGGCCGGAGCAGCGGTATGTATTTGGCTTTGACTGGCGCTAAGCAACACAAAAGAGTTAGCGGCGGAAAGCAAATCTCTGCTGACGGTGCCGGGAACCCCTGCGACGATAACATTTTTATTCAGGCGCAGTTTCAGGCGCGCGCAAATGCGTGTGAAATCGCGGTCCCCGGTCATTAACACGAAGGTAGATATATTGGGTCTGTCGAAAACCGTTTCGATAATATCCATCAGCATATTGAGATCTACCGTGCTTTGTGTACTGCTTTGCGTGGTATAAACAGATTGCGAGCTGCCAGAAAAATGGTTTACTTCTTCATCTCCGGCAGTTTGAACAGGAATGTTCACACTGCTGGAAGACCAAATGCCGCTGTCGGAGGCGTCGCGAACAGAAACTTGGCGTAATCTGTCGCGCTGTTTTGCAGGGCAATCGACGCGATCGATCATCGCAGCGGTAAGGCTGCCCTTAAACATTTCCGGTTGGCGGGTCCAATCGGCGTAGGCTTTAGCAACCATAACGATGCCATATTTGCGCGCAATATTTATCAGTTCTTGCGGGTCCGGCTCCCGATGCTGAGTGTTTAACAAACTATATCGAATGTTTTCAAAATCTATGAAGAGAGCAATCTCTTCAGACATATAGAGGGTCTCCTTAATAAAAAATTTAAAAGTGTATGCGAATACGTCATAAATAGCATTGATCTTACAATACAGCCTGCTTTCCTCATAGCGCATATTGCGGCAGAATCAGCCGGATGATGCCCCCACACGCAATGGTTGCTGTGAGTTTAAGCGTTTATAAAAACAATATTCAGGACTCTGATTATATTATACATGCCAAGCCATATATCATAGCGCATCCTATATTAGATATCATATCACATATAGAAGAGATTGCCTAAATATTACGAAGTATTATGAAAAGTACAATAATCATGATACCCCGTTTGTTGACAATATTAACAATACAGCCAGCTATTTCATGACGTTTTATCAGCATAAAATGTTCCATTTTGAGGAAACATGAAACATTTTATGCGCATTGTTGCTGATTATTCTGTATTTACGCTGTATTTATCATAAAAATAAGCTTGCTTCCGAAAAGTACCGGATGCTATTGTCCTTACGGATATAATTTGTTATACTGAAAGTAAGGGACGACGAGCGTTGTTCTAAGATCTTTTTTAAAGTTGAATATAGCGCATGGACTGAAATTGGAGGATTTCAGTTGACGAGGCGGGGGGTTATCGAATCATGTCAGCGGATGCCTCTCAGGGCGTAGATACGACGTCCTTGACATTGCGGGTTAAAATCGCCAAGTGATTGGCGCAACAAAGCCTACAATGAATCGTTGTTTATTGAACCGTGTTTGCAGATTGCAGCATAGTGGCTGGCGATCTTTTGTTTAACGCGGCGGGGATGCGTATGTTTTTCAAATTGAGGAAATACATATGCTGGGTTTTGTTACGCTCATTTTTGTCCCTTTCATTAAACAATGTAAAGGAAAATCCTCACTATGTGCGGTATTATCGGCTATGTTGGCGAACAAAACGCCACACCAATCCTCATCGACGGCTTAGCCCGCCTAGAATATCGCGGATATGATTCCGCAGGTATTGCAGTCTTAGATTCCCAAGGCGCTATTGTAGTGCATAAGCGCGCCGGCAAATTACGGAATCTTTCAAACGCTATCAGCTCTTCACAACCTCATGGAGTGCAGGGAATCGGCCATACCCGCTGGGCAACTCACGGCGAACCCAATGATATTAATGCGCATCCGCATGTTGATTGCACCGGCGATTTAGCGCTGATTCATAACGGTATCATTGAAAATTATCAAGAACTTCGCAAGGAACTAATGGCAGAGGGACATGTTTTCACCTCGCAAACCGATACAGAAATATTAGCGCACGCAATTGAACGGGAACTTGCGCAAGGCGCGGAAAATTTGGAAACCGCCGTGCGCAATATTTTGCCGAAACTGCGCGGCGCCTATGCGATGGTGGTTATGTCTCGCAAGGAACCCGGCAAATTAATCGGCGCCAGAAACAACGCTCCGCTAATTATTGGCGCAGGAAATGGCGAAAGTTATTTTGCCTCGGATATGACAGCTTTGTTGAAGCATACCCGTTCTATGCTTACTTTGAATGATGGTGAATATGCTGTCATTACCGCCGCCGATATTCGCATTCACACTATTGATGGCAAACAGGTTCAACGTACTCCGATTCATGTGGAATGGGATGCGCAATCTGCTGAAAAAGACGGTTACCCGCATTATTTGCTGAAAGAAATTATGGAACAGCCTGCAGCTGCACAGCGCGCTCTGCTTTCACGCATAAAACCGCTGGATGATCGCTTAGTTCCACAGATTGATGAAATTGATGCGCTGGCGCAATCAGGCAAACTGAAAAATATTTCCCGTATTATTATGCTAGCTTGCGGCACTTCGTATTACGCCAGTTTAATTGGCAGAGCAATGCTGGAACGGTGGGCGCGTATACCGGTTGAACCATGGGTTGCTTCAGAGTTCCGCTACGCCGACCCGGTTGTTGGCCCGGATACTTTAGTAATTGCTATAACTCAATCCGGTGAAACAGCTGATACTATTGCCAGCGTGCGTTTAGCAAAAGAATCCGGCGCGGTGGTTGTTGGGTTAACTAATATGGTCGGCAGCGCGCTGACCCGCGAAGTAGATGTTACCTTATACTTAAACGCTGGCCCCGAAATTAGTGTTCCCGCAACCAAAACATTTGTCACTTCTGTTATGACACTGACGGTATTGGCGCTGAAATTGGCTGAACTGCGCGATACGCTAGATGCTTTTGCCATAACTTCACTGCTGCGGCAGGTTGAAACGATTCCGGCAAAAATGGAGAAGCTGCTGGAAATTGTTGGCGTGGAAAATAACACTATTCAACAAACCGCGAAATGGCTGGCGCCATGCCAAAGCGCGATGTTCATTGGCCGCGGATCCGGCTATGCTGTGGCGCGCGAAGGCGCGTTAAAGTTAAAAGAAGTTTCATATATTCATGCTGAAGGATACCAGGCAGGGGAACTAAAGCACGGGCCTATTACTTTGCTTGATGAGTTTACTCCGTTGCTGGCGGTTGCTACCCATAGCATAGTATATGAAAAAGTTATCAGTAATATTCAGGAAGTGCGTGCGCGGCGCGCCAAAGTTATTGCTGTAGCAACTGAAGGTGATGAGCTGATCCATAAACATGCGGAAAGTGTATTTTATGTGCCGGAAATAGATGAATTGCTCGTGCCGGCGCTGGCCGCTATACCGTTTCAACTGTTGGCGTATTATACGGCAGTAGAACGAGGCTGTGATATAGATCAGCCCCGAAACCTGGCGAAATCGGTTACTGTTGAATAAGATTTTTGGCGCATAGGTTGCGCTGAAATAAAGCAGCAGTATTTATAATATTGCGATATAAGCGATAGTGTTTTTGCAAAAATGGCTCAAAGCCTTAGTAAAAACACTATCGTTTGGTTTCTATCTTTATTGTAAACTATGTAAAGCGGGATTAAGTTGCATGAAACAGCCTTGGAGCCAAGCAGACCTTTCGGAATCTGTGGAAATTGCCTGGAAATCTGCATGGCGAACATTACAAGCAACACCTGGTATTACCGTAACTGAATTACCGGAGTGCTTGCAAATTCTGTCACTGCATTCGGTTGACTTGCTGTTTAATAATATAATTGGGTGTGCAATTGGCGGCAACGCAACGGTAGATAGAATTGCTGAGCTGCTACGCCCATTTCGAGAGGCAAATCGCCCGCCGCAATGGTGGGTGCGCTCCGACGCTGCGCCGGGTCAATTTGCCGAAACAATGAAAGCGATTGGCATGAAAAACTGGGGATATTCCCCCGGTATGACCATGCGGCTGGATTGTGCGCCTATTGATGCAGAATCTTCCGACATGCAATGCGCGCTGGCGCAATCGGAGGAAGACCGAGAAGACGCATTGCGGGTTATTTGCAATGTATATGGCGTAGCGCGGCCGATTATGCGACATTGGTTAAATCCGGAGGCGGGAATACATACATTTTTAGTTCGGATACATCAGATACCGGTGGCGGCAATGACCTGTGTTATCGAACAGCAAATTGCCGGATATTACCATGTTGCGGTTGATCCAAAATATCGCAGGCAAGGCGCGGCTACGGCGCTGATGCAAACCGGTCTGCGTTTTGCACAGGATAGTGGGGCGCAATTGGCGGCGTTAACCTCATCGGTTATGGCGGAACGGTTATATCAGCGTATTGGTTTCAATTACGCTAACGCATTTTCATTTTGGGAACCGGGTCCATATTTTGTGTTTCCCAAATAACAGTTAGGAAATTTTCAAAACTATTTCAGGCTTTTACTGCTTTGTGGCATACTATATAGTAAGAATTGAAAGGATTGAGGCGCCTGTTTCAGGGCCTGCACACATACAACCATGCTGGATGTTCGATTTGACAGACAATTTCGCACTCCCTATTCTGAGGGATATTTTATTATTGAAGAAGTAACCCGAATTGGGGTTATTGAACTGCATTTTACTGGCGTAAATGTGCACGCAACCCTTATTTTAGAGCGTGAACTAGAGCGAGCAGATATCGTAAAATTAATAGAGCAAATAGATGATGATTTAGTGATGACTGCTGATACTCCGCGGGAAGATCTGTTGGTAAGCGTATATTCCGGAAAAGATATTGGATTTTATAACGATGACATAATCGAAGAGGAATCTGATTATTTAGATGATGATATCGATGAAACCGCGGAGGAATCCGCTGACTAGGGACAAGATATATTTGCGTCATCAGGGATACGTAAGGGGCTACCGCCCCTTACGTATCCCTCTTTAATTGTTAAAGATCATAATCGTGTGGCTTGTTTCCCCACATCCACCCACGTGTACCGTGCAGTATTTGTTCAACAACAGGAACTATAGAGCACTCAATGTACTCTGCTTTGTTGATCTTCATCCCGATTAAAATAGCAAAGACCATCAGAAAATAAACAAACATAAAACTTAGTCTTCATAAAGTTTTGAAGCTGTCGATTGATCAATACCAGAAAGTAAAAAAATCCGGCGGTTTTTTCTGAGAAACTGAAAATATCTGCCGGACGTAATTTCAATGAAAAGGGATTTCTATGACAGCCTTACAAACATCCTCCAATCCAATTTCAATTGAAGGCATTCCATGGCATAATTGGATGCGCTTCCTGAACCTGACACAAGACGACTTAAAATTACTGAACTCTCGAAAAGATGTTTTTACCGAACATGTTCAAGATATTGTAGACGAATTTTATGCAAATCTTGCACGGACATCTGAACTTGACAATCTTATTAAATCGAGTAGCAGCTATGAGCGGCTGAAGCGCACTTCATATCAATATCTAATGTCCTTAACTTCTCCATTTATTAATGAGGGATATATTATGGAGCGCGCGCGCGTGGGATATGTTCATGTGCGAGTGGGGCTGACGCCGGAATGGTTTACTATATCGGAAGATATTTATACCAAGTTATTTTTAAAACGGCTTCGATTGCCCGAGGATCTCGATTTTGCTATGGCGCTGACAAAGCGGCTGAAATTTGACATGGCAATCATGTTATATATGTATAATCAGGGTGAAAAACAGAAAACTAACAACATATTGCGCAATAACATCCTGGAAATTTTGAAGCTGACGCCAAATTTATCCGAATCAGCAGAGGCTTCTGCCAGCACACTGATGAATATATCTCAGGCAATGGAGCGGTTGAACACCGATTTAAAATCAATACAAGAGATCACTGATTTTATTTTGCATGTAAGCGAGCAGACTAACCTTTTGGGTTTAAACGCTTCAATTGAGGCTGCGCACGCAGGGAACTCTGGAAAAAGTTTTGCAGTTGTCGCCAGTGAAATCCGCAAACTGGCAGAAAATTCTCATAACGCCGGCGGCCGTATTGGCAAAGAAATAAATAGTATTTTGCGGCAGGCTGAAGATATAGATACGGAAATTAATACCGTGAAAACTGCTTCAGAAGAGCAGCAATCGGTGATAACTGTTTTGAAGGATCAAGTTATTAAAATTGAGGAATCACTGAAACAGCAGTAGTTTTAACCGGCCTTGGGGTAATTAACAGTTGCAGAAAAAATATGACTCTGTTATACTAAGCATATGAAAAAGGAACCAGAGAGATTGCTTCGAGTGGGAGTAGCCGCCAAACGACTCGGATTGAATCCATTTACCGTGCGAAGATGGATTCGAGAGGGTAAAATTCAGGTGATGCGAGTAGGAAAAGAGGCTCGCATCCCCGTGGAAGAGATTGATCGCTTGCTTGGACAAGAGCGGTTGAGGAGTGTCATCCTCTATGGCCGGGTATCTGGTGCGGGACAGCAGAGCGATCTGCAAACACAAGTGTCCTATTTGCAGGAGTGGGCTGCACGAGAGCGAACAGGAAAAAAGAGCCTTACACTTACAGACATTGGCAGTGGCCTCAACCCAGAGCGGAAGTCGCTCGTCCGACTCATGGAAATGATTCAGCGAGATGAAGTGGAAGAGGTTGTCGTAACTTATGCGGATCGGCTTGCCCGATTTGGCAAAGAATATTTACCGAGATTCTTTGCCGGATATGGTACCCGGCTGACTGTTCTGAATGCGGCTGAGGAGCGGATACCGGAGCAAGAATTAACCCAAGATTTACTGGCCATCCTCACATCGTTTTCCGGCAAGTTGTATGGAATGCGAAGTCGGAAGCAAAAAACGTTATTGGCGTGTGCCAAACAGGTGATGGAAGAAAAGGAGTGAGTAATGGCAAAAACGCAGGTGTTATCGTATCCGGTTCGCTTACCTGACACAATACAGGCTGAAGCGTTGCGCCTGCTTCAAGCCAGTAAGGATGCCATCAATGCCCTGCTCATCACCCTCTGGCCCCAACTTGACGGCTTTAGCGGAGAACGCAGCGGACCCGCCTGGAAACAGGTGGATGCTTTGCTCGCTCAGCGGCCAGGACACGGCTCACGACAAGAACGCTGCGAGATGGAACAAGCAGGACGCATTCTCCGGGCTCAAGCCAGTCGAAAGCAAACGTTCACTGCCATTATGCCCCTGCTCACCACTGGCCTGATCAAACCAGCCACCGAAAAACGTCCGGCCTACAAAGATCGCGCAGGCATCGCCGAACAGATCCGCCAATTGCGCGGGGAAATGGAAGAGCCAGCGAACTTCATTGCCATGCAAACCCTTCTTGAACAAGCCTGCAATCTCTTTCTCCAAACGGGGAAATTCCCTGCCGCCTATGAGGAATTACAGCCCGTTCCCATCCTGGAAACGGCGCAACTGACCTATGCCGGAGATGATGGAATGACCTCTGGCCAAGCCTATCAGATCCGTCGGGAATCCTTTGGAAGCCTGTATGATAGAATTAGCCATGAGGAACGGGTGGTGAGCTATCGCTGGTTCCTGCGGCTGCGCTATCCGACGGTGGGAGGAAAATGGCTCTGGCATCCCGAAGAAGTCGAGGTCACGCTGCCAGATTGTGTACAGGAGCGGCTTCGACAGGGAGCCGACCCGCAAGCGCCCACCTTGCGGGAAATCACCGATGATGCGGGCCATCCGATTGCCGTGCTGGATGTGATGCTGGAAATGCCAGCGATCTATGTCTCTCCATTGGAGCAGGAGCAGCGAGTGGTTGGCTTCGATTGGGGTGTGCGGACGCTGGTGACAATTTCGGTGTTGGAGAAGAGTTTGTCAGAGAAAACGCCGTATCAGCAGGCATCGCGGCCCTTTTTCCTGGATACAGGCGGATTTGATGGAAGGCAGGCGCGTCTGCGCCGTGAGATTGACCGGCTGAGAGCCCGCTCGGTATATTATCAGAAGCTTCTGACCAAAGCCGCCAAAGCACCGGATGAACAGAAGACCCCATTTCCAGCCGATTTTCTCCTTTGGCAGGAAAAGAAGCGATCTCTGGACCGGCAGATTGGGCAGTGTTGGAAGAAATATGAGCGGAGGAATCGGGAGGTAGCACATCTAGCGTCCAATGTACTGATCCTGGTGGCGCTGCTGCATGGGAGCAAGCTGATCTGTGGAGAGAATCTGACGACCTTGCGCACCATTGGGCACGGAAGGGACACCAAAGGAAAATGGCGCAACTGGCGGAACAACACACAGGTGCGAGGGGAACTCTGGCGGGTGTTGTCCTACAAATGCTACCTGTTCGGGCTGCGAGCCAGGCAAGTACATCCCAGAGACACGTCGCATACCTGTCCGCATTGTGGCAAGCCTGCCAAGACGTACCTGTCTCCCAGCAAGCCGGATCGCCAGAAGGAGATCGACTGGGGAGCTTGGCTGTGCTGCTCCAATCCAGATTGCCGGTGGAATGGCTCACGGGATTATGCGGCATCGCTCAATATTGCCCGCCTGGGTATGGCCATGCTGGAAACCTATCAGATTACGAAACGATACCAGGCGTATCGTATGACCTCGCACGAGGTCAAGCCAGTGTCCTATATGGGGACTGGCTCGACGCTGCTGTTGCTGTCGAGCGGGCTTCCGGTCCGCCCCCGCGAGGGGAAACACGTCTCTTATGCCGGGTGGTCATTGACCGCCTCATTGCGAACCTCTCAGCCAATTGCTGTGCTTGCCATTGTTTCTACTGCTGTGTGTAGAAAACGATATCTTCGGCAAACACATCTGATTGCCTAGGTTTGTACGCATAATAGTACTTTTTTGCAACGGTAAAAGTGTAGATTTTGCTGGTTTACGCACTCAAGGCCTCTTTTTATGTTTTTAAAAATATAGTAACCAAATAAATCCTTATAATCGGCGTTGGAAATTTTAGACTGTGCGTAATCAGCTTAAATTTAGGGTATTTTGCTGCGCCATTGAGTAATTGCTGCGTGCATATGTATAGAACTAGTAAAATGTGAAAAAAGCACAGAAAAATATGGCGTAAACTCACTTGAAATCTGCAAGAAAATATGCGACAATACTATAGAAAATGAATTAATGGAAATATTGATATCAGCAACTAAAAAGTTTAATAAAAATAAGGTTGTGATATGAATGTGATCCAAAACCTCTTTCCAAACGTATCTATTATAGGAACATTTTCACGAATACATATGTTTGAAGGAAGGAAATCATTTCCGGTAGGTATCCATTCTTGTGCGTGCGCTCTAAAGAAAGAGTCTCAGCAGGAAGATGTAAATTTCCTTGTTCTTGTTACAGCGTTTCAACGATGATTTGCGTAACCACGCATATTTGCGCTCATGATATACCGTTACATTCCGATTATAAAGAGTGTGGACGCTATCAAAAGCAATATGTGAGATATCTGTAAGAAAATGAAAATCAAGCGGCGAACCCGTTGATTTCCCAATACTTCATAAGATATACTAATGGTATATACTGGTTATCTAGAGTTTGATACATGTTTGCAGAATCTTGAACGCCGATATTCGACGCGAGAGCAGAAAAGGAGCGTTACCATGAAAAACACATCTAACTTAAAAACTGATGAGATCCTTGTTGAAGAAATAAATGACAAAAATACAGTAGCCAATCTTGAGGAGATGAATGAAGCAACTGAAGATAATGTTGCTTTGGAGTCTGATGAAGCAGCGTATTTATCCTTAGATGAAGAAGAAATATTGGAAGATCTTTCTGATGAGGAAATTGAACAGCTTTATGGCTCCGGCGCTGGTATGTATGGTGGCGCTGATGGCGCCGAAGACGCCTTCCAAAGCTATCTGCACGATATTCGCGGCCTTATGCTGCTTTCTCCTTCGGAAGAACTGAAACTTGCTAAACGCGCCGCAGTTGGAGATATCCGCGCACGTAAACGTTTGGTTGAAGCAAATTTGCGGCTGGTTATTTCCATAGCTCGCCGATATACCAATAGCGGTGTTCCCCTGATTGATTTAATTCAAGAAGGCAATCTTGGGTTAATGCGCGCCTCTGAAAAATTTGATTGGCGGCGCGGCTGCCATTTTGGCACGTATGCAACTTGGTGGATTCGCCAAGCCATTTCGCGCGCGGCCGGCGAACAATCGCGCCTCATCCATTTACCGGAACATGTTTCAACACGCTTGCGCAAAGTGCGCCGTATTGCCGCTCAGCTTAGCCAAGATAACGGACAGGATCCGCTGCCAGACCAGATCGCCGAAGCAGCGCATATGCCGGTGCAGGAAGTTGATGATTTATTGCATGTAACTGAACAGCCGGTTTCCCTCGATGCTCCCTCGGATATTGATAATCGGCTTTCCCTAGCGGATACTTTGGAAGATCCGCAGATGATGGCGCCAGCCGACTTGGCTTCGCAGCATTTGCTGAGTGAAGATTTGCATCGCGCGCTTTCTTCACTGACACAACGTGAGCGTGATGTTATTCGCTTGCGCTATGGAATCGGCGACGGCCGCAGCCGAACCTTGCTGGAAGTTGGCAAAGAACTGCAAATTTCTCGTGAACGTGTGCGCCAGCTTGAGTTAGTTGCTTTGAATAAACTGCGCCGTAACAATCAAACAAATAAAGTACGTGAGCACGCCAGTTAAGCAATTGGCTCTACCAAATAATTTCTGCCGGAATGATATATTTCCGGCAGTTTTTTTGTCACAGCAATGCATTAAAGCAAATGTATATTTTTAAATTTCTTCGTAATAATTTCCGGCCATGGATCTTGCAGGATCGGGCAATGCAATAATTCTTGCGCTGCAGCGATGTCGGCGAAGCGGCCATGCCCTAAATCATTTATTAAAGCAATGGGCCATTGCGGGTAGGGTCTTTCTAATAAGTATATCGGAATTTTTGGCTGTACCATTCCCTCTTGCAATACACTGCAATACCAGCCTGTGCGGCCGGTTGCAGCAACAAGATCGGTTAGATTTTCGATATTCCAGCGCTTGGCAATTTTCCAGCAGGGATACCGCGGCACACTTATTTGAACTTTCGCTTCACCGATTTCTAATATATCACCTGCGCAGATATTTGCTTCAGATATTCCGCTGACTGTAAAATTTTCGCCGAATCCACCCGCATTAATTGCTGGGTTGTTTAGTTCTTTTTGCCAATGGGGATAGTGTTCTGCGGCATAAAAGAGAATTGCTTGATATGAAAGGCCATGATGTTTCGTATCTGCTTGATAGTTACCATCCAAATGTGTTCGGAATACCATTCTTGGCGCTGCAACAGGTATTCTGAAAAAAGAAGTGTCCCATGTTGCCGATGCGCCTTTTAATGGATATGTTTGGGGTACACCTACTTGGATTGATTCAAGTATTCCAATAGCTTGCATAAAAAATATCCTCATAAAAATCATCAATGCAGGATTGTTTATACTACTATAACATAAAATGGGAGCAATATCTGTATCATACCCAAACTGTTTAGATCTGAGCATATGTAACACATAAAGCAGGAGGCAGCATGCCTTCTGATGGGTTAGTGGGGCCAGATTCATTAATTAGGATCTGGTCTCCTGAGGATAATGAATATGATATTATATATCCATATCTCGTCCATATGACTGAGTACAACACAATAGGAAGGCAGCACAACATGGACTCTAAAGTAGATAAATTTATTGCGACTTCTGCCGCATGGCAAAATGAATATATCAAATTACGGGAAATTATCCATGGATTTCCGCTGGAGGAAGCATTAAAATGGGGCGTACCTTGTTATGCGCTTCAGGGGAAGAATGTGGTTTTAATGCATGGATTCAAAGAATATTGCGCTTTGCTCTTTTTTAAAGGCGCGTTATTGCCGGATCCTAAAAATTTATTGATACAGCAAACCAAAAATGTGCAATCGAGCAGACAGATCCGGTTTACCGGTTTGCAAGATATCATTGATTTGGAAGACACAATCAAAATGTATGTCAGTGAAGCAATGAAAGTAGAAGAATCCGGTTTAGAGGTGCAATTTAAAACTCCAGAGGAATATGATGTGCCTATTGAATTACAAAATAAATTTGCTGAGATTCCCGATTTGCAGACCGCTTTTGCAGCGTTAACGCCGGGCAGAAGACGGGCATATCTGCTTTATTTTGCTGAACCCAAAATGGCAAAAACCCGTGAGGCAAGAGTAGAGAAATATACGACGAATATTTTAGACGGCAAAGGTTTATATGACTGATATATACCTTGACTGTATTGGATTAGTGCATAAACAAAAACAAAGGACCTATTTATATGACAAGTCAGCAGTATACTCAAACATTTAGCTCAATGTGCGATCGCGAAATAGCTGATATCAAAAGACAAATTGAAATACAACAGACGATACAGCAGACTTCTGCGCCTAGTTCAAACATTCAAGCGGAAGGCAATGATATTGCTGATAAGTTTTTGTCTGACTCCAAGGAATTAGCGCAATCAATGATCGATCATATGAGAATTGAACAGCAGAAAAGCAAATTGGAGCAGCCCGATAAACCAGATTTTCTCAGCAAAGGCTTAGAATCTTCACCTGAATCAGTAAATACTGTTCAAGATCTATTAGACCGTTTACAACGTGTGCTGGAGTTGCAAACAGAGTCTAAGAAAGATCTGGAATTTTCACGATTATTAAATGCAACCATTGAACAAAAGCTTAAAGAATCTGAGAAACGGCAAAATTTCCAATCTACTCTCATGGCAATAGTATCCTTGCTTGCCGGTTGGATTTTATCAATTTTTGGCTCACCTGCCCATTTGATACAGTTTTTTGGAAAAATTTGACAAACTGCTTGTAAACTGCGAAAACTCATGTTCAATAGGCTGGTTACATAGCGCAGCATACTGGCTTCTTTATGTCAATGTGCGTTATTGCAAAATTACAGTATTGTCATTTTTCGTGCAATAAAATGACAATGAGTTATTTTTTGTTAATCGCAATAAAAATATTGTTTTGAGGAAAAGTACGCATGGAATCTGAGAAAAAAATGGATATATCATTTATAGGCAAAGTTGCAGTTGTAACTGGCGCAAGCAGTGGTATTGGCGCGGCTGCAGCAAAAGCATTGGCAAATGCCGGCGCAAAGGTTGCCTTGATTGCGCGCAGGGTAGACCTGCTTCGCGAAAACGCTGCCAGTATATTGGCGGCTGGTGGGTCGGCAGCTATATTTCCTGCGGATATTACTGCGCCGGAAGAAGTTCGGCAAGTGTTTTCCGAAATACAGCAGGAACTTGGCTCTGTGGATATTTTAATAAATGCCGCCGGATTTTTGGCCAATGTTCCTTTATTGGAAATGACAGTAGAGATTTGGGATCAAATTATCAACACCAATTTGCGCGGTATGATGCTTTGCTGTCAGTTGGCGTTCCAGCAGATGGCGCCCAGAAAAAGCGGTGTTATTATAAATATTTCGTCACTTTCAGGTGTTAAAAATGTGGAGAAATTTCCCGGATTAAGCGCATATACGGCTTCAAAATTTGGCGTGGCTGGGTTGACGGAAGCGCTTGCTGTTGAGGGGCGGCCATTAGGTATTCGTGTGGCGGCAATTAGCCCGGGCGCTGTAGATACCTTAATGCTGAGACAAGCTGCGCCAACATTAAAGCCAATGATTACCCCGGAAGATTTAGCAGAATTGATTGTGTACATGGCAGGCGGAACTGGCTGGTTTTTAAGCGGAACGAATATTGAGTTGTTTACAAACAATTAACAAGTTGTATTTTGGTTTGTTTCACTTCGACAAGACAAGGATATTTTCTTGATTGGAAAAAGTGTTTTATTATGGGTTAGGACTTCTATCCCAATAGTTTTCATTATAATGTATTATCTAAGAAGGCTGATAGATAGTTGGGGGAAGTAAACCACACAATACGTCAGCCAAAAAATGTATGCCTCGGATGGCATAGGAGTGGAATGAAATATGGCAGATGAAAAAACGCATCATACACATGAATCACATACAGAACATGAAGCAAAACATGTTGTTGCTGAAGGCCACAAGGCAGCAAAAGAGGTCCACAAAGTAGATAGCGCGGTGTATGCTGGCGAAGTAATCATGAGCGGCAATCCGAAACGCGCCGAACGCTATTTTTTGCGGAAATTGGGATATCATTTTTTTGCAAAATTCTTTAACAGATTACTGGGAAAAATTTAATTTTTACCAAACTGTGCAGCACCTCATATCAACAGATATGAGGTGTATTGTTTATGTCGCAAGTTTGAAGCTGGTATCAGAAAATGCAATTCAGAAATAGGTGAACTTTATTTTAAAATTGCGTGACAGCTTCCAGTTGCGGCTGTGTTTTCAAGCCTTTATTTGTGTTTCAGCACATTAAATCGACTGACAAATTCCATTGAGTCGGCTTCTGTAAATAAAGACAGCGCCGGCCTTTTATCATCGTGTTCATCAACAGTAATATCTTCAAATGCAATCTTGGGTTTGTGAGAATACGTAAAAACAATGGTTCCGTTGGTATAGTCTGCTTTAGCTATATCGCTCACAGGGCAGGCGAGCTTTAAATCAGCGGCTTTACCTGCAATACGCATAACGCCGCGGATAAATCCCCGTAAAAATTTTGGAGCATCCTCAATGTCATCTTTAGCGTCTTCCAGTTCATTTCGCACTTCATTGCGTATTTTTTCACCTAATTGCAATATGACCTCGGTATCTGTTAGGATCAGTTCTACTTCGTTTTCTGAAGTTGTGATAGTAAAGGAATCTGAACTCATGAAATACTTCCTTCCCCAAAATACATAATGTTATTTATTGACTATCTGCGCAGAAACTTTAGCTGACACCAGCGCATAGAAAATTATCAGCTGATTCGCCGAAGCGAAAGTTCTATTTGTATGTTACAATATTCTTATTAAAAATATCAATATAAATCTTATATTGATATTAAGATAATTAACATTTGTTCTGATACCTGCGAAGAAAAATAGTTTGCCAATTTTCTCTTCGTGAGTTGGTTCAAAATAACAGTTCGTCTTTGATTCATTAGAAAAAATCAGTATAATTCGCGGTTGGTACACACTGCCAAAGTGGTTATTTACAGGCAATAAGCGATTGACTTGGGTAAAAATTGTAACTAAATTTGTAAAATAATTGTAAAGTGACAATTATGCACTAAAAAACTGTCAAATATTACCGAATTTTATGCCAATATCTGATATACTTTCAATAATCGGTTGACAAGTAACTTGCCTTCCGGTCTATTGTTTGCATGCTATATCCTATCTCCTCGCATGTGTTCATTGGGATATGCTGTTTATTTTTATTTGTATATTTCATTGAACCAAAAGATCATTGTTGATCTTGCATCCATATTTCTTAGAAGGGTTCTCAGGAGGTTATTACTACATGTCTGATGTCAGTTTAGAAAAACCTGTTGTTTCTGAACAAGAACTTTCTGATCGCAAACTCAAAAAAGCGCTTTCTTTTCAAGATTTGTTCTTTTTGAGCATGGGCGGTATTATTGGTTCCGGTTGGTTGCTGGCTGTTATAGCAGCGGCAAGCGTTGCGGGACCGGCAGTTATTCTGTCATGGGTAATTGGTGGTATTTTAATTTTATTTGTTGCGTTAAATTATGCCGAAATTTCCGGCATGATTCCGCGTTCCGGCGCTATTGTGCGTTACCCCGGTATGACGCATGGCAGTTTAACTGGCTATGTGCTGGCGTGGGCGTATCTGCTTTCAGCAATTACCGTACCTACTATCGAAGCTGAAGGCGCTATTACCTATCTTTCAACTTTTCAACAATTTTCATCATTAACGCTAGTTTCAAATGGCACGACCGTGCTTTCTGTTTATGGCATTGGCGTTGCGGTTGTTCTGTTAGTCGTGTTCTTCTTGATGAATTATTTTGGTGTTAAGTTGCTTGGAACCTTCAATACTGTTATTACTTGGTGGAAGTTTGTTATACCTGGTTTAACCATTGTATTGCTGTTCTTTGCGTTTAAGTCGCAGAATTTTACCGGTGGCAACTTCTTTGGTCTTGGCGTTGATAAAATGTTCCTGGCCATTCCAACAACCGGTATCGTGTTCTCTTACCTTGGTTTCCGCCAAGCGCTGGATTTTGGTGGCGAAGCAAAAAATCCACAAAAGGATATTCCGCGCGCTACTATTTATTCCGTTATTGCGGCAACGATATTGTATACACTGCTGCAAGTTGCGTTTAACGGTTCAATTAACTGGGGCAGCGCTAAAGTTAGTTTCTTTAATTGGGGCGGATTAAGCGCATCATCTTGGGCGAGCGCGCCGTTATTTAATGATTTGCAAGCCGCTGGTTTCGCTGTAATGTTCTATTTTGCCTTCTTCCTGATTGCCGACGCGGTTATATCCCCGAGCGGCACCGGAGTTGTATATACCGGAACATCATCACGCACGGTGTATGGCATGGCAATTGGCGACTACTTACCGAAATTTATGAAACAAGTCGACGCAAAAACTGGTATTCCGGTTGGCGCATTGATTGTTTCGATAGTTTTTGGAGCAATTTTCTTACTGCCACTTCCCAGCTGGTATTTACTGGTCGGATTTATTTCCTCGGCAACCGTTCTTACCTATGTTTCTGGCGGTATCAGCTTGATGGTGCTACGCAAAACTGCTGCATCATTGCATCGGCCGTATAAACTGCCAATGGCTTCTGTGATAGCTCCGTTAGGCGTTTTAGCGTCTATCTTTATTGTATACTGGTCTGGCACCACTACTTTAACTTTCATTGTAGCCGCGGTATTTGTTGGATTGCCATTGTTTACATGGTTCTATGCTCCACAAAAACTTGGACTGAATCGCGCCTATGGTATCATCATAGGTTTGCTATTCCTTGCAGTTTGGATTGTAACAAATTACTTTGGGCCGCTTGGCACAACAAACTCAATTGGATTTGTTGAGTATTTTGCGTTAGAAGCATTAGAAGTTGCTGCTTTCGTAATTGCTTTGTATTATGGCGTTAATGAAAAATCCAAACAAGAAGTTCTCGCCGGCAACTGGGTTTTAACTTTGATCTTTGGTGTTTATTTCCTTTCTTACCTTGGCCCATTTGGCCCGAATGGAAATAATGCAGTTCTGGCATTCCCGTGGGATAACCTTGTTGTGGGAATGTTTGGATTTGGCATGTATGCTTGGGCAGTCAGTTCTGGTATCAGCACACCTGAGATTGAGGCAATTGTTGAAGAAGCTACAGCTAAGGCTGGCGCTTCCGTAGCAGCTTCAGAAGAATAGTAACTTTTTTTTAATTGACAGCAGGAGATGGATAACGCCGGAGTCATATACAAATTGTATATGACTCCTTTTTTTATTATCTTTTACCAAAAGGTAACTTTGCCAATTGTAAAATAACGATCTAAATACAGCATCCATCCGTTGAAAATGAATATTCCCATTAGGACGATTAAAATGCCGCTAATTCGTTCGATGACACCGGTATATGGACGAATTTTGTTCAGAAGTATGCGCGCGCGGCTGAATGTTAGCCCCATCAATAAAAATGGAACCCCCAGCCCAAGAGAATATGCGGCAAGCAGAGAAATCCCCGACGCCAATGTAGCAGATTGCGCTGCTAACGCCAAAATTGCCGCCAAAACGGTACCTACACATGGTGTCCACCCGATAGCAAAAATCAACCCAATAAGAAATGAACTGTATGGCGTTCTTTTACCTGGCTTCCATCTGAAGTGAGTATCAGACATCAGAAAGGGAATTGAGAGAAATCCGGCGTAGTTTAATCCTAAAATAACTAATAATGCGCCACCGATTTTTTCAACTATCTGCTGATTGCTGTGCAATGCTTCGCCTAATACGCTTGCTGTTGCTCCCAGCGCAATAAATGCTGCGCTGAATCCAATTACAAAAAATAAGGCATGCTGAAAGGCAGATAACCTTTTTTGAATATTTACTGATGATTGTTGTTCGCTGCTATCTAAAATGCCCGGTCCGGCAAGCTGAAAAAGATATGATGGAACCAGCGGCAATACACATGGCGAAAGAAAGGACGCTAAACCAGCGGCAAATGCGATAAAGAGATTCATTTCCATCCATTACCTTGAAAAGACGGCTTTTATTTGATTGCTTTTTATTGTATCATAAACGCTGTTGAAAACCGGATGAATAATTACTCAGGGTAATGCAAGGAATAGCTCTTCCAACGCCACATGATTCGATGTACCTTGCGCAGTCAATTGGTTAGCAGAGTGGATAGCAAAGTAAAAGCAGCGCTGAATAAATGGCAATATCAGCGCCGCTAAGAAATCTATCGGTGTTTTTACTAAATGGTTAAGCAGCTTTTTTAGATCGCTGTGATGAATGGAAATTTTCTGGTTGAGAATTACCGCCTTGAAGCACCTGGATTGCTTCGTTGAGCATTTCGATTTCGTGCGCGATGTATGCGGCAGAATCTTGCAATTCATTTGCCTGAGCTGAAAGTTCTTCTGCAGCGGCGGAAACTACTTCGGTTTGGTTATTGGTATTGCTGACGACTTGCAGAATTTTACCGGAAAAGGTTTTGAAGTTTTGCGCTTTTTGGACCATATCCTGACTTAAGCTATCAGTTTCTTGGGCAGATTGCATACCAGTTTGAACCAGTTCTTTACTGGATTGCATAGATGTAACGGCTTTTTCGGTTTCAACCTGTGTTTGGTGAATGATGTTACTGATTTCTTTT
This sequence comes from Chloroflexota bacterium, assembly GCA_021778805.1. Classification (GTDB taxonomy): domain Bacteria; phylum Chloroflexota; class Ktedonobacteria; order Ktedonobacterales; family JACDGC01; genus JAJYBV01. The sequence goes on along the minus strand of JAJYBV010000011.1, from coordinate 3,383 downwards.
GAAGACATGCTGGATCGTTCGGCAAGTTTGCGAACCTCATCAGCAACAACGGCAAAACCTCTGCCTTGTTCACCAGCGCGCGCAGCTTCAATCGCTGCATTCAGCGCCAGCAAATTAGTTTGATCTGCTACTTCGGTAATTGTTTCAACGATTCTGCCGATTTCCTGCGATTTTGCTCCAAGAAGCGCAATAGCTTCTGAAGCAGTATTAACGCTGTTTTGGACGACTTGCATATTTTGAACAGTTTCAGCTGATTGATTTTGTACATGAGTATTGGCGGTGATGATGGTTTCTATGCCATTTTCTAATGATTTAAGTTCTTCTTTTTGGTTTTCGGCGCCGTGCGCTACCGTTGTAATTGATTCGGCAACTTGATGAGAAGCGCTGGATGTTTGCTGTGCAGCGGTTAACAGAACACCGCCGGTTTGCTGCAGCGAAGCGCTTACATCTACAATTGAACTGATAGTTTGTTTCAGCTTTTGCGCCATCTGCGCGAAATGTTTATTAAGAATCAGCATTTCATTTTTACCAGGGTCTTGTTCCGAAGCGACTATATCAAAGTTGCCTTCATTGGTAATTTGATTAGCCATAGCAGTAATGGCATGGATATTTTGGGCCATCGATCTTGGCTGCGTCCATGCTAAAAATCCTGCAATTGCAGCAAATACAACAAACAAAATGAAGCTGATAATGTTTAATGTATTGCTTTGATTTAGGTAATCTTGGTTTTTGGAGTAAATATATTGCTCTAGTTCCGGGACATAACTGTTTAAGTAATGAACCTCGTTATTGAAAGATTGAATAGTTCCATTATTATATGTATTTTGCCCGTCTGTTAAGTCTCCTTTCATCATTTGCTGCATAGCTAAATCATCAGTTGTAATGTATTGTTGATAATTATAGGCAATTTTCTGCAATGTTGCGGTTGTTGCGGCGTCTGGGCTAGTTTGTTGCGCCTGCTTCAGCATTTGCGAGAAGGTAAGTTTGTATTGCTGATATTGTGTATAAAATGGCTGAAAACTTTGTGGAGGGGTAGTAACAACATTATAAACACCGTCATCAATTTTGCGGAATTGCAGGCCGAGTAAACGCCCGTTTTCAATTTGACGGATACCGCTGATAGCAATATTTTGATTTGTATTCAGTAAAAATTTATTTGAAACCAGCATTGTTGCGCTAACAACAAAAAATCCTAACAATAATATACCGTATCCCAGCGTTAAATTTACTCGAATGGAAGATTTTTTTAACATGGTTGCTCCTTAGTGTCTTGTTATGCCACGAAAGCACAAATGTGACTTGTACATGGTCTGCACAAGTTCCGTATGTTCTTTTTATTCGGCGCCTTTAGGGAAAAGTAAAGTACATATTTAACGTGGGGTTGCGCCTGCTTGGGGAATGATATTTCAAGTATATCGCTTCTGTTAAAAAAAAGTGATGGTGATGGTGAAATATGTGCCCGCGCGGTATACCTGAGGATACGTAAGGAGTGGTAGCGCCATGTGTGGGGATTGGGGCGTCTCCCAAATTTTTATTGGGAAAGTCCAAATTTTTTAGGCTATTGAAAAAACCTTAAAGATATGGTAAAATTTCTCTCATATACTATGTTAAAATTCACAAAACATAGTATATACGGCGTAGACGCCGTTCCATTTATAATCCCCCAAAGAAGGGGTATGTATTTTCTATGAAAGAAGGGCAAGGTATGCTTCGCTCACATTTGCGCCGAATTACCCTCATTGCAATGTCGGCGCTTCTTGCGTTCAGTTTTACTCTGGGAATGCTGGCATTCACCCCAAAAGCCCATGCGGCAACACGATTTGTTGGCGCAAAACAATATTACCTTGGGCTTGGCGATTCGTTAGCGTTCGGTTTTCAGCCGGATTTAAACTGGGATGAAGGTTATGTGGAAGATCTCTACTACCAAAACCTGCAATATCACGGATCAAGCAGTTTCACCAATTATGGTTGCAACGGCGAAACTTCTAATTCTATGATTAGCGGCAACTGTCCCTATTGGTATATTCTGCATAACTATTATTGGGGCGCACAATTAACCGCCGCCGTAAATTTCTTGAATAATCACAAAGGTAATGTTAGCCCGGTAACGCTGGATATGGGCGCTAACGACCTGCTTCCCTACATTAACGCATCAAATTGCAGTATTTCATCTTCATGGACCAGCGCGCTAAATACCTTAAATTATAATCTGAATAATATTATTCTCCCCAAATTGGTCGGCGCATTAACCGTAAACGGAGTTCGCACCGGCGACTTGGTGATGATGAATTATTATGATCCATTTGCCCAGCAATGCCCAAACACTATTCCTTATGTGCAGCAGCTTAATACCAATATTCAAAATGACGCAGCTCGATACGGCATTCCGGTTGTGAATGTATATGCGGCTTTTGGCGGAGCTAATCAAGCCAGCAACATATGCAGCTATACGTGGATGTGCAGTTTCTTTAACAATATCCACCCGACATCAACCGGGTATCAGGTTATTGCAAATGCGTTTACAAATACCCTTGGCTATTAACTGTACTGAAATTATTGGCTCATACAAAAGGGGCAGCCTTACGGCTGCCCTAGCGGCCCTAATGCAGCATCCAGTCACTTTTTGCAATTAGTCCTTGACAGATTGGCGCGAAGCATGATATAACCAAGTATCAGCTTTTCCATGAATATGGGCAGTTAGCTCAGTTGGTTAGAGCGCGTCGTTCACACCGACGAGGTCACAAGTTCGAGTCTTGTACTGCCCACCCATGATATCTTGATAAGATAACGCTAACTTACACAAATTTCTCTACCACATATTATTATCTGCGCTTTCGCGCTGTTGCGCCTCGCTTGGCTATGTCCGGACATAAAATGAACTTTGCATAATCAATCATGCGGATTGTTGCCCCACTTCGCCACTGCTCCCTTACGAATTCCTGTAATTGGAGGCGCCGTATAGCGTTTGTTTAAATACAATCACCGCGCGGTACACAGGGGGATTCGTAAGGGGCAACAGCCCCTTGCGCGGGGTTTGGGTTGTCCCCAAATTTTTTATTGTAAATATCCCATAGGGCAATAGTGAATGCCGGGCAGCAAGGGCGACCGCAAGGGTCGCCCCTACCGGATTGCATTGCCTTAATGTGTACCGTGCGGCGTATGCTCTAAAATAAACGATATGTGGCGGCGCTTGTACCTACACCGCGAAATATTTCTTTAGGGACGTGAGTTCCAGTCGCAAGTCCGTTGGCTGAATCAAGAATCTTCTGCAGCGCTAGTGGGTCAGTTGGCAATTGAGTAGCCATGTGCAATCGCGGCTCCTGATCCCCCCAACCGCCGAAGGCGAGCCCGTTCGCGTCGGCGTCGTCGCTTGCCATTCCACA
>JAJYBV010000088.1 GCA_021778805.1 Chloroflexota bacterium | reverse complement strand
ATGCCAGCCAAGAAGTCATTCGACACTACATTGAAACACAGGGATAAGGAACGGCGACTCATCCACGAAGCTAAAGACTTCGTGGTTTTCTCGCTCGGCCAGTATAAAACTACTCAGGCGGGAACGGTATTTTAGTAACTACTCGGGGGGTTTTGACAAGGCATCTATAAAGCAAAAGTTACCGCGCGGCATTGATAGTCAGGCAGCAAGGGGCGTCACTACTGGATTGCATCGCCTCAGGTGTACCGTGCAGGGTTTCATTTTATATAAAAAATGTATTTGGGGACACCCCAAACCCCGCGCAAGGGGCAGATGCCCCTTACGAATCCCTGGATTCGCGAAGTTATACATCAAAAAGCGCAGAGGGAACACCATTTTTCAGGAACGCGATGAAATAATCTGCCATAGCGTCTGATTTAGGTTCATCGAACATAAACCAGTAAATAACCGTTTGGTTGAGCATGCCGGTTAGGAAATGCGCCAAAAGTTCCAAAGGATATTCATTTCCTAAATAACCTCTTTCAACAGCGTCGTTTAACAATTCAATAATGCCATCGTTAACTGAACCGTATGCGCGCACTGCGATTTGTTTTTGCCCTTCACCGGTTAAAGCAATGCGGAACAATTCCCGGTCGGAATAAGCAAACTTCAGAATAGACCGAAAAAATGTTTCAAACTTATGCTCCGGCGCAGAAGCCACTTCTTCTTGCACTAAAGTTTTAATATGCTCTATTCCCTCGACGATAATAGTTTCAAAGATCTCCTCCTTATCTTTGAAATAGAGATAAAATGTACCCACCCCCATATCTGCGCGGGTGGTTATTTCTGCAATACTTGTGTCATGGTATCCGCGTTCGGCAAACATAGATTTAGCGGATTGCAGCAACGTTTCGCGCATATGCGCCCGTCGGTTAGATCCGCGATTGTGGCGCTGTTGCGCCGAAAATGAATCTGTATTCATAGTTAAATCATAATTAAAATTTTGTCTGTTGTCAAATAGCTTTTTGTGGCAAGGCGGATATGTGTGTTTGATGAGATATTGGTTTTTTTCTGGCGCCTGCCTTGCGTTTAAATGAATGGGCAACAGGCAGATTTTTCAGCAATATTTTCGGAAAATCTGCGCTGCCGCTATTTTTGTTTTAGCGCAGAGGCGACTCTATGAAACAGAACAGTTCTTTTGCTATTTTGCTGCAGCCCAGATATCTGCTGGTTATCTTTGCCGCACAGTTGCTGTATGTTTTATTGAGATCTAGCTCGTTGCCGCTGAATACCGGGCCGCAAACATTTGCCGCAATTGCGATACCCACTGCCGCCGTGCTTTTTTTTGCCACGCTGTGGCTGGCCTCTTTACCGAAAATACCTGCTCCGCTGGCAACGCTATGGCGAAAAAGGCCAGTGGCGCTAAAAGGCCGCGCAGCGAATACAACAGCGATGGTGGCGCTGTTGCTGTGGGGTGTTTTTTCCACATCTGTTATCATTGATACTGCAGCAGTCTCTTCCTATCATGCAGACGCACTGGGGTACCTGCATTTATCCGCGTTGGATGTTTTGCATGGCGTGAATCCTTATACTGATTCTTCTATTATTTGGAGGGCCGCTTTAATATGGCCGAAAATGGGCAGCACACCACTGCAGCGCGGCGCGTTTTCTATTTGCCCGTTGTGCTATCCTTCTCAAAATCAAGTTGACGCATTAATGCATATTGAAGCGCTCAATCCCTTAGCGCGCGGACCCGAATGGGATCCCCGCACCGGGCACAATTATCCGGCTGGATCGTTTTTGCTGGCTGTGCCGTTGGTGTGGGCTGGTCTTCCGTCGATTGCACTATTAGATATTTTGGCGACATTTGTTATTATCGGATTGATCGTGCAGCAGGCGCCGGCGGGCAGCAAAATAACTGTATTAGCGGCAGCAATGGCTATGGCTTCCACTTTTTTTACTGAGTTTGACGCATTGGCGCTTGTGTTTGTGCTGGCAGCTTGGCGCTGGAATACCAACACAAAAACTTCTGCGGCAATGATGGGGATAGGATGCGCAGTAAAGCAGCTTGCATGGTTTTTTGCGCCATTTTATCTGATATATTCGTGGAAAAAATTTGGAATGCGGCAAGCGGCAATTCGCGCAATCTGGCTTGCCGTTTTTTTTCTGCTGCCAAATATACCGTTTATCTTGGCGTCGCCGCAGTCTTGGCTGCAAAGCATGTTTGTGCCAATGGCAGACCCAATGTTTCCGGTAGGAATTGGGTTTGTGTCGCTTTCAATCGGGCGGGCACTGCCGCTGTTTCCTCCGATTGTGTACTCAATATTAGAGTTTGGCGCATGGGTTGGTTTGCTGGCGTACCATATACTGCGGCGCGGATATCGGAATGATGGGTTGATAGTTGCGCTGATTCCAATATTCTTTGCGCGGCGTGCGCTGATTACCTATATATCGATTTTACCGCTTTTTGCGCTTTGGGTGATTGTTACCCAGCAAAAGATCATATCCTCGCGCAGTGATTCGCCATTGTTATATGAAGGCCCCTCATATGCGCTTCAGGTAGAATAGCAAAGGTTCTAATGAATTTTTTGTAGCTACCGATACTATATACTAACAAAAAGTGATATGAATGGAAACAAATTCCATTTTTGTGTCCCAAAAAATAAAATCTGAGAATTGTTTGTGATATTTCACAGCGTTTTGAGATTAGTTTGGGATACTCATTTTGTATAGTTAGTGCAGACCCGTTGGAATTGTGATATCCAAGTGAGGCCGAATACGTGGTTAAACCGCGAAAGGAGGTTTTGGATTGGCGTACAAATTTAATGTGAATGATGTGACATGCATAAATTGTGGAATATGTATGGACCTTTGCCCAGTACGATGTTTGGATATGACTCGCCCATCCGGAACCGGAGAGATAGGCAAAAAAAGTGAACTGCTTACCCCAGTGCCTGGGGTAAATGCAGCTAGAGACTATATGATGCTTGCCCCGATCCAGGTTAATACTTGTGTGGGTTGTAATGTTTGCGCACAAGAGTGCCCAACTAATGCAATTACCATCACAAGCTCTAAAATCCCGGTCGCTTTTGCAAAAAGCGGTCCTATAACGCATGTGCCGGAAGATGGCGTGTGGCAGCCGCTAAACGCTTATACCCGTGCATTCCCCGAAGAACCCGGTGAAGCGCCGTGGGGTGAAGACCATGAATGGCGTGTTGCCGAAAAGCAAGGCACATGGCAGGCGTGGCGCACATGGCTGGGCGACCGCACCGAAGATCTGCGCGCTCCTTGTCAGGCAGCTTGCCCGGTGGGAACAAACGCAGGATTATATGTCAGTTTAATTGCGGATGGGAAATATGATGAAGCCTTTAAAGTTGCTTCTGAACCGAACCCGTTCCCATCAATTTGTGGCAGAGTTTGTACTGCGCCATGTGAGGATTCTTGCCGGCGCGGTGAGTTTGATGAGCCAATAGCAATTAAAGATCTGAAAAGATTTGCCGGCGATCATACAAAATCTTATAAAAGAGTTATTCCTCCGCCGCGCAAAAGCTATACCGAAACTGTTGGAATAATTGGAGCCGGTCCTACCGGATTAAGCGCAGCCTATTATTTAGCTCGCCGTGGCTATAAAGTTACCGTTTATGACGCTATGCCGGTTGCCGGTGGCATGATGGCTATTGGTATTCCTGAATATCGCTTGCCGCGCGCAGAAATGAACCGCGATATTGATGCAATTCGCAATTATGGTGTTGAAATTATTTTAAATACCGCAGTCGGCAAAGATATTTCGCTGACAGATATTGAAAAGAAGCACAACGCAGTTTTGATAGCTGTTGGAGCGCAGCGCAGCCAGAAATTAGGTGTTCCGGGAGAAGATCTGAAAGGCGTAGTTCCTGCAACAGATTTCCTGAAAGAATATAACCTGAAAGCGGACACCAAAGTTCAAGGAGTAACCGTGGTAGTTGGCGGTGGTAGTACAGCTATGGACGCAGCGCGTTCAGCTTTGCGTTCCGGCGCCTCTGAAGTGCATATTCTGTATCGGCGTTCCCGCGCTGAAATGCCGGCTCAGGCCGAAGAAGTGCGCGCCGCGATCGAAGAAGGCATACAACTTCATGAATTAACAACACCTTTGAAATTTGAAGGTGAAAACGGTAAACTGACCAAAATTTATTGCCAGAAAATGATTTTAGGCGAGCCAGATAGCAAAGGTAGACGCAGACCAGTGCCAGCGCCGGGATCGGAATATTATATGAACGCCGATACCGTGTACTTAGCTATTGGTGAAGCGCCGGATCCTTCGTTCCTGCCGCAAGGCACAAGCATTGAAGTCGCCGAATGGGGCGGGTTAACTGTGAACACCGAAACATTAGCGACAGCGTCAAATGGAGTATTTGCCGCAGGTGATGTTACTTACGGACCCAAATCCATTATTGCAGCGGCAGCGCATGGCCGTCAGGCTGCAAAATCGATTCATGCATTTTTACGTAAAATGTCTCCGAAAGATATTCGTGAAATGCCTGATGACGAATTTGAAACACATTCTTATTTGCCGGCCAGCGGCAAGATTACCATAGATATTCGCGCATCTAAACGCGCAGAAATGCCGTTGCGTTCGGAAGCTGAAGCGCGAACACGTTCAATAGAATTTGCAAAAGGGTTCACTGAATCAGAAGCCCGGCGTGAAGCGTCTCGATGTTTACGCTGCGACCTCTCCTATCTCTGCCCGACTATTAACACTATACAAGAACCAGTGAAAGCGCGATAGCGCAATACTCTTTGAGGAGACATGAGATGTTTTTTACCGCAATTAGTGTTCAAGATTTAACAACCGGCATCATCGGCGGTATCAACGCCGGCGGTGAGCAATTTCTTGAAGGTACCTTAGCCGCTGTTCTGCCTGTTATTTGGATTGCATTGATTGGTTTGCATTTGGGGCGCGGTTATATTCTTGATATGATTGATAAATTTACCCTTCGCCTTGGCGCCGACCTCCTTTGGCTGATTTTCATCGCAGTACGCGATTTTCTGGTTATCAGCGGAGTTATAATGAGCTTTATGTTCTTTTTCCCCGACGTTGTGATAACCGATAATTTGCCGATTACCGGCGGATTAGCTGCAGTATGTCTGTTTGGTGTATTGCTGGTTAAATTGATGGGTGACGCAGATTCAAATCCGAACTTGTATCGATTAGTAACCCTTTTGCTTGGGTTAGGCGCAGCCTTCTATTTTATTCCCTACGTATTAGGTGTTCAGGCAAATAACATTGCCGCAGGTAATGCGGGAACTTTAGCTAATGATTTGGTTACCAGCACAAATCAGGTAACAGCGGTTGCCATATCATATATTTCTGTTGCGATTCTTGCTGTTATGGGCGCTGTTGCGACGTTTTACGCAATGCGCACCGGCGGGCAGCCTGAAGCGGAAACCAAATAATAAAGAAAGTTCAATCATCAAATTTTTGATGCAATGAGGAGTTTTTGAAAATGTTTCTTTCACCAGATATTCTCCATTCTGTTGTGCGCTTAGCTTCACAGACGCCGTCAGGGCTGTCCTCAACAGATGTAACCAATGCTATTACACAGGCTTTGGTTCAAGGCGGGCAAACTTGGTTTATTAGTACAATTGTTGCGTTTTTGCCTGTTTTGTGGACTGCCGCTTTAATGCTGCACCTTGGCCGGCCATATGTTGTGCGCACTCTGCGCCGCTGCGGCTTGCGGCTTGGCGCCGATGTGTGGTGGATGTCTTATTTGTTAGTGCGTGATGGCGCTATGCTGGTAACCTTTGGGTTAAGCTGGATTTTCTTTGAGCCAAATATTGTTGCAGGTTCTGCTCTGCCCTTAACCGGTTCTTTGGCGACCTTGTCTTTGTTGATTGCGTTAGCTATTAAAATTACCCGTCCGACAGACGATAATGTGCAGGGCTATCGCCTCGTAACAGCGTTTTTAGTTCTTGGCGCAACCTTGTATTATGGCCCGCAGGTATTTGCTGTTGAAGCAACATCTCAGCCAGCTTTGACAAACTTTATGAATTTCTTCACCACATCGTTTAATGTTAATGATGCCTTGTTTTTGATGTGGGTGTCGATTGCCGGCGCTGTGCTTGTTCTTGGATATGTGTTCATGTATGCGTTAAACCGCGTATCCACAAAAACAACGAAAACCACATTGCCGACCCTTGCGCAAACCGGAAAAGGCATGTAAGCTTCTGCCTCCAAAAAAATCCGATTTGTACAAAGCTATTCTGTCCGGACTGTTTCCGGACAGAATTTTTTTATGTGATTTTTTATCGTCGTGCGTCAGCGGTTTTGCGCTTGGCAAACCAGCCAAAAAGCTGTGTTTCCGGCTCTACCGCATGGAAGAAGCGGAAATATAGAGTTGCGGCAATAAAATATGTGATGGCGGTAAAGGAAAACGCTGCGCCATATCCGCCTAATGCTTGCAGCCATCCGCTGATTGCTGGGCCTAAACCGCCGCGGCCAAGATTTCCCATGGCGTTTTGTATGCTGGTGAATTTGCCGCGTTGATTGGCTGGCAGTAAATCCATTGCTAAAGCGTCGGTAATTGGGCTGTTCATGTTCATCAGCGCGCCGCGGATATAAAATGCGGTTAGCGCTTCTGTAAAGTTATAAGTAAAGCCTAAGATAATGAGAAATGGTATGGAAATATATTCCGTTATCAGCGATGCGTTTACTTTGCCTAAATGTTTGGAAAGCCAAGGAGCAGCAAGGATTGCAATAGCAGTAATTACTTGTGAGATTGCTAAAATATTGGCAATCGGCCCCGGATCCAGATGAAATCTTTGATGGAAATATAGCTGCTGAAAGGTGATAAATGCGCCGGCTCCCAAGCCGATTAATGCAGACGGTATGATAAATTTTATCAGCAGAGTTTGTTTACCCCAAAAAGTTTTTTGTTGGTTAGCATTTGCTTCGCCGCCATTTTCCGCGCGGGTGTATGTGTTACGCGGCAAATGTACGGTTAACGCGATAAAAAACATGATCAGGTTGATAAAAGCGGCAACAAAAAAAGTTGTTCGCAGCGCTGCAGGATCATTGGGATTCCCATTGAATAGGCGCGCCTGCAGCTCTGGCGCATAGCCTCCAACTAAATTCCCCACAGCGAAACTGGCTGTAGTAATAAAAGCGTTTACACTGAATGTGTGCACTCGCTCGTTTTGTGCGCTTAACCCAGCTAAAATGGGCAAACTGATAACCCACAGCAAGGAAGACCCCATACTGAATAAAATAATATAGGGTATGCAGCTGATTTGCGCCGGAAATACAATAAGTGTGAATGGCGCTAAAAACATGGCTACAATGGCAAAGAATAAAAATGGCCGGTACCCGAATCGATCTGCTAAGAAACCGCTGGGCAAACCGATAAAAAAAGTTGCTAACGATCGGATGGCGTTAAGATAGCCGATGGTAATATTGGAATACCCCAATGCGCTTGCGTATAAATTAAAATCGAGGATAATAGCCCCGCTGACGATACCGCTGAAGGTGGCAAACAGCAGAAATTTACGTAAATCGGGGCTGAACCCGCGAATAGCGCGCCAAATTGAAGTTTGCGCCGGTGTATTTGTAAGATTCATATATAACTTATCTCCTACTAGTATGATACACGTCTTCCAAACACTAGCGCAAGAGATAGATTCTATGGTATAACGCAGATAGGGCGGCAAAGACAGCAAAATGCGCCGCCGAAATCATGCGCGTTTCCGCGCGCAGGGAAAGGTGTCTGTTATGAGGGATATTCTACAGCGCGCGCTTGCAATCGCCGAACAGCTTGGCGCATCTTACGCCGACGCGCGTTATATGGAACGAGCTACAGAATCTATTGCGGTAAAAAATGGTGTTGTTGATGGTATAACCAGTGGGGTATCGCAAGGTATAAATATCCGCGTTTTAGTGAATGACGCTTGGGGCTTTGCCAGCAGTTCAATTGTGGCAATGCCAGAAGCCGATGTTATCGCACAGCGCGCCGTTGCAATCGCTAAAGCCAGCGCATTATCTGCCGGTAAACCAGCGGTATTATCTCCGTTGGAAAAACAAGTTGGCAAATTTAGTACCCCAATGGCTAAAGATCCTTTTTTGGTTCCATTAAATGAAAAGGTAGATCTGCTTTTGCGCGCCGATGCCGCTATGCGCAGCGTGAAGGGTATAGCCGTAACTACCGGCAATATTGAATATGGCCGGGAATCTAAAATATTTGTTTCCTCTGAAGGCAGCGATGTTGAACAAGTTTTGGTCGATTGCGGCGCTGCCATTACTGCATATGCGGTAGATGAGCAAAGCGGCGAATTGCAGCAGCGCAGCTATCCAAATTCTTTTGGACGGCAGGCCGGCGCTACAGGCTATGAGATTATCGAGGCGATGGATTTGGTTGGGCATGCCCCTAAAATAGCCGAAGAAGCTGTGCAATTGCTGACCGCAAAACAATTGGAACCCGGAGTAACAACCATTATTCTTGATGGCCCGCAAACGGCAATTCAGATACACGAAAGCTGCGGCCACCCGATTGAGCTGGACCGTGTTTTGGGAATGGAAGCCGGATTTGTTGGGAAAAGCTTTTTAACCACCGATAAATTAAACAATTTTACCTATGGTTCGGAATTTGTGAATATCGTAGCCGACGCTACTACGCCCGGCGGTTTGGGAACTTTTGGCTGGGATGATGAAGGCGTGCCTGCGCAGCGCACAAATATTGTTACCAACGGCAGGTTTACCGGATATTTAATGTCTCGCGATACCGCGCCGGATTTAGGACTTTCCAGCAATGGCTGTGTGCGCGCCGATAACTGGAACCGGCTGCCGATGATTCGCATGACAAATGTGAGTTTGCTGCCGGGAACTTGGAAATTGGAAGATTTAATTGCAGATACCGAAGACGGCATTTATTTGAGTGTGAACCGTTCATGGAGTATTGATAATTTGCGTCTGAATTTTCAATTCGCTACTGAAGTAGGTTGGGAAATTAAAAATGGCAAACTCGGAGCCATGATTAAAAATCCCACTTACACCGGTATTACGCCGGAGTTTTGGCGCAGCTGCGACGCTGTGTGCAACGCCGATTACTGGACGGTTTGGGGCACCCCCAATTGCGGCAAAGGTGAACCTATGCAAACTATGCGCACCGGTCATGGCGCGGCTCCCTCGCGGTTCCGCAATGTTCGAGTTGGCGTAAGCGCGTTGAAGTAACTGAAAGGAAAAAAGAATTATCATGCAAATGAATGAACAAGCGATTCGTGCGCTTTGTGAAAAGGTTCTGCGATATTCAACGGCGGATCAAACAGAAGTTTTGTTTATGGGCACACATGGCGCGTTGACTCGGTTTGCTGTAAACCACATACACCAAAATGTGGCAGAGGAAAACGCAGAGGTGAATATTCGCGTTGTTGTAGGTAAAAAAGTTGGTGTTGCGTCTGCAAATGTTTTAGATGACACAACTTTGCAGGCAACGGTTGAAAAAGCCATTGCAATTGCCAAATTGCAGCCGGAAAATCCGGAATGGGTTTCACTTCCCGGCCCTATTGCGATACCCTATGTAAAAACGTTTAGCCCCGCAACAGCTGCGTATACGCCGGAAGCGCGCGCCAAAGCGGTTGATGTTGTTATCAGGCTTGCAAAAGAACGAGGTTTCGAGGCTGCCGGCGCATTTGAAACGAATGCAACGTATTTTGCAGTCGCCAATTCTTTGGGTGTGTGGGCCTACGAACCGAGGACTGAAAGCGAATTTCACGCCGTTGTTATGGCCGATAATGATGGTTCGGGGTATACGCAGCGCATGAATGTTGACGCCGGAACATTCGATTTTGAGGCAATGGCTCGCGAAGCTGTGGAAAAAGCGGCGCGCAGCCAAAATCCGATTATTCCGGATCTTGGAGAGTATGAAACCGTTTTAGATACGTATGCGGTTGGCGAAATGATTCAAAACCTGAATTTTATGGGATTGAACGCACAGTCGCAGCGCGAAGGCAGCGGACCGCTGGTTGGTAAATTAGGTCAGCAAGTGGCCGACAACCGAATCACCTTGGTGAACGATCCAGCGCACCCATTAGCGGAACGATTCAGCTTTGATTTTGAAGGCGTTCCGATACAAAAGCTGGCCATTATTGAAGGTGGCGTGGCAAAGGCCGTAACATATGACAGCTATAATGCAAATTTAGAAGGAAAACAAAACACCGGCAATGCGCTGCCCGCGCCAAACCGCTTTGGTCCTGCGCCGTTGCATTTAGCGCTATCTGCCGGAGATTCCTCGGTAGAAGAAATGATCCGCAAAGTTGAACGCGGCATTTATGTTACTCGTTTCCACTATACAAATATCGTGCACCCAACCAAAGCGGTGTTTACGGGGATGACTCGTGACGGCACATTTTTAATTGAACATGGTGAATTAACAAAGCCGGTTCGCCCGCTGCGATTTGTGCAAGGTATATGGGACGCATTAAATCAAGTGAAGAGTCTTGGAGCAACACAACTGCTTTCACGTGATTATATGGCAGTGGCCGCGCCTGCGCTGCATGTTGGCGCTTGGGCATTTACCGGAGTTCAGCGGCAAGGCGAATAACTTGCGAACCCATTTTATATAGTAGCAAATTGAATATGACGGCGCTTGGTTCATTCCTTGCGCCGTTTGGCTTGTGCGCGCACCATGAACTTTAACAATTAAAGAGGGATAAGATATACCAGCATAACCAGGGATAGGTAATGTGCGGCAGCCCCTTGCGCGGGGATTGGGGCGCCTCCCAAAATAAACGATATGTGGCGGCGCTTGTGCTTCGGAGCGATGTAGGCGCCAAGGCGGCCACAAAACGAACACCACACGATGAATCGTGTGGCTTGTTTCCCCACCTCCATCCATGTGTACCGTGCAGTGATTGTTCAACAACAGTCACTATGGGATACTCAATGTACTCCGCTCTGTTGGTCTTCATCCTGATTAAAATAGTAAAGTTCATTTTGCGCCTTGGAGCAGGCGGATTTGCTGGAAATATGCTATAATAGCCCCATATAGTTTTTTCATTTCATTTTGGAAAATTGAATTTCATATGAGTAAATCTGGCAGAAAAAATTCGCGTCCGCAAAGCCGGCGCCCTGCGCGCGCAATGGCCGCGCCAACAATCACTCAGAAACCGATTCAAGCGGATCCGCAAAAAAACTCCGCGCCGGCTGCTGATTCAAGGAATGATTTGCCTGTATCATCTGCGCAACTGCCGGAAACGCCACTTTCGCGCCTTGAAATATGGGCTGGCGCGGCGGCGCGAGGCTTGCCTGCGGCTATTACGCTGTACATGGTATATATCGGCGCCATAACGTTAGGAACAACTTTTGCCGCCACTGCCGCAATAGTATTTGCCGGTATTGGGATAATCGCGCCTGAATTGCCAACGTGGACAAAGAGATCGCTTCAAATAGAATGGGTCGGTTCACTGAATATTTTTCGCTATAGTTTGTTTTTTGCCGCGCTGGGATTACTTGCTTGGATATCCTGGTCACTTAGCCATATTGAGCTTGTGTCGCTGTTTGCCGTCATCTGTTTTGTGTGCTCTGCGATAGTGTGTGTGGCGGCGCAAAGATATACATAGCCTGTAATGTGCGCAATAAAGCAGATCTGGGAGAAACCTTAAAAAATGACTTTACCAATGGTGCGGCTGAAAGCCCACAAAGAAAAAGATATTATCCGCGGCCATCCATGGATATTTTCCGGCGCTATACAGGCCCCGCTGCCGCAGATTTCGCGCGGCGGTTTGGTGGATGTATACGCCATGGATAATTCATTTTTGGGTCGTGGATACTATAACGCAGAAACGGATATTGCGATTCGTATTTTAACAATGAACCAAGATGAGCCAATTGATTTGGATTTTTTTAAAACGCGAATCCGCCGCGCGAAGCGTCTGCGCGAATCTTTAGAGCAGCAGCAAACCAACGCATATCGGCTTATTCATTCTGAAGGAGATTTGCTGCCGGGATTTATTGCAGATACATACGCCGATTATCTTTCCGTGCAGTTTTCTACCGCAGGAGCCGACGCTTTGCAAGGGTTGTTTATTGAAGCTTTGGTTGCGGAACTGCATCCCAAAGGAATTTTTGCTCGCAATGACATTTTTGGCCGCACCCGTGAAGGGCTGGAACGCGAGTTTCCACATGATTTGTGGGGTGAAACACCCGATTTTGTGGATATACAAGAGCATGGCGCAACGATTCGCGTGGATATTAAAAAAGGTCAAAAAACCGGATTTTTTCTTGATCAGCGCGATAAACGCAAATTGATCGGCCAATTAGCCAAAGGTAAATCGGTTTTGAATATGTTCAGTTATTCCGGTGGATTTGGTGTTATGGCGGCGCTGAACCAAGCGCAGAAAATTACCAGCGTCGACCAATCGGGGCCGGCAATTGCTTTGGCTAAAGACATTATGGCGCTGAACGGATTTGATCCCCAGCAAAGCCAATTTATTGTGGGAGACGCTTTTACCGAAATGGAGCGTATGGTTGCCGGCGGAGAGAAATTTGATATCGTGATTCTCGACCCACCGGCGTTTGCCAAATCTCAGAAAGATAAGCCACAGGCGCTGCGCGCTTATAAAAAACTGAATAAACTTGGTTTGGAACTTACAGCAGAAAAAGGTTTATTGCTTACTTGCTCGTGTTCGGGAACTATTTCACTGGAGGAGTTCCGCGAAACAGTTATAGACGCCAGTGTGAAAGCGAATAAAACCCCATTGCGGATATTCCAGGAAATGGAACACGGAATCGATCATCCAGTGATACTGGCGATGCCGGAGTCAAGATATTTAAAAGCGCTGTTTTGCGCAGTTTAAACAGTAACTACTCAGGATGTACTCAAAACTCTGTGTAAGTGAGCCAAGATATACCTGAGTGGTATGCTATCCGACCGCAATTGTTGCCCCTACCGGATTGCATTGCCTCAGTTGTGATCGCGCAGTGCTTTATTTTTATAAATAGTTTTTGGGGACACCCCAAACCCCGCACAAGGGGCTACCGCCCCTTGTGAATCCCCAGGCGTTGGTGGCCGCGCGGCCACAAAACGAACATCAT
>JAJYBV010000087.1 GCA_021778805.1 Chloroflexota bacterium | reverse complement strand
TCCTCTTGCTGGGCTGTTGATTTGTGTTTTGCCATACTTGTTTCCCTTTGTGCTTCTCTCTGCTTTTAGTATGCCTCATTTTGTTCCTTTTTGCTCATCCTGCGTAAGGTGAGTGAATAATTAAAATTTAAAAATGAGCATTAAGAAATATTTTTTAGCTCCGAATTAGATAATTGAAAGAATATTTAAGCGAGTATGTAACAAAAAACGTTACGAAACCGCTCCATTTGACAAAAACCAGCAGGAGTTACACATGAGCAACCTTAGCGTGAAGCACAAATTATTTGCCCTCATTGCAATTTCAGGAATCGCAATGATTTTAGTAGGGACAATTGGCGTCTACAATCTTTACAATCAGCAGGCGCAAACTCAAACTATTGTGAATACGAACATCCGTGATATCATTGCTGTTGAGAATATTAACCGATATGTAAAAGCGCTGGATCGCGATTTTCGTCAAGCGGTAATTGAAGTAGATCAAACTTGGATTCAAAAATACCATGCAGCGGAAAAAGTGGATGAGCAAAATTTAAATGCAGCAATCGGAGTTTTTCAAAACTATTCGCATGCGGCATCAGAGCAGCCACTGGTCAACACATTTAACACAGATATTGCCAATTGGATAACTACATTGCATAATCTTGAGATGTACGCCGGTATGAACACTCCGCAAGGAGACGCACAAGTGCTGGTATTGTTGCACTCAACTTGGGTACCACAGTCTCAAGCATTATCCAATTCAGTAAACGGTATTTTGAATTATGCTTACCAACAAGGGCAGCAAAATTATCAAAATTCACAAAACAGTTATAACCAAAGTTTAGTGTTATTTCTGCTAATTCTTGGTATTGCGCTACTCTTTACTATTTATATTGGGTTAAGCATAACTGGGCGATTAACTCAAGCTTTGAAATTTGTAACGCAAACTCAGGACAATATTGCGCAAGGTAAATTATATGCTGATTCTGCTTTGTTACAAAAATATCAAAGCAATGATGAAGTTGGCCATGCGGTAACCGGCCTGCAGAAAATGATTACTAATTTAGAAAAATTAGTATTAAATGTAAAATCAAATGGTGATTCTATTAAAAACTCAGCTAGCCGTATCGCGATGGCGGCTTCACAAAGCGGAGCAGCAACCGAACAGGTAGCAAGAACAATTCAGCAGGTTTCTATAGACGCTAGCGCTCAATCTTCGCATTTGCAAAATGAAACCAATTCATTAAGTTCTTTAATGCAAACAAGTGAAAATCTGCAGCATATGTCTGAACAGGCGAATTCAACCTTAGTGCGACTTAAGGAAAGCACTTTAACAACTTCCAATAAAATAAGGAGATTAGGCGAAAGATCCGATGAAATCGGCCAAATTATTCAAACGATTAATGATATTGCAGAACAGACAAATTTACTGGCTTTAAACGCAGCTATCGAGGCTGCGCGCGCCGGAGAACAAGGTAGAGGTTTTGCGGTTGTTGCTGATGAAGTTAGGAAATTAGCTGAACGGTCCTCCGAAGCAACCAAAGAAATTGCGAACATTATTCACGAAACACAATTAGAAACGGCTCAGGCGGTATCTTCAATGGAAGAAGGTGTGCAACAAGTAGCGCAAGGTGTAGAAATCATGACGCAAACTCAGGAAAAGACCATCTATATTACTTCAGAAATTGCACAAGTAAATAGCAAAATTTCTGAAATTACTCAACTAAGTTTGAATACTTCATCGAATTCTGAAACAGTGGCGTCTGCTGCCGAAGAAATGGCTGCACAAGTTGAAGAAACGATTGTTACGAGCAAACAACTGGAAGATATTACTGAAAGTTTATCCGATTCTATAAATATGTTTACTTTTGCTGATACGCAGAGGAAAACTATGTTGTCTGGAGATTCTTTTAATTCTTCAACTAGGTCGCAAGCTGCATAGCTTCTTCCACAAAAGTTATAGCAAAAATGAGCCAATCGAATGGCGATCGGCTCATTGATCTTTTTTGCGCAGGTCTTTAACGCTCTATATTTAGCCTCCGGCCGTGGAAGTAGCGGTTGGCGTTGTAGCTGGCGGCGCTGTTGGCAATGTTGTATAGAAAGTGGACGCAGTTAACGTTGTCCCATTAACTACAGCGGTTAAGTATATTACCTGTGGCTGTGTTGGTTGTGCGTTTGCCTGAATTGCGAACACCGCAATACCGTCGTTAGGATCGGTTGTTTGTGGCGGCGAGGAGGCCCCGCTGGTGATGGATACTTGCACAGGAGGGTTTGGCGGCATAGGGGGCCCGGTAAGCGTGTGTGTGCGTATAATGGCGTACAAGTATATTGTTTGCCCAAAATACGGCGATTGGTCGGAAACCCAAGCGCCCATAGTTACCGGCGGGAATGTAGGAACAGGGGTTACCGTATTGTTTATATTGATAACTTGCCCTCCGCTGGAGCTATTTGTGCTGGGCACAGATAACGCGCCTCCGCAGCCTGCCAGCAGCGTTGAAAGCAAAATGAGAGAGGTTACAGACGCCATATATATGGTATATTTCAATCTGTTTTCTCTTGTTAACATATACTGTTGATTGCGCATAATTCCTTAACCATTTCAAATATAACGTATCAGAAAAAGCAAGCAGCCGCCGTTATGCGCCTGCAACTACTATAGATCGCGCCCAATCCAAAATAAGCCTGGATTGCGCCTGCAAATGCTGGGCGGTTTCGAAACTTACGTGGTCATCGGCAATTTCCGAAGGGTATTGCGCATAAAATATTTCCGGATGAAACGGTGTCAGTTCCGCCAACGCTTGTAATATCTTTTCCGGCGCATGGACTGCATCTCCGAGTGACCTTAGATCGTGCGAATATGATTGTTTATGGCCTAATTGCTGCAAACTTACGGATTGAACAGATTTTTCAGCGCTTTGGTTGCAAAAATCTGCGCAGATAAAAAAACGCTCAATTGCAACCTCCAGCCCTGCTGTAACTAAATCTTGCGCGGCTTCAGCAAAAACACTTAAAGCCTCCATAGACGCCTCACTCATCATAAGCATACCCTTTTCCTTATCAAGATTGCGGTATTGAAAGCATGTTTCCAATATCATAAATATACCATGTATTGTATTGCGAATTGTAATACAATTTTATAACAATGTTCAGCGTAGATTTTTGTATTTGGGAACCGCCCTTGCGCGACACTGAAAAGGTTAGCGTTGCTAATGTACTGGAAGCAGCAGGCAGCGGAGAAATGAGTTTCACCGAAGTTATTGCCCCCATTGCCTGATCGATATTCAGCGCGGTTGTGTCAAATTCCAGCGGAGTATCCAGCCGAGGATCTATCGCAGCATGCGCAGCATAATAATTTTGGGTTTGCATGTTGCTCCAAAACTGATCTGTTACACTGCTTACCGTCGTTTGCTTCCCAATATATTTGCTGAGTACAACCCCACCAAACGCCGTGATAATTACAACCATAAACACGAGTGTGCCAATAACCAAAATGGTGTTTTTTTGTGGCTTCACACGTTTTTGCATGGGATATCTGGCGTTACGATCGAGTTGTTTTCGCAGTGATTTTATTCGCTGCTCGCGTTGATACCGTTGGGTTCTGGTTTCGATTGTACTTGCAGAAGGCTGAAGATCAAGTTTTGCCAATTCGTCTTGAATTTCTTTAAAGCGCTTTTCTACTGAGTCGTTGTTACCGGGTAATTCAGCTCTTTCTGCGTTGAGCCGAGCCTGAAGTTCTTCTTTTTGCATGATACAATTTCCCCAAGAAATCTTTTACTCAGATGTATGCTAACATGAATATGCGCGAGTTGCAATATCTCTAGGATCTCTGGCAGTATATCTTTTCACCATTTAGCGGCGGGATATGCGGCTGTAATCCCCACGACGGCAGCCGCGCCTGCGTTTAAGCATTCTTGCGCCAATGCGTTGAGCGTAGATCCGGTTGTGGTGACATCGTCTGCAATGACAATATGTTTTCCCGGTAAAAGCTGTAGATCTTTTTTTATTATAAATAATTGCTGCACATTGGTTATGCGTTCTGCCCTGCCTAAAGTTCGCTGCGGCGGCGCTGTACGCGATCTGCCAAATATATCCCAAACAGGTATATGCGCTGCGCTGCCGATAGTGCGCGCTAAAAGTTCCGCCGTATTATATCCTCTTTCTTGTAAACGGTCTTTCTGCATGGGAGGAAAAAGGATGCAATCGGGGTGTGTTTTGCAATTTGCAAGTAATATATCTGCCATAAGCTGACCGAGATTTGCGGCAAGCCTTTTTTGTTTACGAAATTTAAACGCCATAATGCTGTTCTGCAATACACCTTCATATGGGCCAAGCGAAATAATTTGCCGCAACGCCAGCGGCTGAATTGCGCAAAATTCACATGCAGAACCTTCCAGTCGATGGTCGCATACCGGGCAGCGGTTTTCTTGCATGCGGGCAGTCATAATAGCGCGCTCGCATTGCCGGCACAGCAAAGATCCTTTATGAATGCGGCATCCGGCGCAGGCAGGCGGGAAAAGAATATCCAGAAATAAAGAGATCATACTGAAGACACAGTAACTTTATCACCGATCTGCGTGCCGGTTTTTTCAATGACACCTGCGGCAAGTTCAATGATATAACTGGCGCGCGCGTCAACCGGAGCAACTTTCCAAGGCGACATTTTGCTTACTGTGCGCAGTACACGGTTATCATAGTCGATGTAAAGCGCGTCGATTGCGAAACGCATACCAAGGGTATGGATACCGGAACATGGCATAATAACTAAACCGGCGTCGTCGCTTAACATGGATTTTCCGAGTAATCCGACAAGCCGCTGCAAAGGGTTATTTGCTAATTCTGCTTTTTGGGCTAATGTTTGATTACGTGTAGTATTGGCAATACAGAGATATGGCCCCATTTTTGCTCTCCTTTTCTACTTGCGTTTCCTGCTTTATGCTGTACGTATGCTCAGGTCTATTAAGAATAGAGCATATAAGGCGCCATAATTCAGAGCAAGTTGCTGCTACGGCAAACGTATATAATACTTTTGGGTGAAAAACACACGAACTGTTGCAGCCGGTTTTATACTGATAGTAGCGTATATTTTTTGTTGCTTTCCAAAATATCTGCAGCTAACTTACTGCTTTATTCACAGATATGTATCCCATGGAAAGCACAAGCGCTTGCAAAGTGTCTTATTAAAGAATTCCATAACCTTTCAGCGATCTGTGCTTGTTTTGCTGCACAATATTCTTGCTGAGAGAAAAGCATATACCTGTAATACTTTCCTTCATAGGCTGCCGCCAGAACTTAAAACATCAATTTGCCGGGAATTATCTGAAGATGACTCAAAAAACTACCAAAAAAAAGACTGCCGCTGTGGCGCCACCCCAATTTCAAACGCTGCCTGCGCTGCATATTACTGAAGACGCCCAATACTGGCTTCGTCATTATTGGGCAAAACTCGGTCTGCCGGAAAATGAACTTGCTAATTTAGCAATTACAAACGATCGCCGTGAATACGCAAAGTGGACAGGCCGGCGACTAAATTCTTTGGCGCTTGGCTGCTATTGCTATATGCCGCATTCATCATCTTCAAACGTAACAGAAGATGTATCGCAATCGATGTTAACCCAATCGCAAACAGCCCAGCCAATAATTGAACTTTCGCTGCTGGATTCTGCCGGGCAGCTGGTTTTGCCTGGGTTTGGTTCTGCTCCGGCGAATTCTAAAAAATCATCCTCAAAAAAACGTCATCGGCATCTCATTTTCATTGAAAAAGATTTGCTGCCCATGGGTATAGAAGTGACCGTAGCGCATGAATTAATCCATTTATCCGATCGGTTTAAGGGTAATCCTCGCAAGCATCACTGTCATGGCTCAGACGCGATTGCCACCGATGAAGCGAAAATAACCGGGTATGCGCCAGATGCTTTGCGCACACTGCTTGCAGATGAAACTGCCCGCCGCGAACGCGCCTTACGCGAAACCCGGCCGGTAAAGTATATCTATGTTTGTGACCATTGCGGCAAAGAGTATCCCCGGGTAAAGCGCTACCCGCGCACAGTTTCCTGCGGTGTGTGCGACAGAGCCTATAATCCTGAATATAAGCTGCGCTTAGCGCAATCGTTCTAAGCGCGCGTATCTTCTTTTGCGAACTTTATTGCAATTTGTAAAATTTTCCTCAAAAAATTGCTTGAAATACCACTTTCATATGTTATAATTGCTGATGATCAATTAGTTGAATGAACAACTATTGAATAGTTAACTAATCAGCCTTTCTGAGTTAGAAAGGGTATTTTAACAACAATGGGGTATGTTGCATTATGGATGACACTCAAATATCTCGCATGTTCCGGCGCCCGGCTATTGCTGTAAGTATCATTTTGCTTGTAGCCGGCATTATTTCCTGGCGTTTTCCATCATTTTCTTCACCGGTTATTGCCGCTACGCAAGCGACTGCGCCGGCCGGCTATTCTCTTGCCTACAATACGGCAGATTTTAAATCGGATGTTGTGTATGAAGTTTTGTTAGATCGTTTTTTTGAGGGAAACCCAAGTAAAACGATTCCTGCATCAGACACTGCGCCGATGGACCCAACTCACCAAAATTGGAAAGCGTATTGGGGTGGCGATCTTCAAGGATTAACCGATCAGGTGCCTTATATCGCCAATATGGGTGTTACCGCGATATGGATTTTGCCGCCGGTGCAAAATATAACTCAGCCGGCAGACTATGCTAATTCCGCGCCGCAGGCCGGATATCATGGTTATTGGGCAACGGATGATTACCAAATTGATCCACATTTAGGCACATGGGCCGATTTTGATAACTTTGTTGCGACGGCGCATCAGCATGGTATAAAAGTGATTGTTGATTTTGCGCCTAACCACTCTAATCCCAATGATGTCGCTAACATGGGGAATATTTATGAAAACGGTGTGCTTCAGGCAAATTATTCTAATGACACCAACGGTTGGTTCCACCACAATAGCGGCATTCAAGATTATAATAATCTCTACCAAGATGAATATTATAACCTTGCGGACCTCGCAGATTTTGCCCAGGAAAATCCGGCAGTGGATTCTTACCTGAAAGGCGCAGTGTATAATTTTTTGCAGCATGGTGTAGATGGCGTCCGTATAGACGCTGTGAAACATATGCCCGGCCCAACCGGCGCTTGGGGCAGCACTTTGGCAGACTCCATTAACTCTACCGGCGCTCATTACTTGGTTGGGGAATGGTATCTTAGCAGCATCAGCGATCCCACATATTCTTCCGCTGTGCGCTACGCCAATAACAGTGGTATTGCGCTGCTGAACTTTCCGGTGAATACTGCGCTGCGCGATGTTTACGCCAATAACGGAAATGTCTCCGAAATGGACAGCGTTTTAACCCAAGAACAAGGAAATTTTACTTGGCTGAACGATCAAGGCGTATTTATAGATAACCATGATATGCCGCGATTTCAAACAGTGGTTTGCCAAAGAATCGGCGAATCGGTATGCGGGCAATCGCCGGATCCCAGTGAAACTGCAGTTAATGAAGGGTTGGCGGTATCTTTAACTGTGCCGGGCATACCAATTATTTATTATGGCGATGAACAATATTTGCATAACGACACCAACGGTGGCGGAGATCCATATAATCGCCCGATGATGTCCGGATTCAGCCAAACAACAACGGCGTATACAATTATTCAGGGTTTGGCCGCTTTACGGCATAGCAACCCCGCACTTGGATATGGAACCTATCAGCAGCGTTGGATGAATAATGATGTATATATTTTTGAGCGGCAGTTTTATAATAATGTCGTAGTAATTGCCGTTAATAAGAGCACGACAACGGGATACAATATATCCGGATTATATACAAATCTGCCGTCTGGGCAATATTCGGATGTATTAAACGGAATTCAAGGCGGCGGCGCTATTACTGTTGGAAACAGTGGGTTAGGCGGCAATAATCCGGTGTCGCAGTTTACATTGCAGCCAAATGAAATTTCTGTTTGGCAGTATACGGCGGCGCAGCCGGCCTCTCCCGAAATTGGCAGTGTTTCTCCGGAATTGGTTCATTCCGGCGATACCGCTTATATTGATGGGCAAGGGCTGGGTTCCATTAACTCGGTAACGTATACAATTGGCTCACAGCAGTATTCGGCGTCTATTACGAATGTTTCACAAAATTCAGTGCAAGTTGCTGTTCCGTCTATTCCATTAGGTTCCGGCGGGTTAGCGTCAGTGCAAGTTTGCGGATCTGCCGGATGCAGCAATAATTTTAACGAACGAGTTGCCAGCACAGATCTGGTTCCGGTTACATTTACTGTATATAACGCTCAGCCGACTAATACAGGAGATAATATCTACCTAACCGGTTCCGTCAGCCAATTGGGCAGTTGGAGTTCAAGTTCTGCTACCGCTATTGGCCCCATGATCACCTATCAAGGTTTATATCCAACATGGTTTGTCATGGCAAGTGTACCGGCATGTTCAACTATTCAATTCAAGTTTATTGATATTCAGCAAAACGGATCGGTAATTTGGGAAAGCGGGCCAAATCATACATATACCACGCCATGTTATGGCGATGGATATGATAATGTGAACTGGCAGTACTCAAATTCAAGCAGTGATCCGGTATTTTATTCCACTTCAACGGCCATTACTTCGTCTCCGGCAAGTTCCAGTTCGGGGCAGTCGGTTACGCTTACCGCGAGTGTGCAATCCACTAATGGCAATATTCCAACCGGTGATGTGGTTTTTGAAGATGGCTCTCAGGAATTAGGCGCAGGTGTTATAAACAGTTCCGGCTATGCCACCATAAGTACGCAAATGCTGGGAGTTGGATCCGATACAGTGACTGCAGCGTATGATGGTGATCTTTCTGATCAAACCAGTATATCATCCGGTGTAACGATAACTGTATCGCCGTAACATATAACTAGGTATCCGTTCATCGGCAAGGTTGACCGCTGAAAATTTTATTGGAGGTCAACCTTGCGCTGACTTATCTTTCCTTGGGAAAGCGCTGTTCTTCGCGTTCCAAAAATATTCTGCCAAGATCGGTCATTTCCAATATATATTCATCACCTGAAAAAGTCAGCAAAATATAGCCTGATTCCTCTATTTCGCGGTAATCGTTCGTTACCAAATGAAATGTGTTCAGCATACGAGTTATATCGCTTTCCGGAAGCGGCCCCCATATTTGCAGCTTTTGCAGCACCGCTATGTATATTGGGGTAGGATCATCAACTGCCCGCATATATTGACCTTTCAGAGGCTATTTTTGTTTTGTTTCCTATGACGGAAATACGGCCATCCAGCGCCATCTGCACGGATTTTGGCAGCAGCTGATGTTCTGCCTGCAGGATTCGGTCTGCTAAAGAATCAACGGTATCATCATCCATAACGGGAACTGCGCGTTGCGCAATAATCGGTCCGGCGTCGGTATCTTCGGTGATAAAATGTGTGGTGCAGCCCGAAACCTTAACACCGGATTCTAAAGCGCGTTTTTGCGGTCCCGGCGCCATAGATCCGGCAAACGCCGGCAACAGCGATGGATGGATATTGATAATCTTCATGCGAAACGCATCGATAACGCAAGGATCAAATATCCTGGAGTATCCTGCTGTTACGGCTAACTGCACGGAGCAGGCTTGCAGCAGCTCAACAATTTTTAATCCTTCTTCTTTGCGAGAGGGATATTGCGCCGGAGAAACAATTTCGCAGGGAATACCGGCAGATTTAGCAATATCCACAGCGCGGGCCGAGCTTTTACTGGAAATAACTAACGCAATTTCAGCGCGCAATTGCTGCGTTTCAATTGCGCGTATCAGTGCTTCCAGGTTAGATCCTCTGCCGGAAACAAGTACACCAATGCGTGGAATAGGGATTTTTGTGTTCATATCGTCCATCTAACTCAGGCCCTCAATTTGCACACATGCGCCTTCAGCGCGGGAAACAACCGCGCCGATAGTTCGCGCGCCGAAGTCTTGCATTATGGCGGTGGCTGTGTCCGCGAATTCTTTGCGAACAATGACCACAAATCCAATCCCGATATTAAATACACGGGCCATCTCCGTCCAAGATACAGAATAGCGCCGCTGCATATCATAAAAAACTGCTGGTATTTTCCAAGTTTCCGCGCGCAAGGTTACTCCCAGTCCGGCAGGAATAACCCGCGGAATATTATCCAGCAAGCCGCCGCCGGTAATATGCGCCATTCCGGTTACCATTCCGTGGTATTCTGAATGATCTAGTATATGCATCACCGGTTTTAGATAAGAAATATGCGGCAGCAGCAATGTTTCACCAATAGATGCGCCAAGTTCAGCGCGCAACGTTGTCCAATCTTCCTGCTCATAGATTTTCCGCGCCAGTGAATAGCCATTTGTGTGCAGCCCCGCAGATGGCAACCCAATAGCTACATCTCCTTCTTGAATCTCCGCGCCGGTAATAATGGCCGATTTTTCAGCAACCCCAATAATGGTACCCGCAAGATCAAATTCACCTTCAGCGTAGAAACCGGGCATTTGGGCTGTTTCCCCGCCAATAAGTGCACAGCCATTTTCCTGGCAGCCTTGCGCTACTCCAGAAACTACAGCGGCAACATCATCGGGATTCATAGACCCAAGCGCCAAATAATCCAG
Source organism: Chloroflexota bacterium (assembly GCA_021778805.1). GTDB lineage: Bacteria > Chloroflexota > Ktedonobacteria > Ktedonobacterales > JACDGC01 > JAJYBV01. The sequence goes on along the minus strand of JAJYBV010000087.1, from coordinate 2,568 downwards.
AAAAAATAATGGCTTGGCTCCGCTGGTTAAAATATCATTTACGCAATGGCACACCAAATCCCTGCCCACCGTATCAAATTTCTTCATTGCAAAGGCAACTTTCAGTTTTGTGCCTACACCATCTATCGATGAAACCAGCACCGGTTCGCGCAATTGTAACGGATTAACCGCAAACATGCCACTGAATCCGCCCAGCTCGGTTAACACTTCGGGTCTGCGGGTAGCGCGGACATATTCCGCAATTCTTTTTTTTGCGGCGTCAGCAGCGTCTATATCTACGCCGGCAGACGCATAAGAATTTATGGGATCGGTATTACTCATTTTATTTCTTGGCAAAACTTTCTTGAAGAATAGTACGGCTCTGGGCCGTTAGGTGTTGAGTTAAGCGCGCATCATTTCATCCAAAGCCGAAAGCATCTGCTGGCGGCGCGCTAACACCATTTCGCGGTATGCAACTAATGGCGCGGCAGATCGCATGCGGGCAATCAGCGCGGCGTATTCACCCAATGGCTGAATATCAATCAGCTCATCGGATCGTTCGATAATGGCGCCGATTAACGCAGATTTTCCATTTTCCGCAGACATTCGCTCGGCGGCATAGATAATTTCAGCGCAATACGCCGCCGGAGCCAGCGCATCATCTTGGCTGATAGATCGCGATTGGGCGATGGGTATACCATCTCGACCGGTTATAATAATTCCGGTTACATGTGTTTCCCCCACAAAAGCATCCAGCAGATGTTCCAGTTGGTTCATGAATCAATCCACCTTTTTCGCGGTCAGTTATTTTGCAGGAGAATAGGCAATTGCTCTTCATCTTCCACAATCGGCGCCGGATAGTTACCGGTGAAGCAGCCGACGCAAAAAGAGTTTTTGGGAAGACCAGTTGCTTCAATCAGCACATCTAAGGACAAATAATGCAACGAATCCGCGGCAATTGCCTGAGTGATTTTGGAAACATCGCCTTGATGCTGTGCAGCAATTAATTCATTATATTGAGCAACATCGATACCTAAATAGCAAGGGTGACGAAATGGCGGTGATGTTACCCCAACATGCACCTCTGTGGCGCCTGCCTGCCGAAGCAGCTGCACTAACTGCCGGGTAGTTGTGCCCCGTACAATACTGTCATCTATCATAATGACTCGTTTGCCGCGCAAAATATCGGGAAGCGCATTAAATTTTAAGCGCACACCGCGTTCCCGCAACTGTTGATCCGGCTGAATGAATGTTCGGCCGACGTAGCGGTTTTTAATCAAACCATCGGCGTAGGGAATACCGCGCGCTGTCGCATAACCGGTTGCGGCTGGTATGGCAGAATCTGGCACGGCAATAACAAGGTCGGCGTCCACCTTAAACTCATTTGCCAAAGCCACTCCCATACGCTGTCTGGCGGAATAAAGCGAGCCGGCGCCTAAATGGCTGTCCGGCCGTGAGAAATAAATATGTTCAAACAGGCAACCTGCCGGCTGCATTGGTTCTGCCGCGCGGAAGGAATGCAAGCCGCTTTCTCCGGTTCCATCGATAACAATCATTTCGCCGGGAGCAATATCTCTGACAAATTGCCCGCCCAAGATATCGAGTGCGCATGTTTCCGAAGCAATGATCCACGAATCATCTATTCTGCCTAAGCATAGCGGCCGCACTGCGTAGGGGTCGCGCACTGCAACCACTTCTGCAGACGAACAAAGCACCAAGCTGTAGGCCGCAGATAAAAACGGCACAACATTTGTTACTCTTTCGGCTAAGGTAGATCCAGCGGCGCGCAAAATCATCGCCGAAATAATTTCACTGTCGCTGGTTGATTCAAATTGCTGACCCATTCGAATCAGCCTGGCGCGCAGCGCGGAAGCATTGGCCAAGTTTCCGTTATGCGCCAACGCAAACTGCCCTAATTGCTCGTCAGTCGCCAATAAAGGTTGTGCGTTGCAAATCATACTTCCGCCGGTTGTGGAATATCGCGTATGGCCAATGGCAATATGCCCTTTGAGGGACGCAATAACTTGTTCATCAAAAACTTGATTGACAAGCCCCATTTCTTTAAACGCATGTATTGCTTTACCGTCGGCAACTGCTATTCCGGCGCTTTCCTGCCCGCGGTGCTGCAGCGCAAATAAACCGAAATACGCCGCGCGCGCAACGTCGCGTTCAGGAGCATAAATTGCAAATACACCACATTCTTCATGCGGATGTTCTATATCGTCATCTTCAAACATCATGCTTTTAGCCTGCTTCAACCTTCAATACACTAAACATCGTACACTATGATTGCTATCTCACAGCGGCCGTCTGCAATGCCGGCAGTGCGCATAAACAGCCGGAAAATCTTTTACTTTTCTGCTTGTAATTTGAAAAAAAGTATCTTCTCACCAAAATTTTGGTGAACCAGCCGGAACACACAAAGACCATTAATACTATACCACATGGCGTTTTAGCTCTTCATAGTATCCTTTAGTATGGACAAATATGCCCAAAGTTAGGTTTGCCTTGTTCAAGGGCAGGCTGACTACAACAGCCCCTACGCGCTCGCCTTGCGGCACACACGCTGCTTGCTCTTGTCCTGATGTC
>JAJYBV010000010.1 GCA_021778805.1 Chloroflexota bacterium | reverse complement strand
CCAAAGCGACTCACCTGAATCACTTTGCTCTCAAAACAAAGCTCTATCTCAAAGCTCTGCAATCCAGTTTGTCTGAACTTCGATCTCTCAAAACCTCCTGTGCGATTGATTGTGCGTAAGGTGAGTTGATAATTTGATGTTTGCTGCTGAAGCTCCTGCGCGGGTAATTGGTGTGCTGGATTGGGAGATGGCAACAATCGGTGATCCGTTAGCGGATTTAGGGTATTTACTGGCATTTTGGCGGCAAAAAGGAGATCCACCGCCGGCGCTTTCCGCAGAGAATAACTGGCGAGTGACGGAAGAGGATGGCTTTCCGACAAGAGATGAATTGGCGCAGCATTATGCTCAGCGCGCGCAAATAAGCTTTTCGGCTGATACCATGCGCTTTTATCATGCGCTGGCAATTTGGAAGATGGCTATTTTGCTGGAAGGCAGCTATAAACGCATGCGCGCCGGTTTTACCGATGATCCCTTTTTTGAGGAACTGGAGAACGGTGTACCCGCGCTGGCGCAGAATGCGCGCGCTGTTATCGGCGGGTAAACCATGCGCATGGTAATATTATGTTCAAGCGCATTCTGAAATTGGATTTATGAAAGAAAGAACGCTAATATTATTCTGATTGATTTTTAGCGACCCGAATAATTTCGGCGTCAAATTCGGCGGCCACCGCGCGTATTACAGGATCTTGCCGGGCGATATCAATGAGCGATTGCGGAGCGTTTCCGGGTTGAGTAGCAGGCGCAGACACTGGTTTAGTATCGGTTTGAGCTTCATTTGCAGATATAGTTTGGTCGGTTATCGCAGGTTTGCCGGCAGGCGCAGTTTCTTTTGCCTTCATTGGCTGTATTCCGGGGGCGGTTTGTTCTGCAGAGGCTATGCCACGATGGCGCAGTAAATGTTCTCCCTCTTCTGCAGTCATCAATTGAATAAGGCAGGGAACTTGCAGCACATCTTTAATACTGCTTTCGATTATCTGCTTGCGGTTAATTTCTTGCAATTTCGTTACGAATATTTTTGTTGCCTGAAAATAGAGCACTGCCGGATCTCCGGCGTCTGCGGCGATTAATTTTGCGTTGCGCAACAATGCTTCAGTTGGTTTATCTTTTTGATGAATTACTTTTTGAATAATTTCCCAAGCATCTCGTGCCCGTTCCAAAAGTTCACCGGAATGTATGGCAGTGTTATTTTGCCCCGCAACTTTGCTGTCGCGGTTTAACTGGCTTTGCGTGGAAATCTGTTGGGAAGGTATGGCGGTTTCCGCAGAGGAAGAACGCTGCGGGCTGTTGGTTTGCTGAGGAGTATTGATTGATGCAGTTTCGGACAGCGGTTCACTGGTTGGTTGGCTGACAGGTTTTTTTGTTGGTGTTTCAGCGCGTACAGCGGATGAAGGCAATGTTTTTGCAGATGGTTCAGTGGCAGCAGGCAGCGTTTGTTGCAATGGCTGGTGCGCAATATGTATGCAATCTAAAAAATCCAGTTCAATCGCAAGCTGGGGGACGGAAAGCGAACGCGGGCCAACTGTGTCACCTGAAAAAACGCGCGCACAGCGAGTAATGACCGGGAGATCAAATAATGCGGCAATTTCAAGAATTTCGTGGGCTTCTTCGTCAGAAATATCAATAATCGTTTTTAAATCGGCGTTGGCGCGCGCAAGAGCCAGCCATCTCCATAATTCGGTAAGCTGGGAAGCAATTTGCCGGGGGTCCACGCCGGATTGCACTAAATCGTAAATGCGGCGCAAACCGGCCGCCGCATCATTTTGCGCAATAAAACGCGCTAACTCGTGTATCAGCGCCGGATCCGTCATGCCAAGCATAGAGCGGACAATGGCAACAGTAATGGTGTCTGTACTGAACGCGCGCGCCTGGTCTAGCAGGCTAAGCGCGTCACGCATGCCGCCTTGCGCTGCGCGCGCGATAATTTCCAACGCGGCGGGTTCATACGGTATTTGTTCCTGCTGCGCAACAAAAGCTAATCGATCGGCAATTTCGCGCATGGGGATCCGGCGAAAATCAAATCGCTGGCAGCGTGATAACACCGTCGCCGGAATTTTATTTGCTTCGGTGGTGGCAAGCACAAAGATAACATGCGGCGGCGGCTCTTCCAGTGTTTTTAGCAATGCGTTAAATGCTTCGGTTGTTAGCATGTGCGCTTCATCGATAATGTAGAAGCGAGTTTTGCCTTTTCCGGAAGAAACGCGGGCGCGGTCCCGCAAGTCGCGGATTTCGTCAATACCGCGGTTCGAGGCTGCGTCGATTTCAAATACATCGGTAGACATGCCTTCGGTAATTTCGCGGCAAGATACGCAAGTATTGCACGGTTCGCTATTTTGAGGATTTTGGCAATTCACAATTTTAGCCAACAGCCGCGCCGATGATGTTTTGCCGGTTCCGCGGGGGCCGCAGAATAAATATGCGTGGGCAAGCCTATTTGCTGTTATTGCCTTGCGTAGTGTTTGTGATATGGAGTCTTGCCCGATAAGTTCGTTAAAAGTTTGAGATCGCCATTTGCGGTATAGTGTTTGGGATTGTTCCGCCATTTCCTGATCCCTGCTTCCTCGGAGACGCTGCGCCGCTATTTTTATAGATTCCCTAAAAAGAGAGAGCCGGCCATATCAACACACCCCACGCCACCCATGAAACGCAAATTTGAATTGGCCGCGGCGCTCAGAGGTCCTACCTTACCGCTGCTGCTTCCGCCCTGACGGGGTTCGATAGTTTCTGTCGCGTGGGATCCAAACTGCAATATTCATCGATGGCGCTGGGAGTATTGACATACATGCCCGCTCTTTCTACATTGCCACTATACATCATTGTACGACTCTGTACACCGAATGTCAATAAATATCGGCAAAAGAACGCGATACCGGTAAAAGTATCTTGTCGGCGCACTATTTTAAAAACGCGCTGTATACATAAATCAGGATGACCGTTATGGCCACCCTGATTTTTTAAGCTAAGCTATTTTTACAAAGGCTAAGTTAGCCGCCAAGTGTTTGCGCAATAATGTCAAAGTGCGGCGAACCCCATCCGGTAGTATAGTCCCAACCGGGAGTTGCGTTAAAAAATTGGTTATTGCCTTTGGTAATATCGTTAAATGCCGCTTTGTGCTTATTGGCCAGTGTGTAAATGTTGGGAACACCGCCAAATAACGGCTTATTATGCGCCGCTAAATCTTGGTTTACCACATCTATTCCCGCTGCCCAAATAGGCGCTGCTGCGCTGGTGCCCCCGACAGCAAGCCAAAGCCCTTGATAGTAGAAGGAAATATTGATTGCGGCGGCGGCTACATCCGGAACTTGGCGCAATCCGGTAGAATATTGGTTTTCTACACCGGTTCCGCGCTGCCAAGAAGGTACGGTGAAGCTTGATACACTGCTTACACCGCCGCCGCTGCCCCAAGTATTTTGACATGTAGTTGTATCGGGGCTGCTGTTGCCCCAAGCTTGCTCGCTGCTAACATTTCCCAGTGGATCGGCGTTCAGTTGTGTGCCGCCAACGGCAATTGCCCATGGCGCGCTTGCGGGAAAACTCAGCGCTTTTTCGCCATATTGTCCGCTGCCATACGCTCCGCAGTCGCCACTGGCAATAAATACGCTAATGCCTTCACTTGCCAGCACTTGAAGAGAATTGTTCACAGCCATCATATAGGTCGGAGTCATATCTGCTTCATAGTCACCATAACTGATAGAAAGCACCGAAACTTTATGATCGCTTGCCGCTTTATTCAGAATATCTTCTAAAGACGCCGCCCATTGTATATTGTTTGGCGCATAATAATCAATAATTTGAGTAGTGGAAGATGTTAATCCAGCCGCTAACTCCAGATCTAATTCTGCTTCGCCGGCGCCGGATCCCGAATTTGGCGCTACCCCGCCGGTGACAACTACATCGTTAATAATGCGGTTTGGCGCATACGAGCCGGCGCATAACATGTAGTTATTTACATCAGTGGGATCGTATGTGTCGAATTCGACCATGCCAATAGCGGTGTTACTGCCGTCATATCCGGCTGCGCCCAGAGTATTTAAACCATAAGCTTGCCGCAAACTGGCCCAGGTAAGCAGCTGCTGTGAGGGGCTGGTTGCGCCGCCAACTATTGGAATGCCGATTGAAGCAAGGGTGCAATCGCCGCTTGGGGTATCGGCTACATGGGTGGAGACTGTTTTCTTCGGTTTGGTAAAATGCAGATTTGTATTTAAGTAAGAACATGAAGATTTACCGCCGCTGACGTTGCAATGCACCGAGGATTCTGTATTTAATCCGGTGATATTTGCAATGATACCTTGTAAATTTGCCGGCAGCGTTGGGGTTTGATTTGGCGCATAGTATGTTGTATTCCCTTTTGGATACTCATTGAGCTGAATAGAAAAAGCTTTTTCAATTTGCTGCGCGGTTCCGCTAACCGACATTGCAGCGTTGGTAGCATATGTTTGAGTTACCTGCAAGCCATTATCGGTAAAATATTGTGTCAATGCGTCAATGGATTTTTGTGCGGGCGCAAATTCACTTGCCACTTGCTGCGGAGTTAAAAAATGCCCATATACCGGTGACTGCGGGTTATAGAGCGCCTGCTCGCACGCCGCAAGTGCGCTGGTGTTAACCGCCAACTGCACATTTAGGTTAATTACTTGGTTTGCTGGAACCGGTCCGATTGGTGTTGCGGTTGAATTTGCCGGAGAACCTAAATTACCTGAACCGGATGGCTGATTTCCTTGATATGTGCCGGCGCAGGGGTTAGAAGCCCCAGAAGCGGATGTTCCGAATATACCAGAGCATGAAGTAAACACCAGCGCGGTAAGCGTAACTATTGTTCCTAACCATAAAGGCGCCGGCGTTCTCCTGATAGAGTTTGGGATAGTTTTTGTTGGCGCTGCCATTTTCGCTATCCTCCTTTCGCAAGCGGGTGAAAATAATGTTTTAAGCAGAGCGGGAAACGTCATACAGGGAAACATACTGCCCTATCTTCCCCTGTATTGTTTGACGTTCTTACAAAAGCATAACTTATATTTGGCAGACTGAGGAGGGAAAATATGTGAGAAGATTCACTTTTATGCCTAAGTGTGACTAAATTCACATTTTTCTTAGTGAAATGCTTCACAATGTGTTCAATATCATAGTAATTCTCTTGGTATTTATGCAATCAATATAAATTAGAACTTTCCTTTGTGCCCAGAGACCTAAGCCTAAAAAATGGAATAAGAGGAATCGGGGGTTACCCCCAGCCAAGTCAGAAGGCATGCTGTTTATTGCACATCCTGCTGTATGTTTTATGTATGCTCAGGTTATCATAAGGGAAAGCGTTATCACATCAGCTAACATTTTTGTGGCAGCTGCTTAAACTATTTGCTTATAAACGCCTATAGTACGCCGCGCGAATTTCTGGAACGACGGCGCATATGTTTGTACGCAGACAGCTGTTATTTTAGATTGTTGCGCAGGAGGCTTAGAGTGTTTGCACAATTTTTTTTGCAAAAGAAACCCGCAAAGTATTTTTTTATTTTTTCTTGCCTAGCCGCGCTGCTGCTTAGCTTCAGCGCTTGCAGCGCCGCAAATTTGCTCGGATCTCAATGCACACCCAGCACATGTGACTATTTTGTGAATGATATGGCTGTTGTTTCAAATGGACAAAATGGAGACATTCTGTTGGCAGACGCCGAAAACGCGATATATCAATATTCCGGTTCTCAATGGAACAAAATCGGTGATGAAAAAGCAACGGTTCGCGGGCCGCTTTTTGTTTCACCAAACTTTTTAAATGATAATACGATGTTCTTAGGAAATAGTGTTTCTACTGATGGCGGTAAAACATGGTCTTTGTTATGTGTATCTGTGATTGGCATTTCACCAAACTTTGGAACCGATCACTTGATTTTTGGCAAAGACGCACAAATTCCCGGCAGCGGCACTCCCACCGCTACAGCTACTGCCAATGCTACCGCGGCTCCTGCATCAGCTTATTCTTGTCCGCAAACAGCCGGCAGTTTTTATACGTCTACCAATAACGGGCAGACATGGAATACGGTTAGCGGACCCGCGAATACCGGGGATCCGAATATTTTTACAATCTCTCCAACGTATGGGCAAGATCACACTATTTTTGCGCAATTTACTGATTCAAGTTTTGCAACAAATCTTTTTAAAACAACTGATGGCGGTCAAACATGGAGTCAAGTTTTAACCGGCAAACAAAATCTTGTTGCTATTGCTCCAAATTTTGCCGCAGAACAAACACTTATTGCCGTAAATAATACAAACGCACAAATCTCCACCGATGGCGGCCAAACATGGAATACGCTAAGTACTCCGGTTACTTCGCTGGATATTAACGAAGTGGCTTTTGCCCCGAATTTCTTTAAAAGCAATGAAATTGCTTTCATCACTTTCGCTGCGGATAGCAGCAGTACGACATCGCAGGGTTTTTATACTTCTACTGATGGAGGCAAAACCTGGAATCAGCAAAGTACGGTAACGCAAGAAGGTGTCAATAATCCGGCGTTTATTTTCTCACCGAATTTTGCCCAAAATAATAAGCTATACCTATCTTCCAACGGGCAGGGGCAAGGTCCGGCAGTAAGTTCTGATGGCGGCCAAACCTTCACAACATTTAACTCTGGCTTAGATTTACTGCAAGCTCCCGCTTAGGCAGCTTGTATTGGCGCAATCTTAAAGAGGTTGGACGAATTTGCTTCCAGCCTCTTTTTGCTGTTCTTGGTAATACTGCATGAAACTTATTTTTCCGATAATGGTTACAGCCCAAAGCGGATGTCGTCGGCGACGGCGCGCGCTTTAACCGTGGCGGCTACATCGTGTACCCGAACCATATCAGCGCCATGCAAAATTGCCGCTACCGCAGCCGCTAAAGACGCTTCCAGAAGATCAGCCGGTGGCGCGCCAGCCAAAAGTTTGCTGAGAGTAGATTTTCGTGATGCGCCAAATACAATTGGCAAACCAAATACTTTTAGGGTATCCAGCATACGGATCATGGTAATATTTTCAGAGGGTAGCGGGCCAAAACCAAATCCGGGATCGATACTCATTTTTTCTTGTGCAATCCCGGCTTGATATGCGATATCCAGCGACGATGCTAAAAATCTTGTAACATCGCTCATAACAGATGCGCGGCGGTCTTTTCGCAAATTTGCCATAATAACTATCCCGCAGCGCGCTTTCGCTGCAACCTTTGCCATGGCAGGGTCTCCTTGCAGCCCGCTGATATCATTGATGATTGAAGCGCCGCAATCCAGCGCTTCTTCGGCAATGCGCGCATCGGTTGTGTCTATGGAAATAGGTATTTTCTTGGAAGCAGATGCGACTACGGCTTTAACTGCGGGTATCAGTCGGCGCCGCTCTACTTCATAAGGTACTTCTTGCGCTTTTGGCCGGGTAGAAACTGCGCCAATATCTAAGCAATCAGAGCCTTCCGCAATAAACCGCTGCGCCTGAGCGGCCGCCAATTCCGCCCACGCTGATTCATCCGGAGTTTTGGCTAAGCCGTCTCCCGAAAAAGAATCCGGTGTGATATTAATAATTCCCATTACATAGGAGCGGCTGCCCCAGTTTATGCCATATTTAGACCATTGAAAATCTGCTGTCATGCTGCTTTTTACCTGCCGGAATATTTATAGAGCGGCTACTCAGGTGTTCCGGCTTGTGTAGCGCTCAGCTCAATATCATCATATTTCTTAGCGCGGTAAATAATACTTGATATCGCCCAGCTTAATAGCAATATGATAACTATGCTTATACCAACTTTGCCGAAACTTACACCGTTCACCACATCCCAAACGCCGCCATGCAAGTTCAGCAGCCCGCTGATGACGCTGATAGTTTCGATACCGCCGATTACAAATGCGACAAAAACAGAGATGGTAGTGATGGATACATTATAGTATAATTTGCGAATCGGTTTCATAAACGCCCAGCCATATGCGCCGAGCATTAATATGCCATCGGTGGTGTCTATAAGGCTCATACCGGCGGTAAACAGCAGCGGAAACAGCAGCACAACATAAAACGGTATGCTTTGGGTCGCAAGTGAACCGGAAACGGTTAAAATTGCGATCTCCGAAGCGGTGTCGAATCCCAAGCCAAACAAGAAGCCAACGGGATACATTTTCCAGCTTTTATCTATTGATTTAAATAAACCGCGAAATATCCGGGCAAAAAAGCCACGTTTATTCAGGTATTCATCTATATCATCGCCAATCGGGTTTCCTGCTGCGGCATATTTAAAGGCGTTCAGGGCTTGAAATAAGATAACAAGGTTGATAACACCTATGACGATCAGGAATATTGCTGAAATGGAGGTTCCAATCAATCCGAATACCGTTAACAGGTTAGAAGATCCATTGACTAAACCTTTGCGTATAAAACTTACTCCTGCGGCAACCAGCACTGACATAATAACGACAACGCTGGAATGCCCCAACGAGAAAAATAAACCAACAGTTACCGGCTGTTTTTTTTCTTGCATCAATTTGCGTGTTACGTTATCTATTGCTGCAATATGGTCGGCGTCTACGGCGTGTTTCAAGCCAAAGCCATATGCCGCAAAGGCAATTGGCAGCAAAAATGGAAATCGAATAGAATAATATACTGTAATTGCCCACAATATGGCATTGGCGCTCAGCAAAATTATATACATTCCCGTAACTTTATGGCGCACTTGAGGCGTTGAATCGGTAAATATCCGGCGTAACGCTAACATGTTCTGCAATCCTTTCCGCTTCCAGCCTGCGGTCACTGCTGTGCCGAAACATACTTAATGTTACCGGCGAGCATTTGTATAATGGTTTTTTGCATGGGTTTTTTACCTTTATGCAGATAAATTGTCCAATATTTCTTTGCAAAATATTGATTCATCCGTTTTTGCAGCAATTAAACGCATGCATGCAATGGCCATTAGTAATGATGTTTCTGTATATCCGTTCTACATTGTAGAAAATTATATGCATGAAGATCAAGTGTTATCGCATATGCGACTAGTTGCAAATACGATTATTCTGCTACAAATAATACACCTGGCACGAGGATTTGGATGAAGATTTGGCTAATGAACTTTAACAATGAAAGAGGGATAAGATATACCTGCGTAACCAGGGATTCGTAAGGGGCGGATGCCCCTTGCGCGGGGTTTGGGGTGTCCCCCAAAAATTATTATTTTAAATAATATTCCCAAAGCAATATTGGTAGCCGGAAAGCAAGGGCGACCGCAAGGGTCGCCCCTACCGGATTGCATTGCCTCATGTGTACCGTGCGGTGTATGCTCTAAAACAAACGATATGGGGTGATGCTTTTGCTCCGGCGCGGTATTGGCGGCCAAGTGGCCACAAAACGAACACCACACGATGATGAACTTTAACAATGAAAGAGGGATAAGATATACCTGCGTAACCAGGGATTCGTAAGGGGCGATAGCCCCTTGCGCGGGGTTTGGGGTGTCCCCAAAATCTCTTTTATGAAAATCTTTCACAGGGCAATAGTGATTGCCGAGTGGCAAAGGCGACCGCAAGGGTCGCCCCTACCGGATTGCATTGCCTCAGGTGTACCGCGCGGTGTATGCTCTAAAACAAACGCTATAGGGCGGCGCTTGGGCTTCGGAGCGGTATTGGCGGCCAAATGGCCACAAAACGAACACCACACGATTCATCGTGTGGCTTGTTTCCCCACCTCCACCCGTGTGTAGCCGGTCAGTGTTTGTTCAACAATGGGCACTCAATGTACTCCACTATGTTGGTCTTCATCCTGATTAAAATATTAAAGTTCATTAGCCAAATAGTTATTGAATGCAGAGCGGATTAATTATTTTCTTGGAATCGGTCGGGGGAAAATTGAGAAATATCCCAAGCAGTTGCGCCTGTAAGCGCAAGATCTGCCGCAATATCACCGAAAATTGGGGCAAATTTAAAGCCCAGTCCGGAAAATCCGGCAAGGAGAATTGCGGTGGGGTATGCGTTTGGTGCGCCAAGAATAAAACGTTTATCGGGGGTATTGGTATACATGCACACTTTGGCGTTTAACGGCTCGGGTATTAATCCTGGCAGAAATGTATTGATATACGCCGTAACTACCTCGGCGTCTTCCTGGTGCGCGATGCGATCCAGCATATCGGGGTGAGTAATTTGGCCGGTTTGGCGCGCAACTAATTTTATTGTTCGGGAATCTAATGACGGATAGCCGAACATTAGTGAATCAGGAGCGTATTCGTGCAGAAATACCGGAAACTGTTCTGGCGCAAAATCTCCACCGGGTTCAGCGTCTTCTGCGCGGCACGGCAACGTCCAAAATTGCACTTGTCTTTCTACTTCCAGCGGCAAGTGCAAATCCGGAATCAGCCATTTGGTCCATGCGCCGGCGCAAAAAATTACCCGGCGCGCCTTAAATTCAGTGTGTTCAGCGGAAATAACAGCGGTATCGGTTTTCCAAGCAATATTGGTTACTTTTGCGCCGCTGCGTATATCGGCGCCGTGTAGTAGCGCTTGTTCAGCCATATTTACAATACAAGCTTCAGGCAGCGCAAAACCGGCGTTTTTTTCGTACAGCGTAATTTCATTGTCACGCACTATTCGCTGGGGATATTTCGTGTTGTGCTCAACGCTGGTCAGTAATGTATAGGGCACTTGGTGTTCTTGTGCGCTTTGCTCCGTTTTTTGCAGAAAAACAGAATCAGCCGTCGCAGTTATCAGCGCCCCGTTGCTGCGCACAAGTGAAAGACCACAGACATCCTCTAATTCGCGCCAGATATGCATTGATTGTAAAACAAATGGCGTGTAATATGGATCTGCAAAGCTGACGGCGTGGATCATTCGCGATTCACCATACGAAGAGCCTTTGTCGTTGCCAGGATAGAACTGTTCAAATCCGATTACTTTTGCGCCGCGCATGCTGCATCTCCACAACGCGGCGGATCCCATTGCTCCTGCGCCGATAACGGCTGCGTCATAGATCATACAACATGCCCTTCCATTTGTTATTCTCCGGCAAACATAGGAATCTCATCTCTGTCAGAATCTGCTGAAAATTGTGTATCTGTTGGCAAACCAGCTTTTAAAGATTGCTTCAATTTTTGCACATTAATATCTCGACCGATGAACAAAGCAATGAGCGCGCCGATGAACAGAAAATACATTACGATAGTAAAAGTATCGTTTACTCCGGCGATCAGAGCGTTGGTAGCTATATAGTTACCGATACAGTTTGTAATAGCGGTTTGCCCATGCGCGCTAAATTGCGATATGCATTGAGCGGCGACCCCGGTTGGCGGATGCGCTGCTAGTTGTGACTGTATTGTTTGAGCGATTGATTGGCCGTGGGTACCTGCCTGCTGAGCAAAATAGGTGGTTATCCAAGCCACGCCAATGGCAGAAAATATTTGCCGCATAACGCTTACCAACGATGAAGCTCTGGCTAAATGAATATTTTCTACTCGCGACAAAATAAAAGTTTGTAATGGTGTGTTGGTTATGCCAAAGCCAAAACCGCGTAAAACCAGCCATCCCTGTATTGACCAGCCTGTAGTTGACAAACTGAGATTGGTTAACCCTAAACTGGAAATGGCAACCAGAAATATGCCTAAAGCAACTAATGCTCTGGGGCCGATTTTATTATACAGCCTTCCGGAGAGAAATACACCAAATGTGGTAGTTAATCCTTGCAAAATAAATATTTCCCCGGAATTCAGCGGTGAATATCCCAGACCGTTTTGGAAAAATATTGGAAACAGCATAACGCTGCCAAAAAAGAATGCTCCGATAAATCCTATAAGGACGTTACCAATACTAAAGGAATAATGTCGGAACAATCTTAAATCCATAACCGGATCTTTTGCGACAAACAATTCTACCAGAATGAAAACAACCAGAATTCCTGCTCCGGTTATCATGGAGATTCTGACAGTTTCATCAGCCCAACCATTTATCGAGGCGAGTGAAATGCCGTATACAAGCGAAGTTACGCCAGACATAGCCAAGAAAAGCCCCAAAAAGTCGAATGGTTTTTTAACTTGATTTGCCGGCTTCTGCTGTAATTCAGATTGCTGTTCTGCGGCGCGCCCTTTTAATATGAAGGATCCCAATAAAAACACTAATACACCGATTGGCAAATTCACCATAAAAATAGCGCGCCAATCAAAGTATGATGTTAAATAACCGCCAATTGTTGGGCCAAATGCCGGCGCCAGCAATACCGGAACACCGATAGTTGCAGATACCATTCCCCTCTGATAGGGTGGAAATTGCTTGAAGGCAATTGCGTATACAATTGGCAGCAGCGCCCCGCCGCCTAATCCTTGAAACACCCTGAATGCTATGAGAAACCCTAAATTAGGGGCAATAACGCATAAGCCTGAGCCAAGCGTAAAGCAAGCAAGACCTATGAGAAAGACAATTTTAGATCCAAATATATCACTTAAATTGCCTACCGCTGGTATAACCGCGGCTTGCGCAAGAAAATACGCCGTAGCAACCCATACAACATCGTTATAATTTGCTACATGAAAAAAGTTATCGATACTGGGCAGCGCAACGTTCACTACTGTATTATCCAGCACTGCCATAAAGAGGCCCATGGCAACGATAAGTGTTGCCTGCCATTTGTATTCTAATCGCATTGAAAAAATCCTGTGTTCTTTAAACTTAAAAGTACGTATATGAGTAGTATCAAAACAAAATGAGCGCTATTTTGGCAATAGTAAAAGTATCTGTCTTGCAAGATATTCGGCCTTTTTTACCTATAAATACAATAAACAGATCTCATTCCATACAAAGAAGGAGATCTGCTTTGCAGTGTGCGTATTCAACAAATGCGGCAAAACCTATTGTTGCAGCGCACGGTATTTAAAAGAAAGTTCCGCTCATCAAACTCATATAAATGAGAAACCAAATGTTTTAATTGCCTGTGAGGCACAGATAATTTATTTGTGCGGCTGTATTTCTCTGTACAGCGAGAAGCCGAGCGCAGCAGCCATACCTACGGCTACAAATGCGCCAATTACCCCCGATATGGTAGAGTTTGGTTCAATTTTCAGCAAACCTGCGGCGATGATAAACACAGCAAATGCGCCGATTAAAATAACCATATCACCAACAAAAAAGTTGTATATAGCTTTTATTACACCAAAAACTTGTTGCATAGATTATTCACCTTTCATTACGCTGCAGTTTGCGCTGTTTTTGCTGAAGCGGGCCGCAAAATTTGAATCAACAGCACCGTTACTAAAAGATAAAATAAAATCAGCCCAAATAGAATTGCGTCGCTGCCTGGCCAAACTATACCCAAACCTTCGCCGCCCCAGAATGTGCCAAAGGACGCCAGCATAACGCCAACCACATATTTCAGGGTATTTTCGGGAACTTTGGTTAACGGCGCACGGATTGCGGCGCCTAAACCGCCCACCATCACCAGTGCAGCTGCCGCGCCGATTATAGCAGATACTAATGCGCTGGATCCAGCGGAGGCTACACTGCTGCCGGTAGATCCAAAGGTGATAACAATAAATGCCACTTCCAACCCTTCCAGCAGCACACTTTTAAAGGATGTGACCACACCAAACGGGTTTAATTTTTGAGGAATAACTTCGCCTTTGGCTTTCAGCTGAGCCATTTCCTCTTCATATATGGCTTCTTCATCGTGCAGCGCTTTTCTGCCGCTATAGCGTAAAGTAGCTTTTTTCAGCCACTTCATGCCGAAAAGCACTAGGATAAAGCCTACTACTAAGCGTAAAATGGAAAGCGGCACAAAGCGCACCAGCGATACGCCAAAAATTGCCACCAATACGGCCAGCGCCAAGGACGCCAAGATCGCGCCAAATATTGAGCTGCGCCAATTAATGGTTATTCCCACGACAAGTACAATAGTAAACGCTTCAACAAATTCTACCGTAGAGGCGAGAAATGATGAGCCGCCTACAACCCAATCGAATACAAAACTTAAAAAAAACGGATGCATAAAACGCAGATAACCCCCAATTGTTAGATATCTATCATACACTATACCGTATCTTGCGGAATTTGGCAACATTGCTTTCCGAATTTCGTGGTATTGCCGGCAAAAATCCTGCTATTGTTCTACCATTGCTATTTGGTTGCTTGCTATAGTTTAGTGTATTTATACTATTTTAACAGAAATTGGTAAAAACCATGTGAAATCTGCAACACACCGCTATATGCTTAGAGTATGCGCCAGTTGGAACAATTTCGGATCAATTGATTTGGTTTTACCGGCCACTTCTTCAAGCGGGGTGGTCGTAACAACATTGCCTTGCAAGCCAACTACAACTCCTGTTTTGCCTTGCTGAAGCGCTTCTACTGCGCCGGCGCCAAGCCGTGTGCCCAACAGCCGATCAAACGCTGTTGGCGCGCCACCGCGCTGTACGTGTCCCAAGGTAGTGGAACGCAGTTCAAATCCAATACGAACCTCATGTTCACGAAAATATGCAATTAATTTTTCGGCGTTATATTTTGCGCCTTCAGCCACTACCGCAACCGCATGCTCTTTGCCGCGATCATAAGCGGCGCGAAGCTGCTGAGCTACTTCTTCGGGGTTTAATTCAATTTCCGGAATGACTACAACTTCGGCGCCGCCGGTTATGCCAATCATCAGCGCCAAATATCCGCAGCCGCGGCCCATCACTTCAAGCAAAAATGCCCGATGGTGTGAAGACGCAGTGGTTTTCAGGCGATCCATTGCTTCAAGTCCAATATTCATTGCGGTATCTACACCGATGGTAATATCACTGCCGGTAAGATCGTTATCAATGGTAGAGGCAACCCCAACGACCTGTATGCCTAATTGTGAAAGCGCATAGGCGCCGGTTTGCGACCCATTGCCACCAATGACAACAACGCCAGTGATATTTTGATTTTGCAGTGTTTCCGCGGCTTTTTTTCGGCCATCTTCTGTCATAAATTCTTTGGAACGAACGCTTCCCAGCATAGTGCCGCCGCGCTGCATAATGCCACCGACCGAACGGGCGGTTAAAGGCGCAAAAGCTCCATTCATCAGTCCATTATAGCCGCCGTGAACACCATACACACTCCAATCTTGTTCTATTGCGCAGCGTGTTATAGAGCGAATTGCCGCATTCATGCCGGGTGCATCTCCGCCCGATGTTAAAATCGCAATCTTTTTCATCATCAATTCAGGTATGAAGACTCCCCCATTCCTTGTGGATTGTGGAGGGGCAATACCTGCCCGCCATTTGGCGAGTCCTTCTTTCTTTGTGAAATATCAATAACCATCCGTTTGCTGCAACATTATACAATCGCACATGTGTATTCCCGGATGGTTTGGCTGCTGTTTTGCCAATGTTATGTATTTCTTGCGTTCACTGATTAACCGGAACTATGAGTTTTACCATATCTTTGGATTATTTTACCGGCCAACAGCGTAACTGCTTTGGCGGCTGTTACAAAAATTATTCTACTTCCACTATATCAGATAGGGTAACTACTCAGAGGGTAAAGCCAAGAGCAATATTGCGCCGTCTGTCCACAAAAATATTTATTAAAAAAATATTCTTAGGGACATATTGGTGGCCGCGCAGCTATAAAATCAGGGTTACGTAAGGTCGGCAGCCCCTTGCGCGGGGATTGGGGTGCCTCCCAAAAAATTTAAATTTTTAAACAATATTCCTAAAGCAGTATTGATTGCTTGGCAGCAAGGGCGACCGCAAGGGTCGCCCCTACCGGATTGCATGGCCTCAATGTGTACTGCGAGGTGGTTATTTTAAAACAAATATTATGTTGCGGCGCTTGTGTACCGCACGGTGTAGGTAGCCAGGCAGCTATAAAACGAACACCACACGATGAAACATGTGGCTTGTCCCCACCTCTACCCATGTGTACCGCGAGGTGTAGGAAGCCGGGAATACATAATGGGCGGTAGCCTGCTTCTTTTGTGGGGTAGTAACTAAGATACTGTGGAGTGGATCTTTTGATTTGAATGTGGTACAATTGTTCTGAAAGAAAGGCGCCATTTGTGCTATTGAAAAGTCAGTTTGTGCGGAGTACATCAATAGCCTGAAAATCACCAGTTATGATTTTCAGATAGATATTATATGATACCTATTGAAAGCAGAGTAATCGATTTTTAAGGAGCTACTTACAATATGCCAGCAGATAAAGCAGCAAAAGACACGGGAACTGAAAAAGAACGCGCTTTAGATACTACCATGGGGCAAATCGAAAGACGCTATGGTAAAGGCGCAATTATGAAACTTGGCGATATCAAAATGATGGCTGAAAAAGGAGTAATACCCACTGGGTCAATCTCGTTGGATATTGCTTTAGGTGTCGGCGGCATTCCCAAGGGGCGCATTACTGAAATTTATGGACCGGAATCCAGCGGCAAAACGACAGTTTGCCAGCATGTTATCGCTAACGCGCAAGCAGCCGGCGGTGTGGCGGCATATATCGATGCAGAGCACGCTTTAGACCCCGCATACGCAGAGCGGTGCGGTGTGGTTATCAATAATCTATACATCTCTCAGCCGGATACCGGTGAACAAGGTCTGGAAATTGCCGAAATGCTGGTTCGCAGCGGCGCGGTAGACGTGATAGTTATCGATTCGGTTGCGGCGCTGGTTCCCAGGGCAGAATTGGAAGGCGAAATGGGAGACGCTCATGTTGGCTTGCAGGCGCGGTTAATGAGCCAGGCGTTGCGTAAATTGACCGGCGCAATTAATAACACCCAAACTGCGGTAATTTTTACAAACCAATTGCGCGAAAAAGTAGGGGTTATGTTTGGTAATCCTGAAACAACACCAGGCGGCCGCGCACTGAAATTTTATTCATCTGTTAGACTTGATATTCGCCGGACAGATTCTATTAAACAGGGCACGGATATTGTTGGAAATAGAGTGAAAGTGAAGGTGGTAAAAAATAAAGTTGCCGCGCCGTTCCGCATCGCCGAATTTGACATTATGTTTAATGAAGGTATTTCCCGCGAGGGCGATTTGCTGGATATTGGGTTAAGCATGGGTTTGGTTAAGAAAAGCGGCGCATGGTTTACGATGGGAGAGAACCGGCTAGGGCAGGGGCGCGAAAACGCTAAGGATTATTTGCGACATAACCCGGAATTAACATTGGATATCGAACGGCAAATTCGCTCTATTGCGGCTCCCGGTGAAATGAAAGGCTCGGCGGTTGAAGACGCCGATGAATTTGAAGACGCCGAAGCAGCAGAATAATTTGCTGGGCAGCATTGCTTTAATATGCACAAGAACCAGCCGCCGCAACGATGAAATTCGGATTGCGGCGGCGCTTGTTACCACCAATATTCATATTCCTTTGACCGAAACCGATATTTAATATATACTAAAGACGAAATTTCCCCGTTTTATCTATTTTTTGGGCTTTCGCTAGCATCTGAATACGGGTTGCGCAATGGGTAAAACCTGCCGCGCAAAGCATTGGGCGTGGGGCATCCCGAGCTTTTTTCCCAAGCAATCGGTGAATTGATAGTAAATAATATAGGTGGATATGGCAAATTGCCCAACATTTTATCGCGACAGAGAGGTCTATACCATGAATCCCGCTGTTAGCAATACTCTTATTATAGGTTTTATCGTGGCGGCTGCTGGAATTATATATTTAATGAGAGAATTAATGAGGGTGAAGTACTCACAGCAAACTATTGCAGCTTTGCAGTTAGCGCAACGATTGCGCGATCCTCAAATGCAGGAATCTATCAATATTATTCGATTTTCGACTTATTCTAAGCGCAGTATGCCGGATTATGCCCAAAACGGTTCGGTTTCTGGAGCGTTACCTGCAAACATATCTTATGCAGAACGAGAAAAAGCGCTGCGTGAGCTTTGTTTTTTCTTAAGTTTAACCGGATCGATGGCGAAACGTAAAGTTGCTTCAGCTGATGAAATATTCTTTTTAATGGGTGAAACTATCAGTCAAACATGGAGCGCCATGCGGCAAACGCAATCTGTCGGCAAAACAATTTTGTCGGGAGAAGATTTGCAGAATTTTCTTTGGCTGTACACAGAATGGCTGAATTACTCTCATCGACGCAACGCCGAAATGCAATCCGCGCAAAGCGCCATGCCGGAGTATTCTGCGATAAAATCCCCCAAAGTTGAGGCCCGCGTTCCGGCGCATGCAAAATAGCGCGGCGCCATTTTGCTTAGGGATGCGCGCTTTGCGTGGGTGTATCCACGCCCAATGACTTTTCAATTGCCGAATCGGCTAATTCCGTGTATTTTATTGCCGCCGCTTTACCGGCTAATATCGCCACAACCGGAAGGTGATCGGACGCGGTGCGCGCTTCCGGTATATCATCCGAATTAATTACTTTGCACTGCTTTACACGAAGCGCGGCGCGAATATCCGCCCATATATAATCTATACGTCCGGCTGGCTGGGGATTCGGGCAGGTTGGCGGCACATCTTTCGGACCGTAATACATGGCCAGGCAATCGATATAATCAGTATCGAGCAGTGCGCGCGAAGCTTTGCGTGGTATCAGTGAGTTAACCGCTGTATTCATTGCCGCCGCCAAAGGTTTTGTGTTTGCTATGCCGCGAATCAGAGGCGCAAAAGGTCTTAGCGCAGGGGGAATAATATAATTTAAATGCGGCAATCCCTGCGCTTTTTCATTTGCCAATTTACGTTCTTGGTCAAATTGTGTCACTGCCTGTATTAATTTGTTGACGCGAAACATTTCACCCGGAGCCAGCGCATTAAAGTCGCCCAGCAGCAGATGCGGCCGCTTTTGTTTTCGCGCAGATCCCATTATAGCGATGTATTCTTTTACTTCGCGTTCGCGATGTTTTTCAGCGGCGTATCCCTGGAAAAAGTTTGCCGTTAAATGGCCGACATAGATATGCCAATATTGTTCTTCACCGGGTATATCTAAAACTGCTTCAATAAGTCCCTTTTGGAAAATGGAGTTTTCAAATAATTGGAATGACACTATGGGGAATTTAGTTAAAATTGCCAAATGAAACCCAGACTTTACAAGTCCGATTTGATAATTCATTCCCAGACGATCGGCAAGGCCGGCTAGCTGTTGCGGATCATTTGCTTCTTGTACGCCCAAAATATCTGGATTGACTGACCGAATAACAGTTTCGATGTTTGAAATACGATTTTGTCCGCCGAATAAAATATTATAAGTCATTACGGTAAACGCTGATTTTTGTGTCATAGCAATTGCTTGTCTTTTCGGTAAAATGAAATAGGTGCGCCGGAAATGTTTGCTTATGGCATACAACCGGAAGATTGATACAGAAATTGAAACGATTGAAAGGGATCAATAGCCACTTTTATTTTAATGATACCTACTGAGAGAATATCGGCAAGATATACAGAACGCACAGATTGCTGCGAGGCATAGGCCAGTAGGGACGCGCCCTTGCGGTGGCCTTTACTGACCGGCAGCCAATATTGCTCTGGGGATATTGTATAAAATATAAATTTTGGGGACACCCCAAGCCCCGCGCATGGGGCTACCGCCCCTTACGAATCCCCGGGTTTGTGTGCCGTGCGGCGTTTCTTTAAAATAAAATGAACTATACAGTACTTGTTTTGGGTGCGTTTGAAAGACAGATGTCCCGGCAATAAAGCCGGTGAATTTGGCAGGTTTGAAGTATTTTGATAAATTTGATACTTTTTGGGCGGTTTACCCCTTTCGCATACTGCCCAAATCGTGATACTATGTCTCTGGCTACACTACCTTGTGAGGACGCGGCAGATAACAGATACAATGACGTATGGGGCGCCGCAGCCGATTCTGATATCGCATCCTGCCTGGTTTTCGTACCAATTGAGGCAATCTTGTATAGATTGCGGGTTGGTAAAAGGAGAAAAAGACTGTGGCAAAAGCTGTAATCAGTCTAGAAGACGCCGTAAAAAAATCACCGCGCAAATGGGTGTATCTGTTTACGGAAGGTAACGCTAAAATGCGTGATTTGCTGGGCGGTAAAGGCTCGGGAGTAGCAGAAATGACTAACGCCGGCCTTCCTGTTCCTATGGGCTTCACTATCACCACTGAAGCTTGCAATGAATATTATCGCGATGGCAAATCGTTTCCCAAAGGCATGTGGCAGCAAACACTGGCTGCATTGCATATTGTTGAAGAACAAATGAATAAAAAATTAGGAGATAAAGAAAATCCACTTCTTGTCTCTGTTCGTTCCGGCGCAAAGTTTTCTATGCCGGGTATGATGGATACCGTTCTGAACCTTGGCTTGAATGATGAAAGCGTTCAGGGGTTAATTGCTCAGTCCGGCGATGAACGGTTTGCCTATGACGCATATCGGCGCTTTGTACAGATGTTTTCTAAAATTGTGCTGGATGTTGACCCAAAATTGTTTGAGGAACAATTGGATAAAGCACGCGAAAAAGCACATGTGAAAACCGACGCCGAACTTTCCGCTGATACCCTTAAAGAACTGGTCGGTACCTTTAAGAAAATATCTCAAAAAGCTTCGGGTGTTGTTTTCCCGTCTGAACCGCAGGAACAGCTGCAAAAAGCTATCGAAGCGGTATTTTCTTCGTGGAATAATGACCGCGCCATTGCTTATCGCAATGCGCAAAAAATCCCTCACGATCTTGGAACTGCCGTAAACGTGCAATCGATGGTTTTCGGCAATATGGGCTGGGATTCCGGCACCGGGGTTGCGTTTACAAGAGACCCCAATATCGGCGATAAAGAAATTTATGCGGAATATCTGCCGAATGCGCAAGGCGAAGATGTGGTTGCGGGTATTCGTACACCGCTGAAAATCGAAAGCCTGAAAAAAGAAATGCCCCAAGTGTACGAACAATTTGTGCAAATTGCTCGCCGCATGGAAACACATTATCGCGATATGCAAGACCTTGAGTTTACTGTTGAAAAAGGCCGGCTGTTTATGCTGCAAACCCGTTCGGGCAAACGCACCGCAGCTGCCGCTGTAAAAATTGCGGTCGATATGGCGCAAGAAGGCTTGATCACAAAAGAAGAAGCTGTAATGCGTGTAGAGCCGAACCATGTTATCCAATTGCTGATGCCGCAGTTTGATCCCGCCGCTAAAAAGCAGGCTGTTACGGATGGCCGCTATTTGGCTAAAGGTTTGAATGCGTCCCCAGGCGCATCTTATGGTAAAGCTATTTTTGACGCTGATACCGCCGCTGAGGTCGGCAAAACCCAAAAAGTAGTGCTGGTGCGTCCGGAAACATCACCGGATGACGTGCATGGCATGCTTACTTCCACCGGTATTTTAACAGCGCGCGGCGGCGCAACCAGCCACGCTGCAGTAGTTGCCCGCGGTTTTGGTCTGCCGTGCGTTGCCGGGTGTGAGGCTATTCGTGTAGATGAAGAGGCCAAAACACTTACCGTTATTGCAACCGGTGAAGTGTTACGGGAATATGATGATATTTCTATCGATGGAACAACCGGTGAAGTATTTAAAGGCATTATTTCCGTAAAAGACGCCAATTACGAAGATCAAGCTGATTTGCAGGTTATTCTGTCGTGGGCAGATGATATTCGCAGAATGCAGGTTTGGGCGAACGCCGATAATCCCCATGACGCGGAAAAAGCTGCGTTTTTTGGCGCGCAAGGTATCGGCTTGTGCCGCACTGAGCATATGTTCTTCGATCCCGCAAGATTGCCGATTGTGCAGAAAATGATTCTTTCCGATACTGTTGAAGAGCGCCAAAAAGCTCTCGATGAGTTGCTGCCGTTCCAGCGGGAAGATTTTATTGGTTTATTTAAGGCAATGCGCAATCCAAAAACCGGCGAGGCGTTCCCCGTTGTTATTCGTCTGCTGGATCCGCCGCTGCATGAATTTTTACCGAAATATGAGGAATTGCTTGTTGAAATTACCCGTATGGAAGATACCGACAAGAATAATCCTGAATTGCCGGCAAAGAAACATATGCTTGCCGCGGTAGAGCATATGCGCGAAATGAATCCTATGCTTGGGCTGCGAGGCTGCCGGTTGGGCTTAACCTTCCCGGAAATTAATGTGATGCAAACGAATGCTATTCTGCAAGCAGCTATTGCGGTTGAAGCGGAAGGCATTCACGCCAAACCCAAAATTATGATTCCTTTGGTTGGCCATGTCAATGAGCTTGCCGAAGTAAAACGTCAGTTGCAAAACGCAGCAGATGCGGTTGTCGCCAGCAGCGGTAAAACAATTGAATATAAGTTCGGCACGATGATAGAGCTGCCGCGCGCTGCCATTACCGCCGGCCAAATCGCCGAAGTTGCGGAGTTTTTCAGCTTTGGCACCAATGACCTGACTCAAACAACGTTTGGCTTCAGCCGTGATGACGCCGAAGGTAAGTTTTTGCTGCGCTATGTAGATGGCTTGCCTAAATTAGACGCCCACGGCGGCAATGTTTTAGACGCCAACGGTAAACCTGAAACGGTGAAAATCTTCAAAACCAACCCATTCCAATCAATCGATCGCGAAGGCGTTGGCTATTTGGTTGATTTAGCGTGCAAACAGGGCCGCGCCGTTAAAAGCGATCTGGAATTAGGCGTGTGCGGAGAACATGGCGGTGATCCCGATTCAATTATGTTCTTTGAAACAACCGGCCTGAATTATGTTAGCTGTTCGCCGTTCCGTGTGCCGGTAGCCCGGCTTTCGGCAGCCCAAGCTACCATTGTAGCTAATCAAAAAACCGCGGAAAAAGATAAATAATTTATCTCTTTTCTGTTAGGCAGCAGAGAAGGCAGTGAATTATTTCCTGCTTTCTTTGTTGCATTTATTTTTCTCCCCAAACTTTAAGATTTACCGGATTATGCCTCGTTGGAAAGCCATTCCTTGCTGCGCCTTTTTGAAGAGTTACATCGCTTCTTCGCTGTATAGCAGGAATATGATATAACTAAAAGAAAACAACCAAATCCATCTCGCGCTATTTTCTTGGAAAGATTGATATTATTTATGGCAAATGAAACCCATTTCCCTGCTTCTGCTCCACCATGGCAAGCGCCGGCAGGCATGCAGCTAAGCTTGGGAGAAGCTGCTGTTACACTGGAAAATCTGCTTCGGTTTACTGTCGGATCTCCGGAGAGCATCGGCGAACGCATTTGCAATGATACCCGAATTTTAGAACAGGGTGATATTTTTGTTGCGCTTACCGGGAACAGGAATGGGCATGATTT
This sequence comes from Chloroflexota bacterium, assembly GCA_021778805.1. Lineage (GTDB taxonomy): Bacteria > Chloroflexota > Ktedonobacteria > Ktedonobacterales > JACDGC01 > JAJYBV01. The sequence continues at coordinate 28,954 of JAJYBV010000010.1, read as the reverse complement.
TATACAGCAGTCGTATGAACGCGGCGCGAGTTATGTTATTGCGCATGAATGGCCGATAGAAGTGCCTGATGGCCGCGGCGCAATTATTGTGAAGGATACCGACGCTGCGCTTGTGCAGTTGGCTATGGCGCAGCGCGAAAAATCTTATTCGCTGGTGATTGGTGTGGGTGGTGGAGTTGGTAAAACAACAACAAAAGAAACTATTGCGGCTGCATTGCAGCATCGCTACGGCGCTGAAACAGTATTGAAAACTCCTGCAAATTGGAATGATCAACGCGGTGTAGCCCTTACTTTACTTGGTCTGCGGCCGTACCATAAGCGGGTTGTGCTGGAAATGGGTATGGATCGCCCGGGTGAAGTTACCCAGCTGGCGCATTTGGCGCGTCAGCGCTGGGGTATTGTTACCTCGGTAAGCGCTACACACTTGGAATATTTTCCCAGTATGGATGAGCTGATTGCCACGGAACGCGGGATGATTGAAACGCTGCCATCCGATGGTGTCGCCTTTATTAACAGTGACGATCCACTAACTCGCGGCATGCTGCCCTATGCTCCATGCCATACGGCGCTGTTTGGTTCGCATGAAGACGCTGAAGTGCGCGCAGTTGATATTACCGGCAACGGATTAAATGGCTTGGCGTTTACTGCAATCTATCAAAATCAAAGGCAGCAAGTAAAAACAAAACTTATCGGCAAGCATTTGGTAACTACCGCGCTCGCCGCGCTGAGCGTGTGTATTTATGATGGTATGACTTTGCGCGAAGCCGCGGAATTGCTGGCGGAAACCGAAGTTCCGCAGCGTATTCGCTTGCGCCAGGGCGTAAACGCATCACAGATTATCGACGACACCTATAACGCTTCTCCGGAAAGCATGCGCGCCGCGCTGAAGCTGCTGGAGGAATGGCCGCTGCCCGAAGGCGGAAGACGCTTGGCGCTGCTGGGTGATATGCGGGAACTTGGACCGCGCAGCGCAGAAGAGCATGTGCAGCTCGGCAAGATTGCGGCGCAGGTGTGCGGCAAATTGTGGCTGACCGGCAATGAGCGAGATAATTTTGCGGAAGGCGCGCGGAGTATTTTGGGCTGCGAAGTTTATACTGAAGAAAATCCGCAAAACGCCGCTGAAGCGCTGCGCGATGCTTTGCGCCCGGGTGATGTGGTGTTAGTGAAAGCTTCGCACGCTGTTGGCTTAGATGTGGTTATTGCAACATTGCTTGCAGATTAATTAGGAACATCCGGAGATATTGCCTGTGCGAGTTTTAATTGCTGAAGATGACCCAAAACTTGGCCCGCTGATACAAAAAGGGCTAACAGCGCAAGGCTATGCTGTAGATCTGTGCGCCAGCGGCGATGCGGCGCTGCAAATGATTTTCAGCGTACAGTATGATGTGATGGTGCTGGATATTCTGCTGCCGGAAATAAATGGGCTGGAAATTTGCCGCAAAATGCGCTCTGCCCATATCACTACTCCGGCATTGCTGTTAACTGCGCGCGGCGGCATTGAACATCGCATTGAAGGGTTAGATAGCGGCGCCGATGACTATATGGAAAAACCTTTCGACTTTCGCGAATTGGAAGCGCGGCTGCGCGCCTTATTGCGGCGCAATGGCCCAACTAAATCTGCGATTTTGCAATTTGCCGATATTAAAATGGATACTGTAACACGCGAAGTAAAGCGTGGCAATCGGCTGATTCAGCTCAGCAGCAAAGAGTTTGCGCTGTTAGAGTATTTTTTGCGCCATCCAAAGCAAGCGCTTAGCCGTACACTTATCATCGAACATGTATGGAATTTTGAAGCGGATATTTTTTCCAATGTTGTGGATGTGTATGTAAAAACTCTGCGCCGTAAATTAACTGAAAACGGTGAACCGGATGTTATTCATACCGTTCGCGGTGTTGGCTATCAGGTCAGCGACCCCATGCCTGATGATCTTTAATTATTAAAGAGGGATAAGATATATCAGCGTAATCATGGATTCGTAAGAGGCGGTAGCCCCTTGCGCGGGGGTTTGGGGTGTCCCCAAAATCTCTTTTTTATTTTTCCGAAGGGAAATATTGGCAGCCGAGCAGCAAGGACGACCGCAAGGGGCGCCCCTACCGGATTGCATGGCCATAGGTGTAACCGCGCGGCGTATGCTCTAAAACAAACGATATGTGTCGGCGTTTGTGCTTCGGAGCGGTGTAGGCGCCAAGGTGGCCTCGAAACGAACACCACACGATGCATTGTGTTGCTTGTTTCCCCACCTCCACCACCCGAGATGCCGTGCAGTGTTTGTTCAACAACAGGCACTATGGGGCACTCTATGTACTTTGCTCTGTTGGTCTTCATCCTGATGAAAATATTAAAGACCATAAGGCAGGGGCATGTGAAAGCATACTCCGATGCTGAACAGATCCCCTGGAAACAGGGAGCCGTTATCAGGAAGTGTTAAAATGAAAGAATCTGCGGTATGAAATATGCAGCGTCTTATGCGCAAAAAGCAGCGCGGTTTATTGCGCCGGTTAGCATTCGCCGGCAGCTGCTCATATTTTATTCAGTTGTATTTACCCTGTTGTTTTTTCTGCTGAGCGGCGTTACGTTTGGCGCGATTTCGCATAATATTGAGCATTCCGTTTATTTGCAATCTAATGCGCAATTGGCCGGCCCTATTCAACAATTGCAAGCGCAGCTCTCAGTTTCGGGCAGTACGCTTCAATTGGGAGGGTTAACGCATGTTGCGGCAAACAATCCGGCGCTTTATTTTAGAGTTATCGATACCTCACAGAAAATTTTATATCAAACAGCTAATTTCTCGCATTTAAATATCCCATTTTCCGCAGTAGATTATGCGCAAAATGGCATAGAATGGGATGGGGCAGTCCGCATCCTTTCTGCCGGTCCTTCTGATATGGCAGATTTGCACAGTATCCCTCTTATATTCAACAAAAAACACTATGGCGTATTGCTGGTTGCGCTGCCTATGAATAACTTTGCCCGGCAAACGATTCTTATTTCACTTGGGTTAATCGGGTTAAGCATTGCCGCAGGTATTTTGCTGGGATATATTTTTGTAGATAGAGCTTTTCACCCAATCCGCAGAATGATTCATTTGGCGCGAGCTATAAAAAATGGGGATCTTTCCCAACGGGTTCCTGAGCCAAAGGCAAAAGATGAGGTTTATGAACTTGCTGTTACGTTTAATGAAATGCTGGATAGCATCAACGCTAATTTTCAATTGCAAAAACAATTTTCTGCAGACGCCTCGCATGAGTTGCGTACTCCGGTATCCATCATTCGCGCTATGACTGATGAATCGATTATTGGATCCCCAACTATCGAAGAAAGCAGGGAAATTATCCGCAATGTGCACGCTGAATCGATACGCATGAGCGCGCTGATACAAGATTTGCTGCTTTTAGCGCAATCCGATGATTATAAATTAAAACTGGAGCTGGAAATGATTGCAGCGGATGAATTAATTTTGGATATTGCCGATGTTATGCAGCCATTAGCTGCGGAACACGTGGTGACTTTAACAGTTGAAACGATTCCGGTTAAATTATTTGCGGACCGCTCCAGGATTACACAAGTTATTGTGGGTTTGATAGATAACGCAATGAAATATTCACGCCAAAATGGTAAAATAACTTTATCGGTTTCTGAACAAGATGACGCTGCCGTTATTGTTGTTGCCGATAATGGCGTTGGTATCTCGGATAAAGATTTGCCGCATATATTTGATAGATTTTACCGCGCAAAGCATGCCCGCACTCGAACCGACAATGCAACAGGTCTGGGGCTGGCAATTGCAAAAGCAATGATCCTTGCGCAAAACGGCAGCATTCAAGCTGAAAGCCAATTTGGTGTAGGATCTCGGTTTACTATTTTTCTGCCTAAAATGAAACAACATGAACAGTGATATGTTTGTGAATGTGTCACTTGAAAAGGAACGAATATGATCGGAGCTATAGTTGGAGATATTGTTGGCTCTCGCTTTGAACGAAACAACATAAAAACCAAGCAATTTGAATTATTTACCGCTAAAAATATTTTTACTGACGATAGTGTTATGAGCTTAGCCATTGCGCAGGCTATTTTGGAATGCGATGGAAATTATGAATCTTTGAGCGCGGCGGCAATAAAAAATATTCAAGATTTGGGGCGCGAATATCCCGATTGCGGCTATGGCGGAATGTTTTTTCAATGGTTATTTACCAGAAACCCACAGCCGTATAACAGCTATGGCAACGGCGCGGCTATGCGTGTTTCTGCTTGCGGGTACGCAGCGCGTGATTTGGAAGAAGTGAAATTTTTAGCCAATGCTGTTACTGCTATTTCGCATAATCATTCAGAAGGCTTGAAAGGCGCTGAATCTACCGCGATATGTGTTTACTTGGCGCGCACAGGTGTCGATAAATCCGAAATTCAAAGGTATATTCGCAAGCATTATTATCCTATCAATTTCACTTTGAATGGTATCCGCGAAACCTATAGGTTCAGCGAAACTTGCCAAAACACTGTTCCACAGGCTATTGTAGCGTTTTTAGAGGCAGATTCTTTTGAAGACACCATTCGCAACGCCATCTCTATCGGAGGGGACAGCGACACCTTGGCTGCTATTGCAGGCAGCATTGCCGAGGCGTATTATGGTGTTCCGGATGACCTGCGCAGCAGTGCGATTGGTTACTTGGAAGAGCCGCTGACATCCATATTAACGAACTTTGAGTTAGCGTTTCCTCCTCCGGCGAAACACAGCAGCGCAGGATAAATGCACATGGTGGAATATTTTCTATTCCACCATAGCGGCGCGATAATTCATATAGACAATGAGATACTATCATGCAAAACATATGCAATGAAGTTGCCATAGTTGCGCCAAATGAGATTTAAAGATATATTGACGGGTTAACGGCTAAGCAAAAAATGGAAAAATAGAACAAATTATGGTATACTTAAAAAGGAGAAAAGAGAGATATCATGCAGAAAACAGAACCTATGACAGAGATTCAAAAACGGCAGCAAGCCGTAGTTCAAGGACTTGCTCAAGTTCGTCTGGAAGGGATGGAACCACATCCTCTCTTTTTGAAGTAGCTGAACAATATGTGCAAGGGAATATGAGCATTGAAGAAGCAATTGATGTTGTAAAGCAAGCGGTACAAGTTTCTTCCAACATGCGCGGTATTATGATGGAAGCATCGGGCAATTTATCAGCGCAGACACGGCGCAGGGGCCGAATCGCTACGCCTATGTGGGCGGCAATCCCGAAACGCTCACCGACCCCAGCGGGCATTGTGCTGGGGCGGATGGTATTTGTCACCGTGGTCATGACCCGTATAATTCTAATAAAGATACTACTGGAAATAGTGCGCCAACAGTTAGTAATTTTGGAACAACCGCTGATACTTGCAGCGGCTATGCCCATTGTGTAATCTTTATTGATGGGCCAAATGTATTAAATGCGGATAACACGCCTAACCTTAACAAAACCGAAGATTCATTTGCTACACAGAAAAAAATTTGGCTAGCATGGGAAAGTTTTTATAATACAAAATATAACGGTGATGTAGGGTTTATTTTTATGGAAGCGCCAGATTCTCCGCAAGGAGCAGCGCAGATACAAGCAACGCTGCATGATTTGCATGGAGAAGGATATGTCGGCACAGTGGGGTTGGTAGGGCATAGCAATGGAGCGTCTGCCATATTGCGGTATTTTGCCAATGAAGAATCAACACCAACCAATGACGCGCATGTGAACAACTTTGTATTGCTGGATGCGCCAGCGTTTGGATATATGGCTCCCATGATGGGAGCTGCTGCTGGATTGAGTATTGGCATGGCAACAGGCGATCCGGTTGGTGGTATGATCGTGGGATTAGGGCTTGGATTAACATATGAAGCAGCAAAAATGATATGGCAGCAAGGCAGTCCAAATTTTGACGCAGGAGCCGCATCGGAATTTATACAAGCCAATGGAATCCAGGGAGTCTATGCATATAATGGGCAAGATATGAATAGTGGGCCACTGTCAGGCGCATGGCAAACGTATGTGGGCTGGACACCAGGCGATCCGATATATGGTGCGCATGTGCAATTGGAAACGAATCCAGATCAGTCGTTACAAAATATGGTAGCAGCAACTTTGTAATATGTGGAGGAGAGAGGAATCATGAAAAAGCCGATGAGCAAATCAAAGAATTATGTACGAATTGGTTGCATGATAGGGATAACAATTCTTGTGATATGGGTAGCAGCCTGTGGATCACTATAGAGGTCACAAATAAAAACCGCACCAAGAGAAAGATTGCAAAGGGATACAGAAAAGCCAATTCACCTTCTCAGTTGGTCATTTTTGGCGCGATCTGAGAATGTGATGTCTATAGTCTATTATGTGCAGCAAAATACAGATCATAATATTCCTAACCCTGCGTGGGGACTATTCAATGGCGGATATACCTATACACCGCAACAGGGGCCACCGGGACCGGGTTTGCTGAATAGCCGACCTGAAGACACATTGCTACAATATTTCCACGATTATACCATGGTATATGGAACAATACCCTGTGCGCAGCCAACATCTTCCGACGCTACTGATATTTTGGAACAAGTGCGAGTTCCGAGTATAGGGCAAACCGTACAATGCGCGAATACACGAAAGGTACAATCGATACAAATTCAAAAGATACATATCTATCATCATGGAGGAACAGGAGCAGGATATGTGTTATTTGCAGATATTTATTTTACAATAACATATCAAGATGACACACACTGGCAGGGAGTTTATTGGCTTGTTCCAAATTTCTCAAAATCTCAAAGCTATTATTTTACCTATATTCATTTAGATTGTTGGACAGGATATAGCAACTATTTAGACCTTTATGGTATTTATTTTGAAGAGCACAATTTAAAGAGACCAACAACAAAAGGGATGGAGTATACTAATTATAATTCAACTAATAGTGATTATTCCAAAGATGTTATTTGTAATCCGTGAAGGTGTATAAAAATAGCGATGTTTTGTTGATAATACATATATAGCGCCACCCGGCCACCTACGGCGCGCCGAAGCGGAAGCGCCACTCGGCAACCTACGCCACCCGGCAAACTACACCGCGCGGTACACATGCGCCACCCTGCTATCTACACCGCGCCGGAGCACAAGCGCCACTCGGCTATCTACACTGCACGGTACACAAGCGCGGCCCGGCCACCTACGCCGCACCGTAGCACCAGCGCCGCCATATGACACTTGTTTTAATATAATCATCGCGCGGTACACATGAGGCAATGCAATCCGGTAGGGGCGACCCTTGCGGTCGCCCTTGCTACTTGGCAAACAATACTGCTTTGGAAAAATAAAATAAAAAGATGATTTTGGGAGGCGCCCCAAACCCCGCGCAATGGGCTGTCGCCCCTTACGAATCCCTGGCTCTTGCTGTTGCCTGGCCACCAACAAGCTTTTGCTCTGTGGAACTGGAATCAGTCTATTTGCGTCTTTACATTTCATAAAACTTTCATTTTTATTTCATAGTGGTTTCATTTCTCTTTGCTATAGTTAATATAGCCGGCAAGGTTCAGGCAAATATGTTTCTGTGTGCGCACAGATTTTCCGGCAAAGAGAGGAATGACATATGAATAGCGCAGTTTCGCAAACTCATTTTGCGGCGCCACCACAGTCAAACAGCGCTTTGGCGTTGGAGTTAAAAAATTTAAGTAAAACATATGGCTCGCTTATCGCGGTAGATCATCTGAATATCTCCGTGCGTCAAGGAGAAATTTTTGGTTTTTTGGGGCCAAATGGAGCCGGAAAAACAACCACCATCCGCATGATATTGGGGTTGATAACACCAACCGGCGGCGCAGTGGAATTATTTGGCAAACCAATGCTTCAGCAGAAAAGCACCGTATTGGCCAAGGTTGGCGCCTTAATAGAGTCGCCGGCGCTGCATACATATTTATCCGGCCGCGATAATTTGCGCGCTTTTGGGCATATCTTAGGCAACATCTCCGAGAAGCGGATTGATGAAATATTAGCTATTGTAGATTTGCAATCGCGCGCGAAAGATCGCGTGCAAACGTATTCACTTGGTATGAAGCAGCGGCTGGGTGTGGCTATAGCGCTACTGAATAACCCGGATTTGCTGGTTTTGGATGAGCCGGCCAATGGGCTGGATCCTGCCGGAATTGTTGAGATGCGTGATTTATTGCGGCAGTTATCGGCGGAAGGGAAAACCGTGTTTCTTTCCAGCCATGTGCTAACAGAAGTTCAGCAGATATGCAGCCGGGTAAGCATTATCAATCATGGAAAATTGATTATCGACGCCACTGTTGAATCATTGACCAAAGGCAGCGGCAAATTTATTGTTACTGTTGAAAATGCGCCCGCAGCGCTCCTTTCAATTCGCAAACAACCTTGGGGCGCTGACGCGCTTTTAGATGAACAAAACCGTATAATAACTCAAGCGCCGCAAAACCGAGGTAAAGAACTGATTGCGTTTATGGTTTCGGCTGGTATAGTTCCCGATATGGTTACCCAGCAAGAAGAAAATTTAGAAGAAGTATTTTTACGGCTAACAAATGATTCAGTAAAGGCAGGCAAATAAATTATGAGCGCAAATAACACCGCTATGCGCGGCCAAATGCCTACAAACGCATATGCAAACTCTCAATCGGAGTCTTATTCATTTTTTGGAGTAACATCCGGGGAAATTTTTAAGGCTTTGCGGCAGCGAACACATGTGATATTATTTTTTGGCGTTGCGCTTATTTCAGGGCTTTTATGGATCGCGTTTTTAGCCAGACCCAACGTTAACACGTTGTTTACCGCAAATCCTACACACTATTTTTATACTTCACTGACAATATCCTACGCATTACTGCGAATTTTCAGCGGATTGTTTTTTATAACACTTACCGCAAGGATTATTGGGTTAGATTTTCAGCAGGGGACCATTCGCATTATTTTAGCGCGTGGTGTGAACAAAGTAGTTTTATTCTGGGCTAAAATGCTGGCAATTTTTGCGCTGGCGATAGGCGCTTTGGCGATATTTATTGCGTTTGATACGGTGTGGGGTATGGTAATGACATCCCTGCAAACGCACTCCACAGTATTGTTTTCCTCGCTGAATGCAGATTTTTGGGGAGCTATAGTGTATTATTGGCTGTCTTTGGTTATTAATACAGTGGCAACAATCGCGATCACAGCGTTTTTTACCGTGCTTGGCCGTTCGTTAACATTTGGACAATCATTAGGGTTAGGATTCTTTCCCGCGGATAATTTTATTGTAATCTTGCTTCCTTTAATCAGCCAATTATTCAATAACACCACGCTTTTGAATATTTCGGCGTATTTTCTGGGACCAAACTTAAATTATCTGCCGAAAGAACTGGCGCCAACGTTAACATTTACCAGCACTACATTCCCGGCGTCTCCGGCAACGGCAGGTATTAGCCCGCTGATTCATGTTGATTTGACAAATACTCTTACGGTTATTGTCATTTATACGGCGGTAAGCCTGATAGCTGCAACATACCTGACTTACCGTCGTGATGTGTTAGAGTGATTGCTCAGCGGTCATTCTTTTCCGGCAATCAGGTCTTCTACCACGGTTTTAGCGGCAAACAAAGATTCTTGATGTTCTTTGCTCAGCCGCTCATAACCGGCGGCGTTTAAGTAAACTCGCTTCAATTCCTCTTCAGTTAATTGGCGGGTTATTTTGCCCGGCACACCCATTACCAGCGATTTTGCCGGAATATGTTTATGTTCCGCTATTAAAGAATTGGCGGCAATCAAGCACTCATCTTCAATAATAGAGTGAGATAAAACGGTGGCGTGCATAGCAATTAATACATGATTTCCCACAGTTGCCCCGTGCACAATGGCGCTGTGCCCTACTGTGCAGTCATTGCCTATGACGCACGGCGCACCAGGATCTACATGAATGACAGAGTTATCTTGAATATTCGTGCGTTCACCGATAATTATTGGTTCGGTATCCGCGCGGACAACAACGTTATACCAAATGCTGGCGCCGCGTTTAATATGCGCCGCGCCAATAATAACTGCGCCCGGCGCAATAAAAACATCTTCTTCAATAACGGGCCAAACACCCTTAAATGAATAAAAAGTCAATTTTCGCAATCCCCTTGCATATGTTATGCATAATTCAGCACAGTAAAACCAACGCTCAGCGCTAAAACAATCGCAACGCCAAATGATGGTGCGCTGAACCAAATAATTGGGTGATGCGCTGGTGTGGTGAATTTTGCAATAAGCCAAGCAACACCAAATACCGCCGCCGTTGTCGCCGCAAACGCTCCCGCGGCAAATGCAGCAGTGCGTGGCTGTGATATTCGGCTGATGGCTGTTTGCCCGGAAGCAAGTTTTATTGCGTTCCAGCCAAGCACCGCAACAATCCCAATTAAAATTGCGTCATTTAATCCGCCGCCGACAACCGGAATTTTACTCACACCAAAGAGTATGAGCAGCAGCAGCACACCAATTACGCCTACCAGCACATATGGGCCGTTTTGCCCAAAGAAGCTGAGAGCAAAATTCAGCGCAGCCAATGCGGGCGCAAATGGATTTTTTTTCGCGGAACGTTCTTTTATCTGATTAAGGTAAATAGTGTATGCTTCGCGATATTTGCGCTGTTTGCGGAACACCATGCTTTTTACTGCAATAAGTTGCCCCGGCGAAACCATGGAAGGGTAGCGTTCTGCTTGCTGTAAATAATCCAGCGCTTCATCGCCGCGCTTCAGTTCGGCCATTGCTTGTGCGCCAATATAATAAGCGGCTCCCAAAGTTTTATCTAACCGCACTGCAGATTGCGCCGCTTTAACACATTCTTCCCAATTTTTCTTTTCCAGATAAATAATACTTTGAATCATATACGCCGGCGCCAAACGCGGGTCGAGCTTTATTGCTTCCTCGGTCTCCACTAGCGCGCCATTGGAATCTTTTCGGGTTACTAGCGCTTCCGCCAACTGTAAATGAGTTCGCGCAGCTTTGGGCTGCAATTGCACTGCGCGGCGCGCTACATCTACAGCTTCTTTTGGCGGATTCATTTGGTTGGTTGCCAATAATGCGTTAGAAAGAATAAGCAGCGCTTCAACATTATTTGGCTGATCCTTCAAAACAATTTCAAGTTCCTGAATAGCTTCTTTAGCTCGTGTAAGCTGAACAAGAGCTTGAGCGAGCAAAATTCTTGTCATTACTTCATTTGGTTTTTTTTCAAGGCGTTTACGGCAAATATCTTCCGCCACCATCGGCTGATTATTGCTTAACGCTATTTGCGCCTTTTGCAGGGGATTCGTAGCAACATCACCATACATGCCCGGATTGCCCCTAAAGTTCATACGGCCCATTGGCGCGCTCCCTTAATATAGAGATAAATAAAATCGGAAACAGAATCGGAAACCTTTGCTTGAAATAAAACAGAGGAAACGCATAGGGCGCTCGAACACCCAACCACTTCAAGTTAAGCGGTGTATTATTAGAGAAGGGTCTGCTTTGTAAGATACTGCGCAGGCCCGGAAGCAAAAGCCCCAAGTATCGATGCCGAAAAATGGATCTCTGCTATTGTATCACATCTTTGGTGTTTATAGGCGTCATCTAAGAGCATTTGCTTAAATACCAGCGCTTGGCGTTATAATAAATACAGTATCGGCGAATATTTTCATTTCATTAACAAAAACTATAAGGGAAATATACAAGCAGTGATCATCACTGATACGCATACACATATTCAAATGCCCCAGTTCGATAAAGACCGCGCAGAAGTTATAGCTAACGCATTAAAACACGATGTCTCGCGCATGATCTGCCCGGGAACCGATATCCCCACCAGTGTGGCGGCGATAGAACTGGCGCAGCAGCATCCCGAACATATTTTTGCCGCTGCCGGTGTGCACCCGCATGATACATCCGGATTTTCTGATGCATCCATCAGTGAACTGCGCCGTTTGGCGCAAAACACCCAAGTGGTGGCAATCGGGGAAATTGGGCTGGATTTTTATCGCAATTTTAGCCCGGCGGATGATCAAATTCGGGCATTTACGGCGCAAGTTGCACTTGCCAAAGAATTGGCAACGCCGATTATTATCCACAGCCGCGAAGCGCATCGGCAAATTATGGATATTTTACAGCCATATGGCTCCGTTCGCGGGGTGATGCACTGCTTTATTGGGGATAAAGCAATGGCCGAGGAAGCCTTAGCGCTTGGCTTATATATATCTATTGCCGGCCCTGTAACCTACCCAGCAAATACAACCCTTGCTGATGTTGCCGCTTGGGTTCCGGCAGATCGTCTGCTAATTGAAACCGACGCGCCGTATCTTTCGCCGCACCCAATGCGCAGAGATAGAAATGAGCCGGCTAAAGTGCTGCGCACTGCTCAAAAAATTGCCGAACTGCGCGGCATATCCCTTGAAGAAATCGCCGCTATTACTACGGCAAACGCAGCTGCATTATTCCGCTTGCCCGAACCCGCTATATAGGCGGCATATTTCGGCTATCACTGAGGAGATCTGCTTTTATATGCGACTTTTTGATACAATGACCCAGAATGTAGAGCTTTTTGAGCCGGTTCGCGGCAATGAAGTAAAATTGTATGTGTGTGGTGTCACTCCATATGACACTGCTCATTTAGGCCACGCTTTTACCTTTGCAAGCTTCGATATTCTTATCCGCCTGATGCGCAGCAAAGGTTGGAAAGTTACTTTCGTTGAAAATGTTACAGATATTGACGATCCGCTTTTTGCCAAGGCAGAGCAGCTTGGTAATATTTCCTGGGAAGAACTTGCTCAGCAGGAAACTGATCGCTTTGTGCGCGAAATGCAATCTATTCAAGTTACTATGCCCGATCATTTTGTGCGCGCTTCGGAAGAGCTTCCGGCAATGTTTGATTTAATTGCCAAATTGCTGCAGAACGGCAACGCCTATATCAATGACGGCTGGATTTATTTTTCGGTTAAAAGTGACCCAAATTATGCGGCGCTTGCTTCTGCGGCGGGATTAAACGGGTATGAAAATTTGTTGAATACCGCCAATGAAAATGGCAATAACGGCGGCGATGCGCGTAAACGCGACCCATTAGACTTTTTGTTATGGCGCGGCAGAAGCGAAGGCGACCCTGCAGAATGGGATAGCCCGTGGGGCAAAGGTCGGCCCGGCTGGCATATTGAATGCTCGGCGATGGCAACGAAATATCTTGGCCCGCAGATTGATATTCATGGCGGTGGCAGTGATTTAATTTTTCCGCACCACAGCAGTGAAATTGCCCAAACTGAAAACGCCACCGGGCAACGGCCGTATGTGCGGTTTTGGATGCATATTGGCATGGTTGCGCTCGACGGCCAAAAAATGAGCAAGTCTCTTGGCAATTTGGTAATTGTCGGTAAATTGCTGGAACGCTATACTCCCAATGCTGTGCGTGTAGAGCTTGCGCGTCACCATTACCGCGAACCATGGGAATTTTTCTATGATGAAATGGATGACTCTCAGCGCATTGCTCATGCGATTGATCGCGCGGTAAACGGGCGCCCGCCAATAAATCATTTAAAATATACCGATAAAACACCGGTGTACCGGCAACAGTTTATGGACGCGCTGGAGGAAGATTTGAATACTCCGGAAGCGGTAGCTTTGCTGCAAATGTTTACTGAAGAGCTGCTGCGCGGCGATCTTTCTGAAGATGACGCAATTGCGGCGCAGCGCGCCATTCGCGAAACCAGTGCGCTGTTGGGACTGAAATAGCGGCAATTTGCGCTGAAATGGAGATTGTATTGTTTCTATGCCGGATTCACAGCGATTACCAACCTTAATTGTTACCGAAAGCGACGGGCGGCGCGCCTTAGTCGCCGACGGCTATGTGCAGTCGGTTGCCGTTGAAGATTTGCGCGCCGGTGATGTTTGGCACGCTTTGCTTCCGCCACGGCGCAAACCGTGGAAAGCGCTGATTTTAGGCGCCGGAGCCGGAGCCGTTACGCATTTGCTGATTGAAGCTTGCGGCCCCATTGCTATTACCGCCGTAGAAATAGATCCCCGAGTGGCGCAGCTGGCCCTGGACGAGTTTGGCTTGCGGCGCCAGCTGAATGTTACTGTTGTTGTCGCCGACGCCTTCGAGTGGATTAAAACCTGCGATACCGCGTTTGATTATATTTGTATCGATATGTATACCGGCGGTGTTATGGCGCACCGAACACTCAGCACAGATTTTTTGCGTGATGTTGCTAAACACCTGGTTCCCGGTGGAACTGCCGCAATAAATATTTTTAAAACGCGGCGTCTGCCGGAACAGCGGCATCGGCTGGAGCAGCTTTTTACCATTACCGATACGATATTCGCCGGCGGCAATGTGGTATTTCATATGCAGCCGCATGGGTAAGATATGGCGCAATGCAACAATGCGCTGATTCGGCGGCGTTTTTTTAAAGATTATAAATCAATCTGCTGAAATGTTTTTGTATATGCTTCACAAAATTTTATGATCTCCGGCGCAGCTATTGCGGGCTGAAATTCAGTATTTAAAAACGCAAAAACTCGCGGGCCGATTAGTTCATGCGGTAAGTTATAAGGTTTGGGAACCATATGAAAATGAACATGGTGAAAACCTTCACCTTCCGCAAAACACATAAAATATTTTTTTTCAATTGTTGGATCTTTGTGGATGACTTGTACAAGTTTGTATTCGATTTCAGCTAATTCCTGAAATTCTTTGAACGTAATCTCATGCATTGCGGTAATATGGCGTTTCGGTAAAATGACCAGCCAACCAAGAAGTGAGGATGGATATGCATGATCCACAACCCAATATTGGCCGGTATAAATAAACGGCCCGGGAGAAATTCTTTGCTGGCCGCTAATATTCAAACAAGTGAAACATATTTCAGTCATAACATCATTCCTTTTTAGAGACCAGAGCCTAAAAAAGGAATAAGAGGAATCCGAGGGACACTTCCCGCATCGTCAGCAGGCATGCTGTCTCTGGCTCTATGCTTTTACGTATGCTCATGTCTATAGGACAAATAAACAATAACTAATTGGAGTCAGTCGGCGCCATATCTGGGTTAACGCCATGTTTGGCGCGCCATTTTTCGCGCTGCTGGGCGCTGGCATCGGCAGAAGCCGGCCGATACACTGCGTGAAACTCTGCTCGCCAATCGGCAAAGCGGCCTGCGGCAATAGCTGTGCGCGCATCAGTTACCAAACGAATTAAAAATCTTAGGTTATGAATACTTGCTAAACGGAAGAAAAGTAATTCTTCGGCGCGCGCCAAATGATTTAAATAGCCGGCGCTGAAATGAGCGCATGTCCAGCAATCACATGTGCTTTCTACCGGGCCGCGCTCTTCCTTCCAGCGCGCAGTGCGAATGCTTATGCGGCCGCTGCGCGTATATAAACCGCCGTTGCGCGCGGCGCGTGTTGGCAAAACACAGTCAAATAAATCCACACCGCGGGCAATGCCCTCAACTAAATCTTCGGGGGAACCAACTCCCAGTAAGTGCCGCGGCTTAGCGTTGGGCAAACCGCTGATTGTTGCTTCCAGCATATTCCACATCACCGGTTTCGGTTCACCGACAGATAAACCACCGATGCTGAATCCATCAAAGGGCAGTGCGCCGATGGTGGCGGCGCTTTGGCGCCGCAGATCTTCAAACATTCCTCCTTGTGGAATGCCAAATAAAGCTTGATCGCTGCGAACTTTAGCGTTCAGCGCCATTTCTGCCCAGCGGTGAGTGCGTTCGGTTGCGCGGCGCGCTACCGATTCTTCACAAGGAAACGGCGGGCATTCATCTAGCGGAAGAATAATATCAGCGCCAAGCATTGCTTCAATTTCCATGACACGCTGCGGGTTTAGTTCAATGCGCGCGCCGTCGAGGTGCGAACGAAAAATTACGCTGTCTCCGGTAATTTTGCGCATTTGCCCCAGGCTGAAGACCTGAAAACCGCCGGAATCGGTTAAAATTGGTCCTTTCCAATTCATAAAGCCATGCAATCCGCCAAAATTTGCGATAATTTGGGGGCCGGGCCGTAAAAACAAATGGTAGGTATTGCTTAGGATGATTTGCGCGCCAAGGGTGGTTAAATCATCCGGCGCAACAGCTTTCACAGTTGCCGAGGTGCCAACCGGCATAAACATCGGTGTGGCAATTGCGCCGTGCGAAGTAGTGATAACCCCAGCGCGCGCCGCCGATTCAGTATGCTGTATTGTGAATGTTAAAGCGGGGCCGGCCATGAAAAACCTCATTTCTTAATCTGCCCGAGGCGGAAATACATTATGTTGGGAATACAAAAAAGCTGACGCAAGAAAGCGTCAGCCGCGCCGCAGGAAACAGAGAACTGCCGCCTGTGGCGCCAAGCAGTCAATTGCCGAAAAAAATCTCAGCTAGGTATTGGGAATATCCGGCTCACCATAAATAATGGCGCGTTTCACATCTTCAATCAGGTCGGTTACCGGAATTTCGCGCGGGCAAACGTCTGCGCAATTAAAGATGGTGCGGCAGCGCCATACCCCGGTGCGGTCGCTTAAAATCTGCAAACGCTCTGCAGCGCCTTCGTCGCGGCTGTCAAAAATGAAGCGGTGCGCGTTGACGATAGCCGCGGGGCCAACCCATTCGGGATTTGCCCAAACTGAAGGGCAAGATCCGGTGCAGGCGCCACACAAAATGCATTTTGTGCCTGCGTCAAAGCGTTTGCGCTGATCGGCGCTTTGCAGCCGTTCGGTTGCCGGAGCCGGCGTATTATTGATGAGAAATGGCTTCACTTTTTCGTATTTACCGAAAAACGGATCCATATCTACAACCAAATCTCGGATAACCGGATAGCCCAACATAGGCTCGGCGCTGATTTTGTAGCCAAGATCCGCGACAAGTGTTTTGCAAGCCAGCTGGTTACGGCCGTTTATGCGCATAGAGTCGGAGCCGCAGACCCCGTGCAAACAGGATCGGCGGAATGTGAGAGTGCCATCCTGAGTCCATTTAATATTGTTTAAAACATCCACAAATCTATCAAGAGGGCTTGCCTCAATCTTATATTCCTGCCAATGTGAAGCAGCGCCGGGAGCGCCACGCTTCACGCGCACGGTAAGTTGAACCGTATTAG
Organism: Chloroflexota bacterium; assembly: GCA_021778805.1. GTDB lineage: Bacteria > Chloroflexota > Ktedonobacteria > Ktedonobacterales > JACDGC01 > JAJYBV01. The sequence continues at coordinate 11,870 of JAJYBV010000010.1, read as the reverse complement.
CGCGGGCATTCTGAACTTTTGGCGCAGAAGTAGTTGTCATAAATATGCTGCCCCCATCAATTAATATTTGCGTTCTTTAGGTTGAAACTCGGTAATAACAACCGGTTTATACCGCAGTTCTTTTACGCCGCCGTTTTCTTTGCGATAGGCTAACGTGTGGGATAAAAACTGCTTATCATCTCTTGTTGGGTAATCTTCGCGGAAGTGGCCGCCGCGGCTTTCTTTGCGGGCTGCCGCGCTTTCAACAGTTGCTTCAGCGCAATCCAGCACATACCCAAGTTCAATGGCTTCCATCATTTCAGTATTAAAGGAAGAAGATTTATCCATAATAGAGATATTTTGGTAGCGCTCTTGCAACTCGGCAATTTTGGAGCCGCACTGCAGCAATTTTTCTTCGGTGCGCATTACGCCGCACATATCAGTCATGGTGTCGCGCATCTCTTCGCGGATAGTTTCGGCGCGTTCACCGGAACCGGCGCGGATGCGTGAAATCATCTGCTGGGTGCGTTCTGCCGTGTTTGCGGGCAAATCAGCGTAATCCAGTTCGCCGCTGTCCAGCATTTTGGCAATATGTTTGCCGGCTCTGCGGCCAAACACGATGAGATCTACCAACGAATTGGTGCCAAGGCGATTAGCGCCATGCACCGAAACACAGGCAGCTTCACCGGCGGCGTAAAATCCGAGCATCGGTGTATTTTTCTCATCTAGAATCACTTGGCCATTAATATTGGTTGGGATACCGCCCATGGCATAATGGGCTGTTGGCTGAATTGGCACAGGGTCCGTAATAGGCTCGATACGCAGGTAGGTGCGCGCGAAATCAGTGATATCGGGCAGTTTTTCGCGGATTTTTTCGGCGCCGAGATGGCGGATGTCTAAATACACATAATCTTGGCCATCGATGCCGCGGCCTTCGCGAATTTCCTGCACAATACTGCGTGAAACGATATCGCGCGGAGCTAATTCCTGCAATGAAGGTGTATAGCGCATCATAAACCGTTCGCCTTCATTGTTCAGCAGATATGCGCCTTCGCCGCGTGCCGCTTCGGAAAGCAGAACGCCAACGTGGTAAATGCCGGTGGGGTGAAACTGGTAAAATTCCATGTCTTCCAGTGGAATGCCGCTGCGATACGCAATTGACATGCCGTCGCCGGTGCAGGCAAGCGCGTTGCTGGTAATACGCCAAGCCCGGCCATAGCCGCCGGTGGCAAAAACTACCGCTTTTGCGCTGAATGTGTGTACATCGCCATCGCGAATGCTGTAGGCAACAACACCCGAGGCGCGCCCATCTGTAACGATGAGTTCGGTTGCAAGAAATTCATTAAAAAATTGTACTTGATTTTTCACGGATTGCTGAAACATCGTTTGCAAAATCATGTGTCCCGTGCGGTCTGCCGCATAGCAAGAACGCATAACGGGGCCTTCACCGAAGTTGCGGGTATGGCCGCCGAAGCGGCGCTGGTCAATTCTTCCGTCTGCTGTGCGGTTGAAGGGCAGACCCCAATGTTCCAGATCATAGATGGCGTCGATAGCTTCGCGAGCCAGCACTTCAGCGGCGTCTTGGTCTACAAGATAGTCGCCGCCTTTAACAGTATCGAACATGTGCCACTGCCAATGATCTTCTTCTTGATTTCCCAGCGCAGCAGCGACACCACCTTGAGCGGCGCCGGTGTGAGAGCGCGTGGGGTATAGTTTAGAAACAACAGCGACACTGTATTTATGTGATAACTGCATAGCCGCCATTAACCCTGCGCCACCGGAGCCAACAATTACAACATCGAACTTGTGGTATGGCATATTATTTTATCTCCTAAAGTGTCCGCTTTTACAAAGCAATTCAGCGCAAAATAAGGGCTGTGTTTTGCAAAAAGCTCAATACTAAGCAACAAATCTGCTATGCAGCAGTGTTAGTGATGGAAAAGCGCCCCAAAAAAGGCAGCATAGGTTGAATGATTCGGGTTAAACGCAATAATGGTTATTGTGCCCATCAGCCAAAATACCAATGTTACGATACCTAAAAACGACATCCATGCAAGGCGCCAGCCTTTGCCGCGAACGTAGTCTACAACAATAACGCGCATACCGTTCATACCGTGCAATAGCGCTAATGTCAGCATAAGAAGATCGTATACGCGCCAAAATGGGTTATTGTATCGAGCAACGATGAATTGGTATGAGGTTTGTGAAACATCATTGGCGACGTGCATGAATATTAAGTGTATAACCACTAAAAACAGTAATAATACACCTGAGACACGGAAAAAATACCAAGAAAAAACTTCAAACGCATTTGCGTTTACTGTGGGCTTTGCCCGTGATGTACTAATAGCGCTGCGCGCACTCATATATATGTACCCTATTACCTCTCTGTAAAATTAGCCGCAGGTTACTCCCGGACAGCCTTGGAATACGGGCAGCAGCACAAAATAGCCCATACTGATAAATCCTGCTAAAGTCAGCAGAATAGTTAATACCGCAAACAGTCGCTGATATTGTGCGCCGGCAGGCCAAAAATCAATAATGAGAATACGTAAACCATTAAATGAATGGTACAGCACCGAAGCGATTAACGCTAAGGAAAAGAAGCGCACTAAAGGTGTAGCAAATACACTCAATGCATTGTTGTAAATCGTTGGACCAAACCCCAGCATGGTAATATCAACGATATGAACTAATAAAAATAGTAGTACAGCAACTCCAGTAACACGATGAAGCAGCCATGACCACATTCCGGATTGACCTCTATACACGCCGGTGTGTCTCCTTTGCCGCAAATTTTGTCGCAATACACGTTTACAAATCGTTTTCTACATGGTGTTTCGATAAAACAGCGCCCAGTAATTATTTGTGTATTGCTTATTTGGTTTTGGGTTGCGCCATGTTGATACGTTTGCCGCGCGGCCAGAAGATTTTGTGCATATGCTCAAGCTCCTTTGCCAAGTTTTGTTTCGTATCTTTCATATGCGCACACATCATACAAACAGCGTACCACTCAAAACGGAATCCGTCTACCGCTGAAATGTATGATAATTACGACATTATGATCGTTTTATTTATCATAATGTTAAAGTTATAACAATATCATAAGATTTAATTTAACGCAACGTGAGTGGAAACTATGTTTAAGAAATTTGTTTTATCTTTATTTGATATTGCTCTTTACTCTATTAGTATACACTGTATTGGAGAAAAATTTGGAATTACGTCAAATTGAAATATTTTTAGAGGTTTGCCGACTGAACCATTTTACGCACGCGGCGCAAAGTTTAGGTGTAGCTCAGCCTGCTGTAAGCCAAGCAATTGGCAGATTAGAACAAGAATTAGGGGTTTTGCTGTTTACGCGCAGCGGCAAAGCTATTCAGCTTACCGAAGCGGGAAAAGCATTTTTTGCGCGGGCGCAGCATATTCAGCGCGAATTGCAGCTGGCGCACTACGATATGTTATCTGCTAAAGGAATTATTTCAGGACAATTAGTTATCGGAGCTACGCCAACTATTGCCGCGCATATGCTGCCAAAAGCTTTAGCAATGTTTTTAAAGCGATATCCGCACATTGATATCCGATTGCGTGAAAGCGGCGCCGGTACATTAACCACATTGCTGGCGCGTGGCAGCATCGATTGTTGTATTATGGTTCAGCCGGAAAATTCCGATGCTCTGGAAGTTGTCCCGCTGTTTACAGAGCCGCTGATGCTGGCGGCCTCCGCAGAATCGCATATTGCGAACTTAGGAGCGACGGGTCCGATTCCCTTAAAAGTAGCGCGTGATATTCCGTTTATTTTATATCGTTCCAGTTATCATCTTCGGTCTGCCACATTGTTTGGGTGCCGCGCCGCCGGTTTTGAGCCGCGAATTGCGCTGGAAGGCGGTGAAATGGAGACGGTGCTGCGTATGGTTGCCGCAGATCTTGGTGTTTCCTTAACGCCAAGGCTGGCTTTTGAAGGCGCTTCGCGTCTTGGTGTTGCCGCGGTAGCATTCTGTGAGCCTGAATTAAGCCGAACAATGGCGTTTTGCCGCAAGAAAGGTCATCCGGAAACTGCGGCTATGAGGGCATTTTTTGAGGTTACTCAGGAGTTGGCGGTGGATTTTTAATGGAATTTTATTACTGTATGCTTGATTATTTTGTGTGATATTACCTATTTTTTTATCAACTGATATTATGTTATAATACCCCATAAGTATTATTGTAAATCCGCGGCAGAACCCAGATAATCCGGCACAGTTGCGCAGAGGAAGGGAACCGGGGACACCCCGGAACCCCGCGCAAGGGGCTTGCCCCTTGCAAATCCCTCAATGTACGCAAAAAACAAAAGAGTGGAGATAATTCCAACGGCCGTGGCAGAACCCAGATAATCCGGCACAATAGCGCAGAGGAAGGGAACCGGGGACAATCAATAATACTTACAAGAGAAAGGAAAAAAATAGATAGAACAGACATTGAACCGCTGTACATTCCGCAATAATTTGCACAGAGCGGCGCAACATCTGGAGGCATACCACATTCAAGCGCTTTACTTGCCTGACAAATTCATATTTCATTATTTGGGCAAACATTTTTGATCGAGCATGCATGATTTGTGGTTCGCCAAATGCCATGCAATGCTCAACAGTAAGGAGCAACTGCATATGCCTGATACAACAGGGAAATTATCCCTGCAATTTCCACCAGCGCGCATTTCTTTGCCTATACTTGCTCTCTTTGGTTACGGAGCATTTCTCGTCACTGGGTTCGATATATTCCGCCGCGGCAATAATCCCGATCGAGCATTGCCATTATACATCTTTTTCAGCCTGCTTTTGCTGGGACTGCAAGCAATCATAGCGGAAAACCGTTCGGTAGCCAGAATCATCTATCTTGGTATTACCAGTGCATTATCATTGGTATATGCCGCAGGCATTGTATTTTACAGCAACTCTTTTTTAGGGCAGCTGGCGCACAAACCTTCACTCTATATCATAATTGAACTTCTGATGTTTGGAATTTTTATTTATGACGCAATAGATCGTCGCCGGCAGGAAAGCAAACCATTAGACGCCGGCTCTTCCGCTGTACGCAAACGCGCTTCACAGCGAAAATATGGGCCGCTTTCTCCTAATCAGTTGGCCATTGATTTTACCGGTTTGGCTGTATTGTTGTTTACCTCTTGGGGGCTTTTAAGCTTACTGAACCAATTTGGCTGCAATTTAATACAAACCTCTTGCGCGACAGGTTTCATCCAATTTTCAAATCTTCCAATTCCGGCGCCGCTGCCGTCTCCATTACCCACGCTAGACGCCGCGCTGGGTTTTGGCGCGCTGGCCATAACGCTGCTGCTGCTGGGAATTATTGGCTTGATTGCTACGGTAGGCTCCGGCACTATCAGCGATCCAACCAAAGGATCTGCTTGGACTAGATTTCAAAGTGAAATTAAAAATATCTCCGGGGACAGTTTTAATGAAGTGCTGCTTTCGCTGAGATTGTCATTAAGTCCTTTAGTATGGATTATTCCCGCTTTCAGCATGGCTTTGTTTTCAAATCAATTTACCTCGTATTTTGAGCAAAGCGCAGCACAATCTTGTCCCAACATTGGCCCATGCATTGGGCAGCTGTTTAATCCGGTTCAGAGTTTAAGCAACTATGGGTTAGCCTTTTTTGGATTAGCGTTGGGCACTATTTCGGTTTTGGCGGTGATAGCTGCGGTTGCGGTTGCGGAACACGATGTAATTATTATTAAGCGCGCGATTAATGTCTTTGGCATGGCAGGCAGAGCAGTTGCTCTTACCTTGTTTATTTTCTTTTTGAGCCTTTCCTGCATTAATGCGTTCATTTTATTCTTCAATCACCAGAATCCCCCTATGCCATTTCAGGTTGGGCCGGACTCGGTTTTAGCGCTGCTGGCGTTTATTCTTTTTATTGGGTATGAAACCATACGCGGGAAATTGAAGAAATCGTAATTGTATCTTGCTTCATAAACTACGGCAAAGATTTTCAAATAATCTAGACGAAGTGGAAAACTCAAATGATGGATGAGTTTCCACTTCTGTTTTTATCAGGCACTTTGGTGGATATAATTAAGCTGCGGATGAACTTCGCCAATCTGGCGGCTGATTGCGCGTAGATTGTGGCGGCAGATAGATCGGCGCCGTTTTCCAGCCTTTTGCGAAACGCGGTGGCGCGGCTGCAGTTTGGGGCTGTGACAGCAATTCAGAGGGAGCGGCTGAATTTTGAAGCAGGATTTTTTTCTTGGATGGCATCTGCTTGCGGCGCGCGCGCAAAATAAGAACCACCAACGTGCCGCACAAAAAAAGTATCGCAAGCGCTGCCATCCCGATTAAAATAATAGTAAATAGTTGATCGCTTAAACCGGAGGAATTAAAAACGCTGAATGGCGCCGATGAAGCTTGCTGCTGCGCATATTGCGCATACACCTGCGCGCCGCCAAAATTTGGATATTGCTGGATCAGTGTGTGAAACTCAGCGGATGTGGCGTTCCATTGCTGTGCGGTAACTGCCGTTGCAAAGTCATTCATGGCGCGCGCCCACTGTGTTTGCAGCAAATCCGGTGTATTAGATACATGCGCGGCGGCAAGCAATGGAACAATGCTGGCAGAGGCTTGCAAAAAGCGAGTTTCACCAACATTATTAGGATCGGTAACGGCGATGGCGAAACTTACAATCCCAACTAAATTTCCATTTATAGTGATTACAGGACCGCCGCTGTCACCGTGTTCGATATTGCCGCTGACCTGTAAAAGCGGCGCGCCATCGCTGTTGGTTTTTATTGCGCTGACAAACACGGGATTAATTGATGGGTCTAAAAAATTATTCGCGTTTTCTATATTAATGGCTCCGGCAAGATCGGCGTTTCCGGGAAATCCCAGTTCCATCAAGGTATCTGTTGGGGCAACATCAGCGCTGGATCCAATGGAAAGCATGGGGGTATTTTGGATATTTGCGCGCACAATCGCGAGATCATTAAACGCATAAGAAGATTCTGCTTCAATCGTCAGCGGCAATTGCTGAATTTGCAGCGGGCTGACATGAGGATATGATCCGGCGTATGCTGTGTTTAACCACACAGAGCTTTGCGGCGGAGCAAACGTGAACGCGAACCGCTGCGGATCTTGCTGAAATAATGTATAAACAGTAGAAGTGTCGGCGCTTTGATTGCATTTTGCCGTAAGATCTGCTGCCGCCTGCGCGCTTAACTGCGATAAGGCGCCGGCCTGTAAATCGCCAATTGGCGTATTTACTACATGGTCGGCCGTAACAATATCGCCATTGCCGGAAATAAAGGCGCCGCTGCCGGTGACCGCTAATTCTGTTGTGTATAATCCATAAATTTGGCCGCACAGCTGTACGCGCATTTGCGCCTGATACGTTGTTAAAATCCGGACTACAGCGGGGGCAGCAATATCTGTTGCCATAACAGCGGGGTTTTGCATATTGCCGCCCGGCGACGCAGTATATACCTGTGCGCCAACGGAAAGCGGCGCTAAAAGGACAGCCGCCAAAATGATCAATAAGGCGGCAAAGCGCGCCGGAGTGTTTGCTGCTTTATGAAAAATACGCCAAAATACTGCCACAAGAACACCCGCCAAAAGAATACATATCGGGTACCAAAAAATATCCTTATCATTTTTATCGGCGTATAGAGCAGGCAAGCGCAGGCAATATCGCTCATTTCTTCAAAAAAAACAAGGCTAAGCAATCGCTCAGCCTTGAAAGGATAAAATATCCAAAACTCGATGAATAGGATTACTATCCCGTTACTGTTTCCCAACCGGGAACCGGGTGGATGCCAACCGAAAGCCGTATGTGGTCGTCGGAATAACCAAAGGCTGAACCGGGCACACCGGCAATGCCGGTTTTTTCAAACAAAGTAAATACACTTTCGCCTTTATTCAGTCTGCTCCAATTATAAATTGTGGTTTCATCACCCGTAAGCAATTCTGCAAATAACCCTTCCTTTGCGTTCAGTTCGCGCAGTTGTTTTTCTAAAGCGCGCCGCCGCAATGCATAAAAAGACGCTATAATTTCCCGAATTTCCGGATGTTTTTGAATATGCTGATAAAACGCCATAAAACGCAGCTGCCATTCTGCCGGAAGCGCCGCTATGCCATTTACCCAACTAACGCTGATTGCTTGCGCAATTTCCGGATTGCCGGCGCAAACATATCCAAATCGATCCCCTGTCATGGTAAACGCTTTTGACATACTCCAAAAGAAAATGATTTGATCTAACTGGGGATGTTCCGCAAATGCGCGCATCCGCTCTTTATCTTTGGCGATATCGCCAGTGCCGATGTACGCCATATCTGCGAGAACTAATGTATCGGGGAATGCGCACATGGTTTGCAGCAAACTTTGCAATTCTTCGTAGGTATATGAATACGCCGTTGGATTATTGCTGATGGTGAGATAAACTGCGCGGACAGATGGATGTTCGTTCAGAAAACTGCGCAGTTGCTCGGATGTAAGTTTATATTGTGCCGATTCCTCGGTGTGTAAGCGAATCACTTCATAGCCGTGCATTTTTGCTTGCCATTCCGGCACACCAAAACTTGGCGCAGGGAATAGCATTGCTACGCTGCCTGCCGGGCCATTCCATTTTACAGCGCGCAATCCGCGCAGTGTTTTATCCAGGCCGTCTAAGGAACCGGTGGAAAGCAAAACCTGGTCTTTAGTGAAATTCAGCTTCCACTGTTTCAATTGGTCCTCTGCAATCCACTCGCGCAGAATTGGGTTGCCAACTCCGGCGATATCATACATGTGAATATCCCAGCCGCTTTTAATTAACGCGCGTTCATGTGTTTCCATCTGCCGGCGCAGGTCTTGATACACCTTGCCCGAAGAAACATATCCATTGATGCGTTCTTGGGGAAAAGCAAGCCCCAGCAAGTCGGCAATAGACCGATAGTCGTACTTGTCGTCATGTTCAACAATATATCTTGGGTTGATATCACCAATCGTGCGATTTACAATTTCTTGCCGCATTATTTTCGGTGGTATTTTTTGTTTTTCGCATTCCGCTTCGATTTCTTGAGTCATTTTTGCAATTGCGCGTATTGGGGAAGCCGCAGACGAAACTTGATGCGCATAGCGAGAGGCAAATTCACGCCGTAATTGGATAACCGCGCTTCGAGAATCGGAACCTTTAGCGGTTCTGGTTTTTTCAGCAATTTCTTGAGTTGTCAAAATTACACCTCTTTATTTAAGACTTCGTTGTCCTACGATCATAGGATACCACTCACTGGCATGTCTTGCAATAAGCAGCGGCTTTTGTGAGAAATGTGAGGAGGCTGTATGGTGATTATGGTATGATGTATAAAAGAACATATTTACAATTATCGGCAGGATTTTGACAATGACACAGCCTAAAGATTTCACAGCGCAACTACCCGACGCTGAAAATGCCACAAAACGTGTATCTGCGCTGCGAGAACTGATTCGCCGCGCAAATAATGAATATTATAACCAAGATAATCCAACCCTCACCGACGCAGAATATGACGCATATTTCCGTGAATTGCAAGCGCTTGAAGAACAATTTCCAGAGCTGCAATCATCTGATTCCCCTACCCAGCGTGTTGGCGCGGAAGCTGCTTCCGATACAAAAGTATGGCGGCATCCGCGCCCTATGCTTAGCCTTGCCAATGCGCGCAGCACAGATGAATTGCGGGCGTGGCTGAAACGCGCTGCTTCGATACTTCCGCAGGCGCGCTTTCAGTTTGTGTGCGAATTAAAAATAGATGGTTTGGCTATGGCCCTAACCTATAAGCAAGGCAGCTTGGCGATGGCCGCTACTCGCGGTGATGGCGCCGTTGGCGAGGATGTAACCGCAAATGTGCTTGCCACGCGCGATGTTGTACAAACATTGCAGGGATCTGCGCCGGATACCGTTGAAATCCGCGGTGAAATATATATGCCCATTTCGAGCTTTGAGCAATTAAATAACGCCGCCACACAATCTGCCGAAAAACAAAGTGAATCCGGCGCGCAAATTACGCCGCGGATGTTCGCCAATCCTCGCAACGCAGCATCCGGATCTTTGCGGCAGAAAGATCCCGAAATTACCCGCAGCCGCAACTTGCGCTTTTTTGCCTATCAAATTGGCTATATTGAAGGCGGCGCGTTGCCAACTACCCATTCGGAAGCCATGGAAGCGCTGCGTAACTGGGGATGTGTTGTAAACCCCAATATTGTAATAACTGAAAACTTTGAAGATGTTATTGCATTTTGTGAGCAGTGGATTCAGCGGCGTTTTGAATTAGATTATGAAATTGATGGCTGCGTTATTAAAATAAACGATATTGCCCAGCAGGAAGAGCTTGGTGTTGTTGCCCGAGACCCGCGCTGGGCGATTGCGTTTAAGTTTCCGCCTATCCAGGCTTCCACAACATTGCTGGATATTAGTATTAGTGTTGGCCGAACCGGCTCTTTAAATCCTCAAGCGGTTTTAGAACCCGTTGCTATTGGAGGCGTTACCATAAAACGCGCATCACTTTATAACGCGGATGATATTTTTCGCAAAGATCTGCGGCCCGGCGATACCGTGCTTATTCAGCGCGCCGGAGACGTTATACCGCAAATTGTTAAACCGATTCTTGAAAAACGGCCATTAAAGGCGGATGGCTCCCCTGTATCGGATCCGTTTGCTATGCCGGAATTTTGTCCTTCTTGCGGCGCCAAAACCTTGAAAGATCCGGATGAAGCGGTAACATATTGCACAAATACATCACTGCAATGCCCGGCGCAGCGGCTTGAACTGCTTCGATATTTTGTGAGCAAAGACGCGATGGATATTGATGGCATTGGTGATGAAGCTTGTGCCGCGCTGCTGGAAACCGGATTGGTTCACAACCCCAGCGATCTTTATGCTTTAACCGCTGAAAATCTTGCGACGCTTGCGGGATTTAAAGATAAGAAAATACAAAATGCTCTGCGCAGTATAGAGAAAAGCAAGGAACGCCCTTTTGCAAAAACATTGCTAGCGTTAGGAATTCGCCATGTTGGGGCTAAAGCGGCGGAACTGCTGGCTAACTCTTTTGGCTCAATCGACGCGCTACTGGCTGCTAAATCTGAGGAAATCAGCGCGATTCCGGGTATTGGCCCCGTTATTGGGGCTAGTGTGTGCAATTGGTTTCAGGATCCACTGCAGCGCGAAATTATCGAAAAGCTGCGCGCCGCCGGTGTTACCTTACATGCGCAGCGTGATGATGCGTCTATTGGGCCGCTGAGCGGGCAATCATTTTTGCTTACTGGGAAATTAACGAATTGCACTCGCTCACAAGCTGAAAACGCTATTCGTAAACTCGGTGGTTCAATTGCTTCTGGTGTAAGCAAACAATTGAATCATCTGATTGTTGGGGCTGAAGCAGGCTCAAAATTAGAAAAAGCGCAGAAAGCCAAAGTTCCCATTCATGATGAATCGTGGCTCATTGATCTTTTAGCGCAGCATGGCATAGATATTGCCGCACAGTAACGGCGCGGCGCGCCAGAATTTTGGTATCTGCTCTAGAGGAAAAATTTTCATGGCTATTCCCAAAATAGCGCGCCGCCTAGCCACCTACACCGCTCCGAAGCATAAGCGCCGCCACATATCGTTTGTTTTATAGCATACTCCGCACGGTCACACATGAGGCCATGCAATCCGGTAGGGGCGCCCCTTGCGGTCGCCCTTGCTTCCCGGCTACCAATATTGCTTTGGGAATATGGTTTATAAAAAATAATTTTTGGGGACACCCCAAACCCCGCGCAAGGGGCTACTGCCCCTTACGTATCCCCATGGGTATTGTGCGGTGGTTGTTTAAAAAATAATTTTTGGGGACACCCCAAACCCCGCGCAAGGGGCATCCGCCCCTTACGTATCCCCATGGGTATTGTGCGGT
>JAJYBV010000009.1 GCA_021778805.1 Chloroflexota bacterium | reverse complement strand
GGTGTCATGACCTTCCGAACGGAACCAGGATTTCTCCTGACCGAGTCTGGTGAACGTGCCCTTGCGGGACTGGGCCTGGACTTTCGTGGCCGAAGCCACTGAGTCTTCAGCTCAGTGGTTGTTCACTGTTATATTGTTTATGGCGCGCAAGGCCTCTCGTTAATGCGCAGATAACGGTTGCGCGCCGCATCCGCTTCTGCCGAAAAATACCGGTTACGCGGAGTGTGCTTGAGTGGAAACGTTTGCTGAATGCGCCATATTTCACCAAAACTATGGCTCTCTGCGGCAAAACATAAAAACGTTATGTCTCATACTGCTATCATATCACGAAACAAAATAAAATACAAACGCTATATAGTCTGCTAGAAAAAGTCATAGAAAATGATTTCATCCTGAAGCACAATGCCCCCCAAACCAAATAATGGATGAGCAGAAAAATTTATCCGCGTTATTGGCAGTATTTTCCTAACTATTGCAAAAAGACATAATATTTGCGCCTAAAATGCGCACAAATCAGTTGTAATGTGATATACTCAGTCCTAAATCAATGATGATCCTTCAGGCGCACTCCACCATTGCCGTTGGAAACGTGAAGATATTTTCTGCATCGTTTCAGTTAAAGAATAAGAAAACACACCCTCTTCACGCGCATTTCGAGGCGCATATTTTCTGAAACATACGCCTCATTCGTTTATCAAAAGACTACAGGTGGTTTACGAAAATGAATTCATCAGGCAAAATTTCTGCCGCTATCGTTGGTGTAACCGGATATGAAGGCGCTGGTGTTGCAAGAATCCTTGCGCATCACCCTAATTTCCAAATCACCGAAGTTGTATCGCGGTCTTTATTGGGAACCAGGTTAAGCAGCGCATTGCCCAGTTTAGCTTCAACCGACGCCGGCAAATTAATGATACGGGAAGATGCGCAAGACGCAGAAATAGTTTTTTTAGCTGTTCCGCATGGTCCGGCTGCAGAGCTTGCTTCTCGTTATCGCGCACAGGGCCGTTCCGTAATTGATATTTCCGCAGATTTTCGTTTTCGTAACCCGCAAGAATATGAACGTTGGTATGGGCGTCCGCACCCGTTTCCGGAATTATTGCCGCAGGCGGTATATGGCTTGCCGGAATGGTTTCGCCAAGAAATCCGCGAAACAAAATTAACCGCAAATCCCGGATGTTTTCCTACCGGAGCTATTTTAGCGCTGGCGCCAATCTGGCAAAAACAGCTTGTTGAAAATGACATTATTGTTAGCTCGCTTACCGGTGTAAGCGGCGCCGGAAGGTCCCCAACAATGCGCGCGCATTTTGTGGAAGACGCAGAATCTGTAACAGCGTATGCGGTAACCGGGCACAGGCATTTGCCCGAAATGGAAGGGACACTGCAAAAAATAGCGCCGGAATATTCGGCTCCTAAAATTACCTTTGTGCCGCATCTTGTCCCAATGAATAGGGGCATTTTAACTACGTGTTATGCAACTTTGCAAAGTTCTGCTACGCTAATCGACGTGAAAAATGCTTTGCAGCAAGCATACGCCACCGAGCCATTTGTTGTATTAACTGATGCGCCGCCAGAAACAAGCTGGGCGCGCGGCAGCAATATGTGCTTTATATATTGCGCTGTTCAGCCCGGCAGCAGACGTTTAATTCTTATCAGCGCAATTGATAATTTAATGAAAGGCGGAGCCGGCCAAGCGGCGCAGAACGCCAATATTATGTATCAACTGCCCGAAACAGCAGGATTAGAATTTGCGGGGGTATGGCCATGAAAGCTAATATGACGAAAAGCTATGCGCTTCCGATGGATGGGCAGACTGTGAATATCCGACATGCAGCAGATGTCATTAAAATCGGTGGAAGCGTTTTGGATGATTCGATAGCCATACTTGAAGAAATCAGTGAACTATGGAAATCGGGTCGACGCATAGCGCTTGTGCATGGCGGCGGTCCGGTTATTGATGTATGGATGCGCCGCATGGGAGTTACCCCTGTATTTATTAATGGCCGGCGAGTTACCGACGCCGCCACATTGGAAATTGTTCGCTCGGTATTAATCGGCAAAATTAACAGTGAAATCGTCAGGGCGCTGCAAACATTTGGCGTGCGCGCTGTGGGTTTGTGCGGCATGGATGGCGGCATGATCCGCGCTAAACGCGCCAATCCCGAGCTTGGCTTGGTGGGTTTGGCGGAATTAGCGGACGGAGATTTACTTGAAACTCTGCTTTCAGCAGGATTTCTGCCGGTTATTGCGCCGCTGTGCCTTGGCCCCGATGACGAATGCCTGAATGTTAACGCCGATGACGCCGCCAACTGCATTGCCCGTGCGCTGCGCGCTGAAAATTTGGTATTTTTAAGTAATGTTTCCGGTGTGTATAGCGCAGGTAAATCGCTCATTCCGATTTTAACTGAGGAACATGCGCGGGAATTGCTTGCGCAAGGAGTTATATCCGGCGGTATGGCGCCGAAAATTGAGGCTTGCTTGGCGGCGCTGGATGACGTTGCAGCGGTGCATATTATTGAAGGCTCTCATCCGGGGATTGTGCTGCGCGCTTTTGCAGACCACGACGGCGATGAACCGGTGGGAACACGCATTATACGCCGCGCGCCATAACATACGCATGGCGCAGAGTTATTTTGGTAAAATATAATGAGCATCGGCGCAGGTGAGCATGGCGCCGAAGGTATCTTTAATTATGGATGAGGTCTTATTTTTGTGAGCAATCACTCTGTATCTCAGAATACGCCACGTAAAAATCAAACTCGCAGCGGCTATCTTAAAAAAGATCCGCTTGACGCTGCAATGGACGCCGCCTTATTAACGCTGCAACGGCAGGCGTGCGCATTAATTTTGGTTCCGCAGCCCGGCGCGCCAAACGGATTGGTAACATGCCGAGGTATGGCGCTGGCCGACACGAAAAAATTTACTCAATGGCTGGCGCCGGCGCTGAATTTTGTCGATTCTTCCGTACTGGCCAAAGATATTCCGCCGGAGCAATGGCCGCAGTCGATTGCTTTAACTGCCGGTCCAAACGATGAAGAAGTGATTGCGTTGAATTTGGTGTATGATGACAAAAATATTGGTGCATTGGCGGTGTTGGGTCCTTCTGGCGCATTGCGCGAGTTTCCATTAAATCGCGCCGCATCTTCAGCAGCGTTTTTGGGATCACTTTCGGCGACGGTTGCTGTTGCGCTGCAAAACAGAGATCTTCGCGAGCAGCGTGACCAATTTCGAATGACTTATTTGTATAGCGGAGATGGTATTTTAACGGTAGACGCCGATTTACGCATAACCGGATGCAACCCCGCAATGGAATTGATGATCCATCGTCAGGCTGAAGAAATAACCGGACGTTTTTATTATGATATTTTGCGGCCGGAAGATATGAGCGGGCATGCCCTTGGACTGGAAAGGTGCCCGTTGATGGAAGCGCTGGCAACCAGAGATGTAATACAGGCGCGCGAAATATATATCTATACTCGCGATGGCTCGAAATTAACGGTATCGATTACGGCTTCGGCTGTAATCTCAGATGAAGGCCTTCCGGTAAGCGCGGTTATGAATGTGCGAGATATTGCCCGGCAAAAAGAGCATGAAATTCTGACATCGACTTTAATTTCTATCGTATCGCACGAGCTGCAAACTCCCATAGCTATTATTAAGGGATACGCCTCAACATTTGCGCAGCTGCATGCACAATGGGACGCAGATACAATCAGCGAACGCATGCGCGCAATCGATGAAGAGGCGGATCGATTAAGTCATATTATTAAAAATATTTTATATGCCTCACGCATACAAGCCGGCAAGATTTCTATGAATCTGCAGCAGATACAACCTGAAACTATTATTCTCACTTGCGCCAGAAGATTTAACGCGCGCGAACCGGAACGTAAAATAGTAACACGCATACCCAAAAATATTCCGCCAATATACGCTGACGACACGTTGATTGAAGAGGTTGTAACAAATTTTATTGACAATGCGCATAAGCATTCCGATAAATCTGCCGCAATAATTATTGAAGGAAAATTTACAAGTGACAGTGTAATAATTAGTGTTATTGATAAAGGATCGGGGATATCAGAAACCGAACAAGAACGGATATTTGAGCGATTTTATCGCGCGGATAACGATTTAACCCGAAAAACACAAGGCGCAGGTTTAGGCTTATTTATTTGCAACGCGATTGTTAAAGCGCATGGCGGTAAAATTTGGGTAGAAAGCGAACTTGGCAGAGGCTCGGTGTTTTCAATAGGGTTGCCGCGGATAGAGAATGCATTGGCTCCGATACTGCTGCCAGTTCAATTTGACTAATTTGCTGCTATCAATAATTGCAAAATGCCACTTATGTTATGAATATACATTCCGATAGTTATGTGTATGCAAACCTAACTTATAGGAGGTATATTTGCGCCATGGCGGGTTACATGCATCTAGTTCGGCGTAAAGCATTTTCGCTTTTTAATAATTTAACCATCTCAACAAGAATGAGAAGCGCGTCAGCATATATTTTTGTTGTATTTTTTATTACCGGAGCGGTAGTAATTCAAAAAGATATGCAAATTAAATCAATCAACGCAGGAATAGTAAATAATGATACGGTGGGAGCGAATGATATTTCGGCAATGCGCGCCGATAGTTTAACTATTGTTTTAAACTTTTCACAGGCCATAAATGTTTCATTTGGCTATTCACCTGCCATTAAACAGACGCTGCAAACTTCCGAGTCTGCATTGTCCGTAGCAATGAACCATTTTGCAAAATTGAATGAAAACACCCAAACGCAGAAACAGTTTCGTCAAACAGAAACTGCCATTCAGAATTTTTTAAGCAGCGCCACAATACTGCAAAACGCGCTATCCGGTGGATCAAATTCAGCGCATCTGCAAACTATTGGATTGTATAGTCAAATGCAAAGCAATGAAAATATGCTGCTGCAAAATATGGCAAATCTTTCTGCAGCTTTGCTATTGCAAACGAATGCCGCGGAATCAAATATTTCAACCGCAATTAATACATTGTTTTGGTTGATGATTTTGTTAGGCATCATCATTACAATTGGCGCAATTTTCTTTGCTGAAATATTAAATTATACTATTACCAAACCGTTGCATCTGCTATCCGCTGTTTTAGAAAATATGGCGCAAGGTGAACTGAGCGATATTGATGAAACACTTTTGAGTTGGAGAGGAAATAACGTTATTGGCAAATTAATTGTACAGCAAAGTGAAACTATTGCGAAGGTGCGCATTCTGGTTGCACATGTAACAGAACTAAGCTTACAAATGGCCATGAAGACCAAAGATGTTGTTGTTTTTTCCGCGCATACAAATGAAGCGTCGCACCAAGTTGCATCTGCTATTGAACAAGTTGCAACCGGAGCGCATCAGCAAAGTAAAAATTTAATTAAGGCAGCTCATGAAGTTGAAAAACTGAATAATGAGGCTTTGCGGATGAATACAGACGCCAAGGAAGCCCTCCAAGTTATTCAAGCGTTGAAAAAAGCCATATATCAATCTTCACAAGAAGTGCGTGCGTTAGGGAAGCGTTCGACTGAAATTGGCTCTATCATCCAAACTATTGATGAATTAGCAGATCAAACGGAATTGTTGTCTTTAAACGCTGCTATTGTTGCTGCGCGCGCCGGTGAACATGGCCGCAGCTTTGCGGTGGTTGCCGATGAAATCCGCAAGCTTGCAGAACGATCTGGTGACGCTGCCCGTGAAATTGCGGCTATTATTAAGGAAGTGCAAAATGAAACGCAAGGCGCAGTAACGTCAATGGAGACTGGCGTTGATCAAGTGGAATACGCGCTGCACCGGGTGGGCGGAACAGAGCAGCAGGCAATAAATATTACCCAAAACGCTGCTAAGGTAAACGACGCAATTTCTGCTGCGGCAAATGTTGGTGTGGAAAACAGCGCTGCTGCTGAACAAGTATCTTCTGCTACAGTTGTGTTGAATGAAAAAGTTGAATATGTTACTACGCATACCCAAAGCATTAACACAATTTCTCAAGATTTGTATCAAGCATCGGTTATATTTCATTGGGTGGAAAAAACAGTAAAGGAAGAAGATGAGCCACCGTCGCCAAGTGAAAATATTCCTCAAGATATCGCAGCCTAATCTGTGTTTTTCGTTGGTCGCTGCTATTATGAACTTTAACAATTAAAGAGGGATAAGATATACCAGCGTAACCAGGGATACGTAAGGGGCGGATGCCTCTTACGCGGGGATAGGGGTGTCCCCAAAATATCTTTTTATAAACATCCACCGCACGGTACCCATGGGGATACGTAAGGGGCGGTAGCCCCTTGCGCGGGGATAGGGGTGTCCCCAAAAATATCTTTTATAAACAACCACCGCACGGTACCCATGGGGATACGTAAAGGGCGGTAGCCCTTTGCGCGGGGTTTGGGGTGTCCCCAAAGTATCTTTGTAAAAACATCCACTGCACGGTACCCATGGGGATACGTAAGGGGCGGTAGCCCCTTGCGCGGGGATAGGGGTGTCCCCAAAATATCTTTGTATAAACATCCATCGCACGGTACACATGGGGATACGTAAGGGGCGGATGCCCCTTACGCGGGGATAGGGGTGTCCCCAAAATATCTTTTTTTATTTTTCCGATGGGAAATATTGGATGGCAAGGTGGCCCCAAAACGAACACCACACGATGAATCGTGTGGCTTGTTTCCCCACCTCCACCCATGTGTACCGTGCAGTGATTATATTAAAACAGGCGCGATGGGGCACTCAATGTACTCTGCTCTGTTGATCTTCATCCTGATGAAAATATCAAAGACCATTATTGAGGTGGTTTTTCCATAAGCTTTTTCTGATATTTGTTTTCAGCTTTACGCGCTGTATGAAAAATATAGGCAATGAGTGTAGAGGCAACACTGGCAATAACAGTTGTTTCAAAAAAGCCCAGTGTCACATTTTTTTGCTGCAAAAACACATTGATAAGAAATGTTGCTACCAATGCGCCAACTAAACCAAGGAAAATATTGCCAAAAATGCATCCGCCTCGGCCACGCACAACAAAATTGGCAACAGTTCCGGCAATCATTCCGGAAAACGCCCAAAAGAAACAGGCAGTAAATAAAGAAACATTATAAGTTATTGCGGCTATCATCATAGGTAATATGGTCCCTAACAAATAGTTTTATTTTCGATAAAAAGTCGGCATTATATTGGTCTGCTCAGCCGGCAAATCTAATGTGCAGGTTTTGTTGCGATATCTGCCGATGCCGAGTTATGCGGTTTCTTCCGGCGCAGATAAACGCAATAACAGACCAACCATAATAAAATTAATAATAACCGAACTTCCGCCATAAGTAATAAACGGAAGTGGTATGCCGGTAAGCGGTATTAATTTTAGGTTGCCCGCCAAAATAACAATGGTTTGGATGGCAAAAATACTGCTTAATCCAGCGCCAAGCAATTGTTCAAATACACTGCGTGAACGCATAGCTATGCGAAATCCGCGATATATTAACAGCAGCATAATGGCAAGGAGCGCAAATAGCCCCATCATGCCAAATTCCTCGCCTACAGCCGCAGCTACATAGTCTGTTTGCACAGCGGGAACAAAATAGGGATATCCTTGTCCTAATCCTTGCCCAAAAATACCGCCGGCTCCTAAGGCAATTAATCCCTGCACAATCTGAAAGCCGGTATTGTTGGCGTATGCCGGCAAAAATGCGTTTGCCACAAGCGCAACGCGATCGCGTATGTATCCAAGCAAATAATAGGCAATAAGGGAGCCACCGGCGAAAAAGCCTAGTGAATACAGCACATAGGACATTTTGTTTGTGGCAATGTAAATCATCGAAACAAAAATGCCGAAAATCAGCAGCGCAACACCTAATTCGCGCAAGCCTAAAAACAACAGCAATGAAATAAATAATATTGCCAGCAATGGCGCAGATTGCCGAAGTGGTGGAATATGTATCGGCCCTATTTTTTTACCGCCAAGCGCCAATACTTCACGATTTTCGCTTAAATATGCTGCAAAAAATATAACCAAGCATAATTTTAGCAGCTCAGATGGTTGAAATACGACCCCGCCAAACCCCAAATTCAATTGATCATGCGTGGGGGAGTTGAAGTTTTTAACACGTAAAGAGTGAAAAAGCGAAACAAGCACAAGGATAATACCTGCGGCCGCCCATGTATATTTATAACGGCTCAGCCATTTTATCGATCGGGTAAACCAAACTGTGCCGATACAAAAAACGAGTCCAAGGATAACCCAAATTAATTGGCGATACCCCAGAACCGGTATGGGATATGGCAGCGCTGGTCCAAGCCGGGTAGCCATAAGAACGCCCAGCGCACTGAGCATACCGGTAATTGGCAGCAATGTTTGATCTGCTTTCGGGATCAGCCAAGATAAAATAATATGGGTAGCAAACAGCGCCACAATCAGCAGAAGTTGTGGACCTAATGTATCAATGCCCGGTAAAGAGCTGGCCGTAATTTCTGATGGAGCTTTTCCTTGGTTGCTGACACTGACATATTGCAGATTTAGCATGCCGAGCAGAATAAACACGCTTGGCAATATCAGCAAAAACAATTCATTCCATCGGTAATTACGCAGATCCACAATACGTGACAATATTTGTTTCATAATGTTTTGCTGCCTTCCTAATAGGATAAATAAACACACAGCAATTTCCGTCGAATGTTGGCGGAAAGTTTAAGAAAAGATATTTGCGAACTAAGCCATCAATGTACATGCATATATTAAGACATAGATGTTACGCAGTTATCTTGAAACGCACATCGCCAACTCGAATAACATCGTTTAATTTTAGTGCGCGCGGGCTGGTTAACCGCTGTTCGTTTACAAATGTGCCGTTTTTGCTGCCTAAATCTTCGATCCATAACGATTTATTTTCGTAATAGATACGGGTATTTTCACCGGAAACTACGGTGCTTTCTAAAATAACGGTATTAGTTGGTCCCCGACCCAATGTCATATCTGTAAAAATATCAAATCTTCTGCCGGGGTTCAGTTTTGTGGTTCCGCTATCCATAACCGTTAGGTGGCCAATTACTTGTTTGGCCGGCTGCGCAGATTGATATTGCACCGCCATATTTAAATCACGCCGGGAAACCAGCACAACTTGAAGTATAAAAAGATACAAAACTGCAATCATTGCAATGCGTAAGATAAGCAGAAACTGATCGAATGTAAGTGCATTTGTCATATGCTGCGCTACCTCCGTTCAAAAACAAAGCTAACAGGGCCAAACGCTAAAACATCGCCATTTTTTAAAACAGCCTGCTTTTCGCGCCGGTTATTTACGCGCACCCCGTTGGTGCTGCTGATATCATAGATAATAAATTTGCCTTGTTCATAGCGAATTTCCGCATGATAACGTGAAACACGCGGGTTATTAATAACTATATCATTAGTTGAATGCCTGCCGATGTGAGTAACTTCACTTTGCAAACGATAGGTATTACCGAACCCTTGGCTGGCGCGTTCGGAAAGCGCAGCGTGTGGTATGGCGTTATCCCGAGCAGGGGTAAGCGTTGTTTCAACCTCGGAAGCATATTGTTCAGATTGTTCAGGTGAAATCATAGCAGTTGCGTTAGGGTTTACAGTCTCAATTGGCGGTACATTTGGCTGCGGAATAGGGTTTTGGAGATTTGCAGGAATATTTTGCGACGAACCGATATTCTCAAAAACAGCCTCAACCTGTGTTTGCCCCAAAGATATTTTGTTATCTGGAATGAAATGCAAAATTGGACGAATAATTAACGTATAGCCACGCTGTTTCGCCGTTAAAATAAGATAATCTTGCAAACGAGTGGTAACTTCCGGCAAACTTGGCTCTAAATCTGTGTAATCTCGTGGATTCAGGTAAATGTTATATTTAGTTGGCGCTAATTTTCGAGAATCTTGCGCTACAATATTTTCTTCCATTACCTGTACTAATTTATGCGATATTTCAACCGGCTGCAGTTTTGAGCGGAATATTCTGCCAAAAGAGCCTTCTACTAAACCTTGCAGCCTATCCTCAAACCAAGCAATTGCGTTACGGTTCCGTTTCATGATTAAGCCCTCACTTCCCGTATATCCAAAACGCGCCGAACCTCTTCTACGTCACGAGACATCTGCTCAATCAGTTCATCTGCCCCAGAAAACTTTTCTTCGCCGCGTAGCCGCTGTATAAATTGTATTTCAAGTTGTTCATCATAAATTGTAGAGTTAAAATCCAAAATATATACTTCTAAACGGTGTTCCTGCCCATTAAATGTTGGGTTCGTTCCAATACTTGCCGCGCCGCGCAATAGAGTATTCGGAAATTTCTCCCGAATAACCTGTACGGCGTATATCCCGTTTACAGGCAGTAATTTATGTTCAGAAACCCGTAAATTTGCAGTGGGAAACCCTAATTGCCGGCCACGCGCATCCCCATGGATAACAACACCTTTAGCTGCATATGGTCGACCAAGCATATTTTCTGCCGAAACCATATCGCCGAATTGAATGCTTTCGCGAATCCTGGTGCTGGATATTGGCCCGTTTGCGTCTTGCAGGCGCGGAATATAGGTTGTGGTAAAATTATGCGCGCCGGCAAATCCGCTAACAATGTGAGAATCTCCGCTGCGGTTATGGCCTAATCGGAAATCATCACCTTCAACTAATGCGGAAATTGGAATATATTCCAGCAGCATTTGCAAAAATTCCTCGGCGTTTAATTGCGCTATTTCGTGTGAAAAAGGAATCATTACAATATGATCAACCAATCGCGTTTGCTCCAGCGCGGCAGCTTTTTCCAACCCTGGGGTAAGAAATCGCAAATGAGCATCTGGCCGCAGTACCATCATTGGAGCCGGCCAAAACGTTACAGCGGTAACCTCAGATTGTAGATTAACTGCTGTATCGCGCGCAATTTTTAGCATATACGCATGGCCAAGATGTCCTCCATCGAAATTGCCGACACTAATCACTTGCGGGCGCTTTAGTTCGGTGGTTTCCAAAGAAGTAAATATGGTCATACGGTTCTCACTCTAAATTTTTTTGCATTGCTGAACTATGTTGATTTGCCTTGATTGTATCCTATCACAGTTCTGTTAAACACGCCAATAAAAATTATAGCGCCTTGGCAATTTCAATAAGGCATATGGTCTTTGATATTTTCATTAGGATGAAGATCAACAGAGCAGAGTACATTGAGTGCCCCATCGCGCTTGTTTTAATATAATCACTGCACGGCTACACACGGGTGGAGGTGGGGAAACAAGCCACACGATTCATCGTGTGGTGTTCGTTTTGTGGCCGTATTGCCACCAATATTTCCCATCGGAAAAATAAAAAAAGATATTTTGGGGACACCCCTATCCCCGCGTAAGGGGCATCCGCCCCTTACGTATCCCCATGTGTACCGTGCAGTGGATGTTTAAAAAAAGATATTTTGGGGACACCCCAAACCCCGCGCAAAGGGCTACCGCCCTTTACGTATCCCCATGTGTACCGTGCGGTGGATGTTTATACAAAGATATTTTGGGGACACCCCAAACCCCGCGTAAGGGACATCCGCCCCTTACGTATCCCCATGTGTACCGTGCGATGGATGTTTATACAAAGATATTTTGGGGACACCCCAAACCCCGCGCAAGGGGCTACCGCCCCTTACGTATCCCCATGTGTACCGTGCGGTGGTTGTTTTTACAAAGATACTTTGGGGACACCCCAAACCCCGCGCAAGGGGCTACCGCCCTTTACGTATCCTTGGTTATGCAGGTATATCATATCCCTTTTTAATAATTAAAGTTCATAACCAAATATGATATACTGATATTGTGGGCTGCGGCGCCAGCTCCGCATTAGCGACGGCGCGCTTCAGCTATCATGCTTCAATAGGAGCAGGCTTCGATGACGACTGCCGGTGTCCCCACCTTTCAGAATTTTATTGGCGGTGAATGGGTTAATTCCCTTAGCGGAAAAACATTCATCGACCGCAATCCCGCCCATGAAGATCAAATCATTGGCTATTTTCAACAATCCGGTACTGAAGATATAGACCGGGCAATTTCCGCCGCAAAACAAGCGCTTCCGGCTTGGCGCGCCACACCATCGCCGGAGCGCGGCGAAATTATTTTGCGCGCCGCGCTGCTGTTAGAACAGCGCCGGGAAGAACTTTCTAAACTGCTCACGCAGGAAATGGGTAAACCATTGAAAGAAGCGCGCGGCGATCTGCAAACTGCTATCGATTTTGGTAAATATGTTGCCGCCGAAGGCCGCAGAGCTGAAGGTGAAACAGTTCCTTCAGCGCTTCGCGATAAAATGTGTTTAACCGTTCGTGAGCCAATGGGTGTTGTTGGCATTATCACCCCGTGGAATTTTCCTTTAGCCATTCCGGCGTGGAAAACGTTTCCTGCGCTGATGGCCGGGAATACGGTTATTTTAAAACCTGCCAGCGATACCCCTTTGCTGTCCTTAAAATTAGTGGAAATTTTGGCTGAAGCCGGTATTCCCTCCGGTGTTATTAATTTGGTAACCGGGCCAGGCTCTACTTTGGGCGACGCTTTGACCGGCGATCCGCGCGTTAGTATGATTTCACTAACCGGATCGACCGAAGTCGGCAAACATATCGCCGCTATTTGCGCTAAAGATTTACGCCGCGTTACCTTGGAACTTGGCGGTAAAAACGCTGTTATCGTTCTGGATGACGCAAATTTAGATGACGCCGCGGCAGCGATTGCTTGGGCAGGTTTCGGCACAACCGGACAGCGTTGTACTGCAACCAGCCGCGTCATCGTTCATAAAAATGTTGTCGACGCGCTGAATGAACGTTTGGTTGCGCTGGCTAAATCCCAGAAAATTGGAGACGGGCTAGACCCCGTAACAGATATGGGGCCGCTGGTAAACCGAACACGTGTAGCCGCTGTAGATGAATATATTGGAATTGGCAAAACGGAAGGCGCCCGGCTTTTGGTTGGCGGCCGCCCAGCGCGCGGCGGCGAACTGGATAATGGCTCGTTCTTTGAGCCTACCGTCTTCACCGATGTTACCCCAACAATGCGCATCGCGCGTGAAGAAATATTTGGTCCGGTGCTTTCGGTTTTGCCGGTTGCTTCGTATGACGAAGCTATTGAAGTTGCAAATAGTGTAGAATATGGTTTATCTTGCGCCATTTTCACTGAAAATATGCGTAATGTTTTCCACGCTATGCGCGATATTCAATCCGGTTTAATTTATGTTAATGCCGGAACAACCGGGGCCGAACCACATTTGCCCTTCGGCGGCATGAAAATGAGCGGCAACGGGCATCGAGAGCTTGGAGCCACTGCGGTTGATGAATGGTCGGAAGTGAAGACTGTTTTTGTCACATATCCGAAACGGTAACCGCCATTTTTAACAATTATACTTTCCTGCGCATGAATATAGTCCGCTGCCGGGCTAACAAGTTGTTTGCAGCAAGACAGCGGCCTTTATTCAGCGCAGGTTTGTTTAAATAAATTTAATTGCCTTATAATCAATTTATCTATACATCCATATTGAGCAGATTAACCGCAAGGATGGTTATTTTGCTTTTTCGGCGATATCTCCGGTGAACAAGTTCGACGCCATTAAGATGTTTCAAGAAAGGCCGGCCTATACCATGACTGCTCATTTTGAAAATCGCATTACGGATAATTTAGATCTCCTTTTTGCCACGTTGCCATCTGCCATTCAGCGAGCTTTGCGCGCGCGTGAATCATATGCCGATTTGCTGGAGATCGTAATGGATCTAGGCAGGCTGCCGGAAGCGCGTTTCTTGCATGAAACGGCGTCTATCACAGCAGACCCGGTTACTGAAAATGATATCCAATATGTCATTCAGCGTGTTGGCGAATTTGGAGACGATAACCGCGCCGGTATAGAACGAACTTTGCACCGCATATCTGCCATTCGCAACCGTCAGGGCAAAGTTATTGGCTTAACTTGCCGGGTAGGCCGCGCTGTTTTTGGCTCCGTGGAATTAGTGCGCGACGTTGTGGAACAAGGCAGCAGCTTGTTAATTTTGGGTCGTCCGGGAGTTGGCAAAACAACAATATTGCGTGAAATTGCCCGTGTTTTAGCCGATGATTTAGGGAAACGTGTGGTGATTGTTGATACATCGAATGAAATTGCCGGAGACGGAGATGTGCCTCATCCCGGAATAGGGCGGGCGCGCCGGCTTCAAGTAGCGCATCCGGCGGAACAGCATGCGGTGATGATTGAGGCGGTGGAAAATCATATGCCGGAGGTCATTATCATCGATGAAATTGGCACGGAATTGGAAGCAAAAGCTGCCAGAACTATTGCGGAACGCGGTGTGCAACTGATTGGAACTGCGCACGGCAACACACTTGATAATTTATTGCTGAACCCAACGTTGTCAGATTTAATTGGCGGAATCAGTTCGGTTACATTAGGTGATGAAGAGGCGCGCCGCCGCGGCACACAAAAAACCGTGCTGGAACGCAAAGCTCCCCCCACGTTTGATGTAGTAGTAGAACAGCAAGACCGATGGCGGGTATTAATTCATGATAATGTGGCCGAGGCGATAGATGCAATGCTGCGCGGCGAAATGCCTGCGCGCAGCATCCGCGAAATGCGCGGAGACGGGCATATTGCTGTGTCTCATGAATCGGCGCGCCCGGCGACGCTGGAAGAGCTGCGCGGGCCGTTGGGGAAAAATATTTCGCAACATCCCCGGAACGAAATGCGAACACCCAATACGCACAACTCTTACCCGGTTAATCGCCGCCAAGTTACCGTGCGCTCTGAGAATCGTTCGGAACCGCAGGTACATATACAAAAAACCTCAGAAACCGCCGCAGAACCCGGCCAGCGCCGTCAGGTAATTTATCCGCTGGGCATCAGCCGTTCGCGATTGGAAGAAGTCATTCAAGATCTGCATGTACCCGCGGTGATTGGCTATGATGAACACGAAGCAGATACGATTTTGGCGCTGAAAAGTATATATCGCAAACAGCCGGATCGGATTGTATCGGCGCAAGAAAGTGGAAAAGCAGTGTATATTTTGCGCACCGGCGCGCCGGATAGACTGCGTGAAGTGATTATTGATTTGTTTGGTGTGCGCGAACGGTAAAAATATATATTGCAGCAGTAGACGCTAAAAAATTTGCGCGCGCAACCCTTCATGGTCTTTTACGAATATTTCACCGCGGCGCAGTAGCACCAATCCATCGCGCTGAAAACTATTTAATATTGTGGTAACTGTTTCGCGCAGCGCGCCAACAAGGTCTGCTAACTGCTGATGGGTAAGCGCAATTGCCGGATCGTCGCCATATTGGCTTAGCCGCAGCAACGCAGAGGCTACCCTCGCAGGTATTGTGTAATACGCCATCTCTTCCAATCGTTCCTCGTGGTTTGCTAAACGTTTGCCCATTGCCTCTATCATACGCAACGCAACTTTTGGCTGCCGCTGAATTATATATTCAATATTTGGCCGGCTTAATGCGCACACCAAAGCAGTTTCGGTCACTTCCGCAAAAGTACGCCGCAGCGATTCCCCTAAAAGCGGCATTTCGCCAAAAAATACGCCGGGACCCAAAACGGCAATTTCCAAGCGTTTGCCAGTGTTTGTCAGCCGATATAAATGTACTTTGCCATATTTTAATAAAAATAATGTTTCTGCGCGATCTTCTTGCGCATATAGAATCTGACCTTTAGGATAGGTGCGCATCGATATGCGCTGTTCTATCGTGCGGATTTCATCCGGAGATAAATCTCGAAAAATATCTGCGGCCTGCAAATAATCTGATAGAACGTCTTGGTTCTTTGGACGTGGTTTCGTAAATAATTGCATAAATATGTTGCCTCTTCCCGTTTTCACTACATGTATGTACACCGGTACATCGGTTTTAGATGGATATCCGGGTGTTCATATGCATAAGGATTCACAATAAGCGGCGCCAGCCCTTTGCGCGTGGTTTGGTGTGTCGCCGCGGATTCCTCTTATTTCTTTTTAGGCTTAGGTCTCTTAATAAGGGACATTGTGAATAATATTTTGTTAAAGCCAAACCATGCTGCAGCGCAAAAATGCATAGAAAATTTGCAAAAGCGGCAGGTGAATTTGGCGCAAATATACATTGTGTAGTCTGGGCTACAGAACTTTACTTTTTTTCAACGTATAGTTTGGTTAGCGTCTGACAGATGCGTAACGCAGTGTAAACGCTGGAAATTATGAAAGGTTACAACACAATATGGGAAACACAGGAAAATTTGTAGTGAACGGCGCTATTGCCGGTATAATTGCGGGGGTTGTTATGGCGATGTACGCCATGATGGCTTCCGTGACATTTTTACATCAAGGATTTTTTACACCGCTTTATGGCATAGCTGCGCCAATAGTTGGAAAGCAGGCAATGGAAACATCAATGGGCCAGAGTTTTTACTTTACACTTGGCCCTGCGATGATTGGCTTAGTTATTCACATGATGGTTTCGGCGGTATTTGGGATTATATATGGCTTTGCGGCGCGCGCCTTGCATATAGCCGGTTTCGTTTCTGTGGCGGCTGGAATGATGTATGGTGTGGTTATTTTATTGGTCATGAGTTTTGTGGTATTGCCGATTATCGGATCGGGATCGATGCCTTCGACAATTGGCTGGCCGTCATTTACTGTTGAGCATTTAATGTATGGAGTTGCAATAGGTTTATGGCCGCTGATTAAAGCGCAAGAATTTGCAAAATAACCAAAATAACCAAAATAACCAAAATAACCAAGTTATGTCGGTGTAAATGACATGAACAAATCCAAATTAGGCGAAGGTTATTGCACCGCCTAATTTGGATTCTTCACATTTATTTTGTCTGACGTTTATACATTGATATATTCAACAAAACGCCGATTGCCGCCATCGAAGCAGTTAATGATGCGCCGCCATAACTAATAAATGGCAATGGAACACCGGTATAAGGCAGCGCCGCAACATTCGATCCAATATTCAGCAATGCTTGTGTTCCCAGCCATGCCGCGGCGCCGGCGGCAAAAATACTGCCGAATGTATCGGCTGCGTTTCGCGAAAGCGCTATTCCCCGCCAAACAACAAACGCCAAGGCAGCAATTACCGCACACACACCAATCAGGCCAAGTTCCTCACCAATGACCGCTATTATTGAGTCGGTATAGGGCGCCGGCAAATAACCCGTTTTTTGTAAACTTTGCCCTAAACCGCGGCCGAAAATGCCACCGGAGCCTAAAGCAATCAACGCTTGGCAAATTTGGTAAGAGGCAGAACTATAGCAATCCAGTGGGCGCATAAACCCTAATATACGCGCGCGGCGAAATGGTGAAAGCGCTATGATTGCAGCTACGGAACTTGCAGCCCCGAGTATAGGCACGAGCAGCAGTTCTAGTTTTATGCCGCTCATTAGAAGCATAGTCATCATTATTGCAAAAATAATAATGGCGGTGCCGAGGTCATTTTGCAATAAAACCAGCGCAATTAAAACAAATCCTGTTAGTAAAACAGGCCAAATATCTTTAAATGTTCTGATATCCGAACGTTCATCAATAAATTTTGCGCCATAGATAATAAACGCTAATTTTGCAAATTCACTGGGCTGAAATGTGATGAAAGACCCCAAACTAATCCATCTTTGTGCGCCAAAGGACGCATGCCCCATTACTAACGCCGCCGCTGAAAGCAAAATTGCTGCAATAAACAACGGAATCGCGATACGTTTCCATATCTGATAATCGGTAAATGCTGTTACACCCAGCGCGGTTGCGCCGATCGCGTCCCATAAAATTTCTTTGCGGGCAATAAGCATGGGGTCAAGCGGGTCGATATATTGGCTGGCGCTTTGCGTCATAATAGCGCCAAACAGCAGCAGCGCCGCTACGCACAAAGCCAATGGCGCATCTGGCCGGGAATATTCCGGCAAAGAATGTTTAGTTGTGGCTTTTAGCGGGTTAGTTTGCAGCGCAGGCATAGTTCCGGTTAATTTTTTTTGTGCAGTTTGAAACTTCGCTGCGGCATTCACGTGTGTACGAGATGGACGCATAGTATACCTCACTTCCCAATTTGTTTGTATGGTTCCGTATGTATAACGCAACTGCGGCGCCAATAATTTTTTTGCCAATATTCCTACAAATTTTAGACAGGATGCGTAAATAAGGATAAGATAAGAGTAGGATAAAATATTGCGTTACTGAAGATTTTTGTTTGTGTTATTTTATCAAAGATACACAAAGAACTGGTCTTTTATGCAGAGGCTTGCGTGCTTTTACGTTTCCATGTATTGGCGTAAAGCTAAGATACGTTTTGCATCACGCAGAAAATACTAATTTAACAATAATTTGAGGCTGTTTTGAAACGTTCACAAAAAAAACATTTAAACATTGCAATGATTGCATATACCGAATATCTGATAGATCCGCGAGTGCGCCGTGAAGCAGAGTGCTTAGCCGATCGCGGCGATAACGTTGATTTTTTATGTCTGAGGCAACCGAAAAATGCTGTAGACAGCAAGCTTGAGCAATGGGAAACCATTGATGGAGTACATGTTTGTCATTTGCCTATGTATAAATACCAAGGCGGAAGTTCTTTCGCTTATTTATTAAGTTATATCAAGTTTTTCTTTTTAGCGTTTTGGTATATCAACGGGCTGTATTTTCGGAAAAAATATGAAGTTATTCACGTAAATACGATGCCGGATTTTTTGGTGTTTTCAGCAATCATCCCCAGAATACTTGGATGCAAGATTATTTTGGATATGCATGATCTTACATCAGATCTTTATGGTTTAAAATTCCAATTCAAATCTACCAAACCATTGGTATGGGGACTGCGTTTGCAAGAGCGATTAAGCGCTGCTTTTGCTCATGCTGTTATGACAGTGCATGAACCATATAGACAGATATTAATCAGCCGTGGTATTCCCGCTAAAAAAGTCTCTGTTCTTATGAACACACCGGATAACAAAATTTTTTCTTTGGATGATCGACCAACCGGGAAATTAATGTCTGTTTCCAATGTCGATAATAATTCTTCGGCTACAATTTTATATCATGGTACATTGGTTGAAAGATATGGCATTCAGCTTATTATGCAAGCTATCGATTTATTGCGTAAGCTTGAACCGGATCTTGATGTCCATATGATGATATATGGAAGAGGGGAATATTTGCCGCAATTGCAGGCGCTAAACCGTGAATTGCGCTTGGAAGATAAAGTATACATTCATGGCAAACATGTGCCTATGTCTGAAATACCGGGTATTATCGCTAAAAGTGATATGGCAGTTGTTCCCTATATTGTAAGCGAATTTAATCAATATGCTTTGCCAAATAAGCTTATGGAATATTTAGCAATGGGCACTCCTGTTATTGTTACACGTATGCGTGTTATCGCTGAATATTTTGATAATGAAATGGTCGTATTTTTTGAATCGGGCAATGTTGCAGATCTCGCAAAAGCTATTGCATATCTTACCAGAAATCCGGCAAAGCGACGCGCAATGGCGCAGATTGCTCATCAGCGATTTGTGCAAAAATATAGCTGGGCTGCAATGAAACTGGACTATTATAAGTTGGTTGATACGTTAGCCGGCCGCGATCCCATTGCTTCGCAGGCGCCACAAAATCAGCATAATCAATCAGTTTCTATTCGATAAAGAAAGAGAAGAAAAATGAACGGTATCCAAACATCATCTGCTGTGCGCAAAAAAAAACTTAGCGTTTTAGTTGTTACAGCGGCGTATCCCGAAAATGGGAGTAGAGGCGGCGCTTTTTTGGAACGCGAAGTTGAAGGATTGCGCAAAGAAGGTATTGATGTAACCGTTTTGCATTTGAAAGGCAAATTTAAATATCTTACCGGCGCTTTGAAAGTATTTGCCGCCTCTTTTTCTCGAAAGTATGATATCATACATGGCCATTATAGTTTTTGCGGCGCGGTAGCGCGCTTTCAGTTTCTTAAGCCGGTGGTTATTTCATTTTGGGGCACAGATTTACTTACAAATCCAGATCTGCCTGATACAAAGTCGCGCAAAATAAGCCGCGCCATCTCACCGATTATTGCGAAAATGGCCGATTGGAACACTACCCCAATTCCATATATGACTACATTGATTCCAGGCGCCAGGGTTCGTGTTGTAACCCAAGGTATTGATTTTACTGCGTTTTATCCGATTCCTCAAATTGAAGCAAGAAAAAAATTGGGTTTAGATCTGAATTTAAATCACCGCTATATATTATTTTGCTCAGATCCAAAGCGGCCGGTAAAAGGTTTTCCCATTGCCGAAGCTGCGGCAGCTAAGCTGCGCCAAGAAGGTATGGATGTGGAACTGCTTATTGTGAATAATCAGCCGCAAGAAAAACTGTTGCTATATTATAACGCCGGTGATGTTATTGTTGTTCCATCTTATTGGGAAGCCGGGCCATATGTGGTGAAAGAGGCTATGGCCTGTAATTTGCCGGTTATTGCAACAGATGTGGGTGATGTTCGCGAAATTACAAAAAAAACCGTTGGCTGCGCTATTGCTGAACGAACACCCGAAGCCTTTGCCGCTGCAATAAAACGAACATTGCTTGCTGTCCGCAAAACAACGGGTCGGCAAGATATTGCGCATTTAACGTATCGCAATTTTATTGAAAAAGTTACATTGGTGTATGTTGATGTGATGAAGCGCCGAAAAAAAATCACATCTATTTATGACTTAGATATTACCCGGCTAGAAGATGATTCAAATAATTTTGATATTACTGTGAAACATCGAACTGTTTAAGAAAATTAGGCGCCATATCCGGTTAACTCGGTGTAGCCAGAACCCGGAATTGTGGCGCCATTTACCTCAGCGCTTACTTGGCAGTCGCCTTCCCAATAAATATTACCCGTAGTTTGTGTTGTGTTCAATTCTTGATTTTGCAGTACTGGCGTTATGGTTATAACTGTACCCGCGGCTTGAAGTTTCCATCCCGAAGGATAGGTGATTCCTGTTTGCGGACTTTTCCACGTTCCTAAAACTTGCTCTTTCAGAGTTGATTCAGGTATTTTTGTTGAGATACCTTGCGCGTTGATAAATGTGCCAAATAAAGATACTGGGGATCCGTTTGCGCCCCGAATAACATAAATCATATATTCAGTATTATTGTTTAATTGAACACTAAACCAATCCCAGCCGATTCCTCCCACGCCAATAAAATTCCCCCACTGATGATCCATCCATGCTAACCCGGTAATGGGTATAACAGCGCCATTATCAGTGATGGTTCCTTTTAAAGCCAAGTGTGTGTATGAATAATAATAAGAAAAACCAGCGTTACCATAGTTTAAAAGCCCTCCGTTATGCAGCGCCGGAGGTTTCTGGCTTGCCAAAGATACTTGAAGTGAATACCCAGACATAGATGCGCCAATCGTATCTTGCCCGTTCAGGCCATTCATAAACCAGTCGCCAATTTTTAAATGAAATCCATCTGCTGAAGTTCCATTGGGTATAACCGCGTTCGGCTCTATTTGCAGCTGCTGCAAATAATGAAATTGCTTTCTGTTGATATCGGTAATTGCAAAATGACCAATATATGTTGGCGGAACAAATCCACGCAATACTTGAAAAAATGTCAGCTCAAATCCATATGACCTTGTGGCTCCGGAAGCGTCTTTTCCTGAGAAATGCCCGGTGAAATACCACCACTCCGTTAAATCACTATGAGGCGCTTCATCCCATGGCAGATGGATTGGCTGCAGCGCTGTTGGCGTAGCTGTAGGCTGCGCGGCGGGCAGTGAATTTCCTTGCGAAATAACACCCGGCACGCCGCAGGAAGATAATAAAAGTAAAAGTAGTATTGGCGCTGTTATTTGAACGCGATGCAGCCATGTTTTCATAATAAAAATTGCTTCCAGTTATGTCCATTGTTTATTCGCAGGTAAACAGCCCTATTACAACTATAGCAAAAAACATCTGGCAATAGCATGAATTTTTTCCGAAAAGCAAACGTAACTACTCAAGAGATATTGACAAAATCCGCAAAGAGGGAGGAGTATCCAAATAACATAAAAAATACGGTACGGCGTTTGCGCTCCAGTGCGGCGTTGGTGGCCGATGGCCACCTACACCGCTCCGAAGCACAAGCGCTGCCAATATTGCTTTGCGAATATGGTTTTTATTAATAATTTTGGGGACACCCCAAACCCCGCGCAAGGGGCATCCGCCCCTTACAAATCCCTGTGTGTACCGTGCGGTGTTTCCTTTTTATATAAAAAAAGAGATTTTGGGGACACCCCAATCCCTGCGTAAGGGGCTACCGCCCCTTATGAATCCCTGTGTGTACCGTGCGGTGTTTCCTTTTTATATAAAAAATGTATTTGGGGACACCCCAAACCTCGCGTAAGGGGCTACCGCCCCTTACAAATCCTTGGCATATGTGGCCAGGCAAAAGCATGATACCCTCTGAGTAGGTACAAAATTGAAAGGCCTTCAGAATTTCACTCAATATGCCGATACATATACGTGTATGTAAATGCGCATACACATATATCATAGCGGAATAAGGGATGGAGTTCGGATCATGAGGAAGGATGGAATCTCACAGCAAAGACAGCTTGATGTTGCTAAATACTTAAAGAAACGTTCTGCCATAGCTTTACGCGAACATCCATATCCGCGGTACAGCGCCGATCAAGAACAAGAATCACTGTTTTCTTTAAAAGTGTTCAAAAAGAATTCTCCATTATTCATTCCCACACTGCTTGGTGGTTCGCTGTTTCTGCTTTTAATCTTGCTGGCGATAAAAGGCGGACAAATATTAAACGGCCGCATGAATATTGGTATATTGGGGCCAACAGCGCTAGTGTTTATTGCTATTGGTGTTGTGTTAAGCGCCGCCCTGTATTATGCGCCAAACGACGCTATATGGTCGATAGCCGCTTTAACTGGCGCAATGTGCTATTTGGCGGTTTCCGGTTGGGTAATATTTGGGTTTTGGCCAACCTTTTTGTTTTCTATTGGAAGCAGCGCGCTGATCATTATCGTTATTCGGCTTATGATCTATCCGGTAATGGAAAATTCCGCGCATGTTACGGTTTTATTCGGTAAATATTACCGAACACTGGAACCCGGCCTGCATATTCGGACACCGGGTGAACATATTTGGGCTATTGTGCCAACCCACGATATGGTGCTGGATATTACGATGCGCGAAGTTGTCACACGAGACACAAAGCAGATAGATTTTTCGCTGCATGCGCTGTATCATATTGCGCCACAGCAGGCTAATAATTTGTTAAAACTAAACGAACCATGGAAAGAATATATCCAAACAACCGCAGAACGAATTTGCCGCGACTTGATAAATGATTATAACTCGGCAGAATTATGTGATGATGAAACTGAGCCGTTTGGCTCAGCCGCAACTGAATCGATTTCCATGTATATGCGCAGCAAATTGCAATATGAAGTTGGCAGATGGGGTATTGTGGTTACGCAAACCCGGCTGACGGCATTTACGGAAAGTCGCCGGCAGATTGTAGCATCGGCGCGGCCGGTCCGCCAAGAAACCGTTGCCGGCGATATGTTCGCA
Source organism: Chloroflexota bacterium (assembly GCA_021778805.1). Taxonomy (GTDB): domain Bacteria; phylum Chloroflexota; class Ktedonobacteria; order Ktedonobacterales; family JACDGC01; genus JAJYBV01. The sequence continues at coordinate 28,816 of JAJYBV010000009.1, read as the reverse complement.
GATATGAGCGCAGATGTTCTGCATCCGCTGCGCCCAGGCTCAGCGCACTCCGTTTTTCCGCTGCCCGGCGCAATGAAGTCTGCAGCGCTGCTTTCACCCGAGGCGCTGGCTGAAGCTTATAACGCAGTTCGTATGCGCCGTGTTACCAACCCAAATGTAATTCGTGAGATAGCGATGGCGTTTAATACTGCCGCCAACGACTCGATTATGAATCCGCTTTTACCTTTTAACGCCGCTGAAGCGGAAATGAATTTGCTGCAACTTGCAGATAATTACGAGAAGGAGTACAATAATAGGATGAATAAATCCAGCGCAAGTTGAGTCATGTAAATAAGGTTTTCAAAGCTTATGGCATCATCAGTAAAAGTCATTGCTTTAACGCAGTTAAACCGTGGTCAGGGAGTGAGCACCGCTGCATTCTTTTTGGGGAAATCACTCACAGATCAGCGGGCGCCTGTATTACTAACGGACATTATTAAGAACAATACAACATTATATCGGTTAAAAGATTCTTTTGGCATGCGCGGCATGGTGCTGTGGACACCGCGCCCAAATCAGGCGCGTAATTTTAGCCAAATGATTGCTAGCGCGCGCATTGAGGTGGAAGGCCGGGCAACCTGCATATTATTAGATGTAGATCATACATTTTTAGAACGGCAGCAGTTAGAGCGCTCGCGGGTCGATATTGATTATCTGCTTGTTTTTTCCGGACCAACCGAGCAAGATGAACGTCATGTAGAACATTATGCGCAAAAATTTGAAACTCTCATTCAGCGTAGACGCATCGGTGTGGTCTTTTCCAAAATTGATCCGGCAGATCGCAATATGCTGCCACAGCAAACACGAACGTTAAACCTCCCTGCAATTGGAGCGTTGCCGGCGGATTATTTTTTGGCTGGTGTGAATGATTTTGGGTATTCGGATGGGCGGTTGAGCGCATTATATCAAACAGAAATTATGACGATGGCGCGAACGCTGGTTCAACTGGTTCCAATACCGAAAAGATCATAGATATCCTAGTTTCATAACACTATTTTCCGATTAACAGATATATGGTATACTTTACCTGATACCAGCCGGTTAGCCTTACGCTTTTTGCCTGTGGTGGCGTATGTTTAGCCGAGATGTTGAAATATAGAGATATTAAACTATGCGCCAAAATCTTTCTCCGTCTTCTCTAAAAATAAATGCAACCGGGCCGATGGTGCTGTTATTTGAACGCAACGACACCACCGCGGCGGCGATTTTGGCGCGGCTGCGCACCGAGGGGTATGATGTGCGCGCCGCAAGAATACCCGTTGAAGTTTTTCATACGCTGCAAAATGATCCTGTTGATTTGGTTGTTGTAGACCTGGCAAACGCGGCCGCTAACAGACGCGAATTTTGGGTTGGTATGGATTCGCATCGCCATGCGCGCGATTTCCAGATTGTTACGTTTCGCTATGATCCTACACGCATTACCTCTAATTTAGAAGATGGCTTGCGAATGGCGCGCGCAGATATAGAGATAACCGGGCCAAATGAATTTGAAACACTTATTGCCTTAATTCGCTCTAAACTTCCCGACGCTACACCTATACCGATGTGGACCGACGGCCCGCCGGCGAATTTATCGCTGCCTTTGCCAAAACAGCGCCAATCGCTGCCCCCATTTGAGGCGCCGTCTGTTCAAAATTGGGCGCCACTCAATATTCCCGCAAGCACCGAAGATTTATTTTCTGAAAGTTCCGGTGATTCCTCGCCGTTTGCGCAGCCGCTGAGTGAAAATCCTTTTAAGCGGAATCCAAAATCCGGTGGGCCGCCACCAATTGTTTCATCAATGCCGCCGCCGCCATTTTCCGAAAGGCGAAGTACACCAAAAGAACCACCGCCGCCATCAGCGCGTTCTTCGCAATCACAAGATTTGTTTGCCGAAGCGTTTGCGCCAAAACCCAAACCTAAAGCGCCGCAGCGTTCCCAACCGGCAAAACAGATTTCCATTGATGACGCTTGGGAACCGCCGGCTCCAAAACCTAAACCGGGATTCGCATACCGAGGATATAACGGCGCCGCTATCGCTCCGGATGATCCCCGTATGGAAAGTCAAACAACACCTATACCGGTTATTAGCAGCGAAGATCTGCGCCCGCGCGACCATATAAATGATCGCGCGCTCAGCTCATTTTTAATGGATAGCGCGGTTGTGGCGCCGCAAAAACTAGATGCGCTCCGCGCAATTCAGCAGACGCTGCAAAGCGTTGGCATGGAATTTTCTGTAACTGATTTAGCCATGTTATTTAAGTTTTTAACGCCGGATCAATTATTGGCGGCGCTGCTGGTTAGCCGCGATTTGGTGACCGCCGATGAAATTGCGTCTTTAGGCAGGATAAAACAAGAATTATCTGCCGCCGGCAAAGATTATGATTTGGCGGCGCTTTTGGTGATGTTTGATGTGCTTTCTGAAGATCAGGTTGAACTATTGAAAACGGAATTGTTTTAAAAGCGAAAGATAGGCAGCCGGATCTGCTTGCGAAACGCAGATTCTTTTTGCGGCAAATAAATATACCAAAAGACCTTTTTTATCGGAAATTTTTCAGCATGTGTATCATGGAAACAGAGAGTGATTGTGTTTTCAGCAGGATGAAGGATTTACCTGCGCACAATACTACGTAAGGAAACGCACAAAGAAGGGGCTGCGATATGCATCGCCATCCGACACAACATAACGCAAATATGCAAGATCAGGGAACGTCAATTTCCGAAGAAATACCCAGTTATTCGCTTAGCCCAACCTTGCATTTATCATATCCACCTCAAGATGTTTCATTTCATACCGAAGATTGGGTTAGCAAGCAAAATTTTGGAGATGTTGTTCCCGACGCGATAGAAAATATTTCTAAAGATCAATCGTTTCACAAAGAGCAGTCGTTTCATTCCGAGCCGATCGATACATGGCCAGGCAGAAATCCTAAAGAACAGGGATATTGGGAGGAAAACCCAACAAATGATACCGGCGCCGGCAATAGTGATTTTTTAGTTTTTGAACCGCCTCCACCTAATGGAGCGCCCGGATACCAAGAAGCGGTAACATTTTTTCAAAATGAAATAGATATTGATAGCGCGCAAAATGCATTTGAAAATTCACAGCCACCACCTGCAGCAGTAATGAATGCATCACACCATCCGCATCTGCAATTCCCTGAAGATGCCCAGATAGCCAAAGCTGTGAATATTGCGATGCAAATTGAAGAACTGTATCACAGCCAAAATTTGGATATACCCGTTGAACGCACTCCGGAAACAATTGAAATTATTAGAAATCTGGCTCTGCAAATTGCGCCAAATGAGTTAACTCAAGATTCTTTTGCTAAAGTGGCTGAAAATGAAAAAATCATCAGTTTGGTTGTTGATGAAGTGCTTGGAGCCGGTCCATTGGAGCCGTTGCTGCGCGATGATTCGGTTAGTGAAATAATGGTTATTGGCCCTCATATGACGTATGTAGAGCAAGGAGGCAGTTTATATGAAGTGCCGGTTCATTTTTTGGATGAATCTCATCTCATGCACGTGCTGTATAAACTAATTAATCCGTCCGGTGGAACCCTTTCACGGCAAAATCCAATTTTTGACGGGCAATTATCCGACGGATCGCGCATCAATGTTGTTATTCCGCCCAACGCGGTTTCAGGGCCAACCCTCACCATCCGAAGGCCTATCAAGCGGATGTTTGCGCTGGAACAACTGGTGCGCAATGATATGATGTCTTTGCACATTGCAGATTTTTTAAAAGAATGTGTTGCGGATAACGTGAATATCATTATTTCCGGTTCGCCCGGTTCCGGAAAAACCACTTTGTTAAATGCATTAGCCAATAGTATCGATGAAAACGACCGAATCGTGATCATTGAAGAATTGGCGGAACTGCAGCTGCGGCAGCGGCATGCGGCGCGTTTCGAGGCTCCTTCGGTACGCCCGCCGGGTTTTACCGGCGCATATATTACTACCGGTGAATTAATTTATAATACTCTGCGGCTTAGCCCCCAAAGAATTATTTTGGGTGAGCTGCGGCCAATAGACGCTTTCGGATTTATTCAGGCGCTGCATTGCGGCCATAACGGCTCGATGACAACTTTACAAGCGCATTCTATTCAAGACGCCCTGAATCGACTGGAATCTTTAGTCTCTGCTTCGGCTGGCTCAACAACACCCAACGCTATTCGCAGACAAATTGCTTCCGGTGTGGATGTGATTGTGCAGTGTGCGCGTTTGCGAGATGGATCGCGCCGCATCATATCTATTACTGAGGTGGTTGGCGCAGATGATTCTTCGATAGAAGCGCATGAATTATTTACTTTCCGCGAGATGGGGTTCGACCTGAACACCGGCCGAATTAAGGGTGATTTTGCGGCAACGAATATTAAGCCTACGTTCCGGCAAAGCAATTTTTAGAGCAATTTCAAAAGAATGATTTGAAGCCGCGTATGTATTGCGCGGCTTTTTTTAATATTTGCTAGAGACCTGAGCATACGTAAAGCACAAAGCAGGAGGCGCAGGAGGCAGTATGCCTCCTGACGGGGCCGGGGGTGTCCCCCGATTCCTCTTATTCCATTTTTAGGCTCAGGTCTCTAGCTGTTTCTATACTTTCATTGCCAGTCATTGCCGATCTGCATAATACACATGTTTTTTGCTATAATACATATGTGCGAGTACTTCATACGTAAAGAGGCGAAGGAAATATGACACAATTTAGTTCCGCATTATTTTGGATTTTGTTTTTCAGCATACTGCTGTTTACAGGTTTCATCGGATTTTTGTTTGTGCAAACAATAAACCGGCTGAAAAACCGGGTTTCTATCCCAACGCGGCAACATAGGAATCCCGCCGCGATTTTACAAATGCGCTATCAAAATGGCGAAATTTCTGTCACTGAATATAAGTCAGCGCTCCAAGAATTGCAAGAAAATTACAAATAAAATTTTTTGCAACCTGCGCCGGCAGGTTTTACTATTTGGTTTGAATCCACCGGCGTGTTACTTTCTCCCCCTTATATTGCTAAACTGTGCGGCTGAATTTGCCGCACAGGAATAATGTGCGCTAGCATTCGCGGTTTTTAGGCGCTTGAATTACATGGTTTGTTATAGAAATCAATTGCTAATTGCAAATGTTACGGTTGCGATGGCGGAATAAACCCCAAGTTTGAAGTAAAATAAGCATTTTTGGTTAATATGGTACTGGTTGGGCGCTCCTGCGCATCCAGCGCATTGGCGTATATGGTAATAGGGTCAGATCGATCAACGGCAATTCCTCCATCACCCATTCCATTATTGGCGGAAATGGTAAGAATGGTGTTGGTTTCGGCGTTCCATGCGGTGGCAAATTGATTTGCGACCAAAGGAGTGATGGAATCGGTGTCTAAATGCACAATCCAGGTTTGCAGATCACTATTTTCTTGGAATCCGGTGGTCAGCACTAATTCCTGGGAACCGGGTTTCCATACCGCGTTTGTAATAACATCTTTATTTTGTAAAACAGCGGCAATATGCGGGTATTGAGTAATTTGCCCGGTTTGCAGATTCATGGTTGCCAGCACAAGTTGAAAGGGATTATCTTGCTCATCTACATCAAAGATAAAAACTGTTTTGCCGTCTGGAGAAATAAAACCAGCCACTTGCGGCATTTCAGCATGATACAATGAACCTATTATGGTGGCTTTTCCTGTGGCAATATTCAGCGACTCAGCAGTATAGTAAACGTTTACAGAGCTTCCTGGTACTAATGTTTCAGTTTCTATTAAAAGATGTGTTTCGTCAATCCATCCTACAATGTTAAAACGATGAGTAAGATTATCAAAAGGTATTCGGACTGGGTTTCCATCACGAGTATTGATGATATAGAAATCATAATCACCGCCTAAAACTGCTTCTTTGTCTCCTAATGGTGACCAAAACGATTCATATGCTAAAAATTGCAATGACGCTAATCTATCAGGGGTTACTCCGCGAATATCAATGGTCATAAACTGACTGAGATCCATGCTGAAGGTATGCCCATCCGGGCTGATAGAACTGCACAGAAACCCAGGGCTTTGTTGTGATGTAAGTTCGGGGTCTTGAATTTGTTTTCCAGTTTGGTCATGTTTGCCATCCAGGGTAACACCATGGAGCGTTCCTGTTTGATCAATATACGCTACCTGCCATTGCGAAGAAACGAGGAAAGGAGCAGATGGCGCATGTGTTGCTGTTGCTGTAGGCGCAGGGGTTTTGTGTATGGCAATGCTCGTGCTGGAGCAAGCGGAAAAACTGATACTAGCCAAGCAAAGAAATAGCAGAAGTGTTTTTTTAAGGGATAAGGATGAGCGAGAGATGATATGTTTTTGCATAACAAGCCTTTCTATTTGTGTATGTAGGCGATTTGAAGAAAACAGACTATTTTACATTGGTATCTTGCTCGGCAAACTAATCAAGGAAAACCGAACAAGATACTTTTTTGTGTGCTAATTCGGGTTTATAATTTTGCTAAAGATTGTGCCAAGGAAATTACCACACCCAGCCGCCATCACCGTATTGCGGCAGCGGGCTGGTGTTGACAGGTACCGCGATTATGGCTTGCCACATGGTTGATTGTGGAACAGTATGCCAATTGTTTTCGTTAATTGGATTAGTTTCGACATTACATTTTGTAAAATTTGCGCAGGTATCAACATAGGTGTAGGTTCCCTTTATGTTATCGTAGCCAATAATCGCTATCTGATGCTTTACAAGACCTGGTCCATGATCTACCCAATTTGGCAGCATAGCGGCGTTTACTTCAGCAACAACGGGAACATGTGAATTTGCAACATCTGTAACAACGTCTTGATTTAATCCGCTTGCAGAGGATTTATTCCACCAAGTTATTAAGTAAAAATAGTTCTGCCATGTGCTCACATTATGGCCTGAAGCTTCCCAATTGAGCGCATCTTGAATATCATACTCAGTAACGCCATTTGAAGGGTATGTGCTGGTATCCATCATGCCAGCTGTAGGCCAAGTTGGCGCTTGTGTTTGCCAAGCGAGATAAGTCATATAGCCGCGCATGCGAGTGCCGTTCCAATAAGTTTGCAAGTTAATGCTTCTGGTATAGTTAACAGCTTTATCATAATCGGGATCATCCGTAACGTTTTCCAGCAAATTAGGCGGAGCCGGCCAAAAATCCAAGGCAATATCTGTAGCGCCGGGACCGCACAGGTCATAAAAATCTTTATTGCTTGGAACGCCAGGAATATTTGAATTATATGCGTCACCAAGATCATCCGCAGAGCTGCCTCCGGGAGAATTGGGTTCTGTGCCGTCGCTGGGTTCCCAAGTATTTTTGTTATAGGTATCTTGAGTTAAGGTATAGGCAGTTGGAGGTGTTGAGCCACACAAAGGATTGGGTGCAGCGCTGTTAGCAACAGGCGTAGGGCATTTTAAAGGACTGATGGGCAAGACGAATGGAGAGATTTTTTGACCTTTAATTGGAAGATTCGGATTAATGCCGCTAAACACTCGAAAAGAGTATTTTGCTGCAACCCAAGTTGGGTTCTGCTTAACCGGCTCACGAAGCCGCACGGTAGGTGAAGCAGCAGGTGAGGAAGCGGGAGAAGCAGCAGGGTTATCACTATTTGGGCCGGTGTTGGTGGTAGAAGCATAGGAAGGCGCCGGCAAGGATAAAATGAATCCCATCATCAATAAGAAGGCGCTCAATATTCTAACAATAGTAGAATATTTGTAGCCGTGTGCTTGTAGCCGTGTGCTTGTAGCCGTGTGCTTGTAGCCGTGTGGGGGCTTGCTTTTGCAATCGATTTGCGCTCATAAAAGCTCCTTAATTATGAATAAAATATGTGCGGTAATCCGCACAAACCCACTATACACGAAATGAATAAAGCCGTCAATAGGGGAATTTAAGAGAAACAGCTTGCATTGATGTAGTTGATAAAAAGAACAAATACCACATGGTGGCAAAATAAGTGGAAGTAGGGAAACAAGCCACATGATGATGATCTTTCACTTTTAAAGAGGGATAAGATATACCTGCGTAACCAGGGATACGTAAGGGGCGGTAGCCCCTTGCGCGGGGTTTGGGGTGTCCCCAAAATATCTTTTTATTCCCTAATGCAATATTATTTGCCGGGTGGCAAGGGCGACCGCAAAGGTCGCCCCTACCGGATTGCATTGCCTCAATGTGTACCGCGCTGTGTTTGTATTCATATAGCAATTCATGCGAAATATTGAGTATTGCGCACCGCAACATGGGTGGAGGAAATGGGGAAACAAGCCACGTGATTCATCGTGTGGTGTTCGTTTTATGGCTGCCCATCCACTTACGCCGCGCCGTAACGAAAGCGCTGCCACAAAGCGAATGCTATCCCAATGCAGCAGCGCCGGAATCCATTCGTGATTTTATAAATGCTCTTTCAGGATGTTTTGCATAAATATTTTTCTTTAGTGTGCAGATATATCTTCCTTCATACAAATATATCAAAAATATGCTATAGTAATACGTATTATGAAGCCGCCTTTGCCGGCGAAGAACGCACAATTTAAGATACTGTTCAGTTTTGGCCAAATGGCAATGAGTATGCTTTTACAGTAAACAACAGCATTCGCAGTATTTTGCTAACTTGCTTTAAACCAAAGGTTTTATGAAAAAATATGGAATCTTTTGTATTTGGTTTTATTATTGCGCTGATACTTTCCGCAATTTTGTGGAAACTGATTGAGCGAAACCAATCTGCGCTTTCCGGCGCAAACGCTAAACAAACTGCCGAAGTCTCGGCGGCGCGCACATCCGGTATTTCTTCACTGGAAATTATTCATATGCTGATAGAAGCGATTCCCAGACCGGTTTTGTTGGCAAAATTTGACAGGACAATTGTGGATGTTAACCCTGCCGCGCTTTATTTTATTGGCGCAACTTACGAAAAAGTAATTGGAAAATTGCTGATCAAAGCCGTGAATGACTATGAAACAACTCAGCTGATGATCGCCGCCGCTCAAACCGGTGTTATGCAGGAACGCACGATTACCCGCTCTGCGCAAGATGAAGTTTGGCATGTTACTATCAAGCCGCTTTTTTTAGAGCCGCGCTCTAGCTCTGAAGCGACTTTGCCATCGCATTTGCTGCTTTTTATAGAAGATGAAACCCAATTGCGCTACTTGGAAACAGTGCGTAAAGATTTTGTTACATCCGTTTCACACGAATTGCGCACACCGTTGGCGTCTACCAAACTGCTGGCTGAAACATTGGCCGATACTGTGCATGAAGATCCTGCCGCCGCGGCAGAATTTGCCGGCCGCATTGTTGTTGAGGTAGATCATTTAACAGAGTTGGTCAACGATTTACTGGAATTAAGCCGCATAGAATCCGGCCGGATTCATCTGGAGCTGGAACCAACGGATATTAATGGTGTGCTGGAAGTTGCCGCTGAACGTATGCGTCCGTTGGCTAAAGAACGCAATATCACCATTACAGCGCAGTTAAACGAACAGCTGCCTTTTGCCCAAGCCGATGCGGCGCGCATTGAACAGACCCTTGTGAATTTAATTCATAACGCAATTAAATTCACTCCCGAAGAAGGTGAAATTACATTAAGCGCTTCTTTGGGAACATTAAGCGAAGGCAAACTCAGCTTATTAACTCGCGATCCCTCGGCGATAAAATTTATTCGCTTTGATGAACCTTGCATTACGGTAAAAGTGAGCGACACCGGAGTTGGCATTCCCGAAGATGATATTCCCAGGATTTTTGAGCGCTTTTTCAAGGCGCGGGAATTGCCCACGCGCGACGCCGGTAAGTTTGCCAAAATTTTCACCGAAGAGCAGCGCAAAGGCACAGGGCTTGGCTTGGCGATTGCGCGGCACATTGTGGAATCACACCATGGGCAAATATGGGTAAAAAGTCGGCTGGGTTCCGGCAGTGAGTTTTATTTTACCTTGCCGCTGGCCAAAAAATCCGACACTTAGTAATTTTGGTAACTACTCAGGGGGTATCATACTCTTGCTCTGCCACATATGCAGGGATTCGTAAGGGGCAGCTGCCCCTTACGCGGGGAATGGGATGTCCCCAAATACATTTTTATATAAAATGAACCACTGCGCGGTACCCATGAGGCGATGCAATCCGGTAGGGGCGACCCTTGCCGCTTGCGTTTCGCTGTATCTTTTGCGTTAGTTTTGTTTATGACCTACTTCATTGAGTTAAGACCATCAACATGTGGTGTTCATTTTGTGGTATATGTCCTATTTATGCAAAGCTTTGGTTCTCTCTGAGTAGTTACGATCAGCCTAACCTAAAGATTTTTTGCAGTATATATACCCAAAAGCGCAGAATAAAACGGAATGGCGATCCCCATAATTTTAGCATGACATTAGGATTTTGTGTTGGCGCGCCATGCTCTGCGGTGGGTATAATCTGGTTTTGCGGCACATTGCTGACGAATGAGTAAAAACGCAATCCCTCTGGAATCGGCTCTGCCGGATTCGGCGGATATTGCAACGGTGTGCCGGCAAGCCAAGATTGCAGTGAAGTGAGCGAATTTGGATACTGTGTGGCGCCGGGAATATTTTGCGATTCCGTTAGTATTGCTGCAATAACACGCTGAATATCCGGATGAAAGAAATATTGGCCGTGCTCGTATATGATCGCGGAGCAATCATATAAACGAATATCACGCGGCCGTTCGCGCTCGGTTTGCAGCAAATACTGCGGTCGCAGCGGGCCGCACCAGCCAAGCCGCACATGGCTGTCGGCGCTGATTGATTCCTCCGTTAGCATATTTGCCAGCGGAGAAATCCATAACGCTTCATCATTGAATGAGTTAAAAATATGTAATTGTTTTATGGCGTCTAACGCTTCGTAGCCAAAACCATCAATAGGATGGTTCAACGGAGAAAACTCAATGGTTGGATGCGTAGCTGCCGGCGCGGTGATAGGCCGGCTGAACCGATATTTCAATGAAAAAAACGCTTTACCGCGGCGGCGAAATCCGCGCCTCGCTAAAGAAATAAAATCTGGGGTTGAACGTTCCAGCGCTGATGCGTTAACATCCGGCGCCAGCATCATAACCGTATCTACAATTGGGCATTGTTCTGTCAGCCCATGCAATATTCCTAAAGACATTAACGCCTTTACAACCAAAAAACATCCCATACTGTGCGCAATAATATGTATTTTTCTCTCCGGCTCTGCCTTGCGAAGATCCCATAATACATTGGCCAGGGAAAAAGAAGCAAATCTGGCAACACTTTCTTTGTCGGAAATATAACCGGGGAAAAGATCGTGCATACATGGCCATGTAAACCCAACAACAGTGGGGTATAGTTTTTTTTCATGGCGCGCCGCGGAATCCGGGGGAAATTTCCAAGCGCGCAGAGCCTGCCGTATATTTAAGGCGGTATCGGCGCCGCTGTCTTCAGTGCAGTTAAATCCATGTATTACTAAAATAATATCGCCCTGCGGTGCCGGCTCTTCGCGGATAATGCGATACCGCTCTGAATTTGCGCACGTATAACATCCGCATTGCGGCTTTGCCGACGCCGCGCGGCGTTCCGTTAAAATAAAGGCATATTTTCCTGCCGGCAGTGGTGTATGATTGTGCTCGTTGCTGCTATCGGGCTGCGCGCGGCAGGTCGCAATAAGAATTTGCTGCGGTTCATCCCGCTGGTTTTCTGATCGATGTTCTTGCGGCATATAAAATCCATTTTTAATATCAAATATGGCGCCGCGCAACTGTAATAATTAAGAAGCGGCCGCCTTTGGCGCGCGTTAGAAGGTATTGCCAAATAAAAAACATGTGCGCAGCCTGTCCATATAATACAATATTTTCCCGCAAAATAATCGCCGTCGCCCATATGGTATATAAACACCGTCAAGATACTCTGAATGCGCTTGGCCGCCTAACAAGTATAGTGTGTTATAATAACACTGCAAGATAAAACTAAAGTTGAGAAAAAATGATCATGTTGAACGATTTGTTATATGTATTAAGCTCGGTTAGCTCAAAAAGAGCAAACGCTTCCATTGTTCTGATTATTCTTGGCATCGCCACCATTGTTTTAGGGATATTGCGTATTTTGGGTGTTATCCCTCAGGGTAATAAAAACCCCATGTTAACCGGTATTATAAGTATCATTGCAGGTATTGTTATTATTGTTACCGGCATCGTAATTCGGTGAAATAACAAACTTCGTAACTACTCAGGGGATATCGACAAAGGCCACATAACGAAAAGTGCAGCGCGGCGTTTCATTTTTAAAATGTCTTTGGGGACGCCACAAACTCTGCGTAAGAGACCGGCGCACCCTATGAATTCGTGACTGATGCAGCCGGGCAGTGGTTAGAATAGCCATTCTATGGTTTGAAAGTACCCAATTAGCCGCAAAATAAAGGAAAAGTACACATGAAAGCCGTTTATTGTACAAAATACGGTTCAGTTGATAACCTCCAATTCAAAGAAATTGAAAAGCCAACGCTGAAAGAAAATCGCCTTCTCATAAAGATGCATGCGGCCTCCGTTAATGCGCTAGATCTGCACTTGATAATTGCTGATATTCCATTGGTGCGTTTGATGGGCGGACTGTTTAAACCTTCCGATCCCAAAGTAGGAGTAGATTTAGCCGGTGTTGTAGAAGCAGTTGGAAGTAATGTTACCAAATTTAAAGCAGGTGATGAGGTGTTTGGCCGGGGCAGCGGTTCTTTTGCAGAATATGCCACTGCCGGTGAAACAGCCGTAGCGCTTAAGCCTGCATCACTTTCGTTTGCTGAAGCTGCCGCAACGCCAATAGCGGCGATAACTGCTCTGCAAGCGTTAAGGGATCGCGCAAAGGTACAGCCGGGGCAAAAGGTATTAATTCAAGGCGCAGGCGGGGGAGTTGGAACTTTTGCTGTGCAGTTGGCAAAACTGTTTGGGGCAGAAGTTACAGCTGTTTGCGGCGCTAACAGTATAGAAATTGCGCATGCGTTAGGCGCTGATCATATTGTAGATTATGCTGCTGAAGATATTACTGCAAGCAGCGTTCAATTTGATAGTATTATTGCAATCAACGGCTATCATTCAATACATGCGTATCGGCATATTTTAAGCCCTGCAGGTGTGTATGTTGGGGTTGGCGGCTCTAAAATAATGCGGTCTATGTTGGAAATGATGATGGCTGGCGCGCCATTTGCAGGAAACAAAAAACAAAAAATAGCAAATATGATGACCACTCCAACTCCTGCGGATCTGCTCTATCTTAAAGACCTTCTTGAAGCTCAAAAAATAAAACCAATTATCGACCGCATATATCCGTTTTCGGAAACGATTCAAGCAATAAAGCATATGCAAAATGGCCATGTTCACGGCAAAATAGTTATCAGTATGGAGCAATAGCAGCCTTTAATTGTGTACAGGCGGCGTAGGCAGAAACTCCGGTAAAAGAATTTTGCCCGCGCTGCGCACATCAGTTATTCACGCACAACCGCGTGTACTTGTTTTTTCAATTCATTTGCAGTTTGTTCACGTAAAAAATCTCCGTCAGCGTCGCTTAAATTGCGATCCTGCGCTTGATATTCTACAGTAAACGCAAGGCTGCGTTTGCCCTCCGGTATCTGATCTCCCATATAAACATCAAACAATGTAACGGAACGGGTAAGTTCTCCGCCGGATGCTTTTATAACATCCGCAATCGTTTGCGCCGGCACTGAAATATCAGCGACTACAGCAATATCGCGTGTCAGCGCCGGATATCGAGAAATCGGCTGGAACCGCGGCGGCGTATTGTGAAGATATAATCTGGCAAGATCGATCTCGCACAGATACGTTCGCTGCGAAATACCGAACCGCTCTGCAATAATTGGGTGCACTTCTCCCATTACGCCAATTGTGTGAAATCGAGATTCTTTAGCGTGGCTGTCTTCCACCTCTAACAGCGCGCATCTGCCCGGATGAAATATTGGCGATTGCGTTTGAGTAAAGCGCAGATTTGTCATATGCAGTCCGCCGGCAATATTTTCAATAATCGCTTTCATATCAAAAAAATCATATTCTCGGCGCGGTTCGGTCCAACTTTCGGTGTAACCGGTCAGCCCAACGCATAACGTGCGGCGTTCATCCGGCAATTGCCGTTCGCTGTTTGGCAGCGCAATGTATCTGCGTCCAATCTCGAAAAGCCGCAGCGAAGCGTTTCCGTATCGTAAGTTTGCCGAAATAGTTTCCAGCATGGCATTCATCAGCGTAATACGCAGCATATCCATTTTTGCGCTGATAGCGTTTACCAGTCTGACCGCCGGCAGTTCATCAGCTGACAATGGAGGTATTGCCTGATCATATGTTTCGGAAACAGACTGCGCCGATTGTTGTTTCTGTTTATTTTTCCCGTTATTTTTTTTGCCTTTTTCTGCAGGAGCCAGCTCATCTACCGCGCCAATCAGCAATTGCGCTGTGTCGCTTTCATCGGTCAGCAATTGCAGTGTAGAGCGCTGATTGGTCAGCGGATATGTAACAATCTCTGCGCAGCCGCATTGCTGCAGCCGGCGGCGGAATTGATATTGAATATCAAACCAGTTCGCCGCTTGCGGTTCCGGCGCGTCACCGGTCGGATATTTTCCCGTAATACGGTCATATCCCAATTCTCGGGCAATTTCTTCAACCAAATCTGCCGATTCCAGAATATCGCCGCGCCAGCTGGGAACCGTTACCAGCATAGAGCCATCATCACTATTCTGCTCTACAGCAAATTCCAAAGATCGCAGCGCGCCGGCAGCTTCTTCAGGAGTTACCGAGTACCCCAGCAGCCATTCACAGGCGCTGGCGTGGAATGGAATTGTTACGTTAGGAGACGGATGAGCATAAGACTCCAAGTATCCCGGAACAATTTCTCCGCCCGCTAATTCAGCCATTAATTGTGCGGCGCGATTTAATCCCTGCAACGCCAATTCCGGATCGACGCCTTTTTCATATCTGCTGGAAGCTTCGCTGCGCAATCCTAATTTTGCCGATGTTTTGCGAATATTTACGGGATTCCAAGAAGCCGCTTCAAGCAAAATCTGCGTTGTATCCGATGAAATTTCGCTGGATGCGCCGCCCATAACGCCGGCAACGGAAAGCGGCCCGGATTCATCGCACACCAAAACCATATCCGGTGTCAGTTCGCGCATAGCGCCATCCAGCGTGCCTAACGTTTCGCCCGGTTCAGCGCGGCGGATAATCAGGTGATGATTGGCAACTTTATCGTAATCGAAGGCGTGTAGCGGCTGGCCTAACTCTAGCATGACATAATTGGTTATATCAACAATAACGTTTATGGAACGCATTCCGGCGAGCGCTAATCGTTGCGCCATCCAAAGGGGAGCTTTTCCCATTTTGATATTGCGGATAACACGCGCAGTAAAACGCGGGCAATCGTCTTCAGCTTTCACGGTAATCGACGCCATTTTTTTGATGGAATTTTTGCCTTTTTCGGGTAATTTAATTTCGGGCTGCTTCAGCTTTGCGCCAAATAAAGCGGCCATTTCGCGGGCAATCCCCACCATGCTGAACAAATCTCCGCGGTGCGCTTTAATATCCAAGTGAATAACCGCGTCTGCCAGTGAAACACCCAGCGGGGTATCATTTGGTAAAATATAAATTCCCTCATGATCGCTCGATAGCCCCAGTTCGCGGGGCGAGCAAAGCATGCCTTCGGAAACCACGCCCATTTTTTTTGTGGCCTGAATCGTCAGTGTTTCGCCGGCGTCATTAAAAAATTGCGCGCCGGGCAGCGCTAGCGGCACAATATCGCCTTCCTTAATATTTGGCGCGCCGCACACTACGCTTAATTCACGGCCTTCGCCGGTAAAAATTTTCGTTGCGTTTAAATGGCTGGAGCCTTTTACCGGTTCCAAATGATTGATGCGGGCGGTAATAATGTTATTCCAAACGTGTTCTACGCTTTCAACTTCCAGCCCTGCCATAGTAAGTTTTTCTGCAAGCTCTTCCGGACTTGCATCGAAAGAGACATACTCTTTCAGCCAATGATACGGAACTTTCATATAAATCTTATTTCCTTTCGCGGGCAATGGTAATAATATCCGCCAAAATGCCAAACGCGGTTTGTCGTGGTGTTCCCGGCCCTTCAATAATAGTCACATCATTCATCGTGTCGGTTTGCAACTGCAGCGCCGCTTTGCCTTGACCGATTCCGGCTAAAGAATCTTCTTGAGCGAGTATTTCCAAAGCAACTTTGGCGCGTATTCCGGCCGGCGCGCCGGCGTCTTTCCAGATGGCGCCGATTTGTTTTATCGTAGCCCCGGCCGGCGCATTTTGCGTCATTTGCTGCATTAATTCAGCGTTGGTAATGCGCTCGACATCTGTGGGGCGGATATCGGCGTTCATCAGCGTATTGGCAAGGATAGTCAATTTTACCGATGCGTCCCATCCATCTAAATCCATGCTGGGATCTGCCTCGGCAATGCCGATTTCCTGTGCTTTGCTGAGTGTTTCATCAAAGCTTTGTCCCGCCATTAAGCCGGAAAGAATATAATTGCTGGTTGCGTTGACTATTGCCCGAACCCCGGTAAATTCAGTTGCCGGCAATGTAAATTCCGCAAGATTGATAACAGGCAGCCCATCTATAACAGTAGATTCATATCGAAGATGGCAATGATTTGCCGCTGCCAGTTTCCGCAGTTCATGCAGGCCGTGGGCAATGGGGCCTTTGTTTGCGGTAACAACATGCGCGCCTTTGCTCAGCGCTGCTTGCACATACGAAAGCGCCGGTTCACCGGAGTGCGGATTCAGGGGTGAAATTTCCACCAGCATATCCGCCGGCGCAGCATTTAATATTTCCAGGGTGCTGCCGGTAAATGGTTTAGCTCCACTGGGCAATTTCCCCGATTTTGGCCAGCCTGCGGCAATAATATCCGCAGCGCGCAAACCGGCGCCGTTATCTGTGATCCAAGCGCCATGCGCGCCGGTGGTAATTCCGGTTATTTCAATAGCAAGCCCCCATGTATCTTGTAAAACGGCTTCTTTTTCCGCCAATAATTCAGCCAAATAGCGACCTACCGCTCCGTATCCCGAAATAATGATTTTCATAGTGATGTGTTCCTTTGTATGTTATCTTGCCAGGGTGTTCCTTTAATTTGTGCGCAGTTACTAGAGATTTGGGCAGACGTAACGCATAAAGTCGGTGGTGTCCTCCCCGAATCCGCTTTTGGCTTAGGTCTCTCGTATCTTTATTCCGCAAAAAATAGGTCAATTTGCAAATCCGCAAAATTTGCGCGAAGGATGTGAATCTTCCATAAAACCGCACAAATAGAAGCCCTAACTGTTGGCGATTTCATTAAAATTGCCGTAAAAACC
Source organism: Chloroflexota bacterium (assembly GCA_021778805.1). Lineage (GTDB taxonomy): Bacteria > Chloroflexota > Ktedonobacteria > Ktedonobacterales > JACDGC01 > JAJYBV01. The sequence continues at coordinate 11,502 of JAJYBV010000009.1, read as the reverse complement.
GCAGATCATTTTGAGAGAACAGGCGAATTTCATTGATACCATAGCGCATCATTGCAATGCGCTCTACGCCAATGCCAAACGCATATCCGCGATATACCGCGGGATCGTATTGCACATTGCGCAGCACTTGCGGGTGCACCATGCCGCTGCCGCCGATTTCAACCCAGCCGGAAAACTTGCAAACTCTACAGCCAGAGCCGCCACAAACATTGCAAGTAACATCAACTTCTGCGCTGGGTTCCGTAAATGGAAAATAACTCGGCCGAAACCGTGTTTTTGTTTGCGGGCCAAATAACTCTCGGGCAAAAGCTTCCAACGCGCCGCGCAAGTCGCGCATAGTGGTTGAAGAATCTATTGCAAGGCCTTCTATTTGGTGAAACATGGCTTCGTGGGTAGCGTCGGTCGCTTCGTTGCGATAGACTTTGCCCGGAACAACGGCGCGCACCGGCGGTTTAGTTTGCTCCATAATTCGAATTTGGTTGGGCGATGTTTGAGTTCGCAGTAAAATTTGGCCTGGCTCAACCCAAAAAGTATCCTGCATATCCCTTGCGGGGTGGTCTTGCGGAATATTTAACGCCTGAAAGTTATAATAATCAGTTTCAACTTCGGGTCCTTCAATCACATGAAAGCCAAGTTTTTGGAAAATACCGCAGATTTCGTAAATTGTTTGTGAAATGGGGTGCATATATCCGCTGTTCAGCGTGCGGGCCGGCAACGTAACATCTAGTCGTTCCGCAACTAAAGCGCTTACAAGTTCTTGCTCTGCGATAGCTTTTTTGCGCAGTTCGGCTTGCTCTTCCAGCTCATTTTTTACTTCGTTGGCGCGTTGACCGATGGTTTTGCGGTCTGCTGCCGGCACATCTTTTAATCCGCGCAGAATTTTAGTTAATTCGCCATCTTGCCGCCCTAAATACAAATTTTGCCATTGCGCAATTTCGGCGCTTGTTTCGGCAGAAAGCAGCGCTTTTAACGCGCTTTCTTGCAGTATGCGCAATAAATCAAGCATGTGAAGTCTCCTTATAGTATGTACTAACCGCTGCATTGGAAATGACGCATTTTAGTGATATTGAGATAACAAACATCTCGCTTAAGAATGCGCAAATTTCTGATGTAGATTTTGGTTGGTGTTTTGCCTAAAAAAACACATAAAAAAGCAGCCTCGCCACAGGGACGAGACTGCTATACCAAGCATTATTCGTGGTACCACCCTGGTTGCGAAACATTTGGGGGCTGGTAAACTCAATACCGCATGCGGCTCCCGCAATATATATTCCGCCACTTGTTTTGCCGGGTAACGGCCGGCCGCCGGATTACCTACTGCACTGCATGTTCAATAATCTGCTTGGGAACGAACTTCTCGGCGGGCGCCGCAAGCCGGCTTTCAGTCTTTGGCCAGGCTCTCCCTGCGCGGAACCATGCGGATACTTTTTTCCCATGAACGCAAAACTTTTCAACGCATATAATTGCGCTCTATTTTGAAGTTATACGCGCGCGTTGCGATAACTGTTGTTATCATTATATATGATAACGTATCGGCATGCAAAGATGAATTTGCGCAAGGAATAGCAACATAAATTGCATATGAAGGGCTGCTTAGTATAAACTTTAACTATATTGAGTCTAGCTGAGACATTAACCGGCGCAGAAACGTTTTATATACTATGATGCACACACAACCTTTTATTTTTGCCGACTATCTCCGCCGATTTATTCGGCTATGGGAAAAAGCCGGTAATTTTTTAATTGCTATGTTCACACCTTCTTGGCGGTGGATGACATTATTGACCGGACAATTTTTTTTGTTCCAGGCGATAACGATAGTCAGTCCCGGGGAAGGCGCGCTGCTGCGCTGGCAAGGTCCGGCGGGTATTCTTTTTGCGATAGCTGCTTTTGCCCTGTTATGGGTTGCTTCGCATAATCAACTACCTAAAGGCGTTCAAGTGATTTATGAAAAAATATCGCATACGCTGTGGTACCGGCTTATTCAAATTGTGTGGATAATGGCGTTTTTTATTACCGCAACGAATTTTGCGGCGCCGCAAATTACCGATGCGGTGACGGGAAACTATCGTGTAGACGCCATAGCGTTTATACATATGGATATTGATCTTATTTTGCATGGCGTAAACCCGTATACCGATAATGCGGCATTTTGGCAGGCTTTGCAGCGTTGGCCGGGTGAAACACCAACACCTGTGCTGGGCGCTCATGCGTTTGGCGCTAACCCATTGAATTATCCTTCTATAGCGGCGCGGGAAGTGGTGATACACCAGGTTTTTTCCAGTGGCGAAAAAACAACTACGGCGTTTGATCCGCGCACGGTGCATAATTATCCAGCAGGTATATTACTGCTGGGCGCGCCATTTATTTGGGCTGGCATGCCATCGTTGCTGTGGCTGAATTTATTGGCGTTTGCCATATTAATTTTTTTGCTGCTGCGCCGCGCCTTGCCAGAGCAGCGCCCAAGTATGCTTACCGCCGCGCTGCTGAATCCGGCGATTTGGAATTATACGATATTTGTTAATTATGATGTGATTGTCATTTTGTGTATTGCTGCGGCGTGGTTTTTTAGCCCTAACCGGCGCGCGTCGGCGATAATGATGGGATTGGCGTGTTCGATAAAACAATTGGCGTGGTTTTTTGCGCCGTTTTATTTCATTGCAATCTATAAAAAAGACGGATGGAAAGCGGCAATTGCCGGTGGTGTGTGGATGTTTGCGGTCTTTTTTGCCGTCAATTTGCCGTTTATCATCTTAAGCCCGGTGGCGTGGTTTCAAAGTGTGCTGGTTCCGGCGACGGATTCATTTTATCCAATAGGGTTTGGCCCGATTAGTTTGGCGCTGAGCCGCGACATTCCCTTTGGGCCGCATATACTATGGAGCGGCATGGAATTTGGAGTGTGGGTGGGATTGATAGCATGGGCGTGGTTTCGGCCGGTTAACCGAAATGATTTGCCGTTGATTGCGCCGTTGGCGTTATGGTTTGGCTGGCGCAGCCCGATGAATTACTTTGCGTTTCAGCCAATATTTGCCGCGCATACTACCGCGGAAAAAGAGCGCGCGGAGTTGTTGGCGGCAAATTCAGAAGAACCATAGGAATCGGCGGCGCTATACGGCGGTCAATGTTCGTTTTTGTTGAAGTAGCACACTTAATTGCGCCAGTGTATTCCGCGCGGTGTCGAACGACATTGAATTAATATCTGGTTCAGGCTGCCCTAGTTTTGCGCAGATTTTTTGAATACTAGTTTTTTGCCGTTCTGTAGCCATCAGGTCTGGAGTTTTGGCAAAATCAGCCGCCGGTTCGTGAAGCACGGAAACGGTATTGGTTTTAGGCTGGGCCGCGCCGGTTTTATAGGGTTCAGCCGGTTCTTTTGTAATAGATTGAGGAGCATCCACAAAGCGATCTTCCTCATCCATTTCGTTGGCAAACGCTGTGCCGTAACCCAGCAGAAGCAGCGCGCGGCCCAATGATTTTGTGTTGGCTTTTTCAATAAAATCCGGAAAATCGCGCGCGGATTCGGAGCCATACATAACCGCTTCGTTGCCCAGCGTGTCGCGGATGTAGGTTTTAAAATGCGCCCAGCCAACCTGCCTATCCAGCTCTATTAATTCGGTTTTTATTTCATAGGCGCCTTTAGCGGCGCCGGAAGCAATAATCGCGCGCTGGTCGCGGATAAACCAAAGCAGACGATTTTGCACATTCATATATTCATTAACGATTTTACGTTGAGTTGCGCGATCAAAGCGATCGATTTTCATAAGATGTTCTGAGGGATCAAAATCTTTGCCAAAAAGCCAATTGGCGGGATAAATTGATTCATTTGGTTGTTTATTCATGTCACGCCTCCTCAAAAGCGGTGAAATATCTGTTTAAAATTGGTTATAGTAAAACCTATGTTCTTATTGTAACATACTTAGAACATTTTGTCAAGATAAGATAAAAAATCAGTATTGTTATTTTATGGCGCTTTTGCTTCGGCGCGGCGCACAAAACTGAGGATACGTAAGGGGCGGTAGCCCGTTGCGCGGGGATTGGGGTGTCCCCCCAATTTTTTTATTAAAAAAAATATTCCCAGGGCAATATTGGCGCCCTTGCTGCCTGACTATCAATATCGCGCGGTATCTTTTGCTTTATGGAGACCTTGTCAAAATCCCCTGCGTAATTACGAAAATCAGTATTGGCGTTGCATTTTTCTGCTCATTTGCGATGTTTTGAATATAGCAATGGGGCAGCTTTATAGCCGCCCCATTGTAAACTTCGGATTGTTGTATCTGTATCTTAATGCGCCAAAATTACCAATGAAAATAGATGTTGATGAGATGTATGACTAAAAACCCGAGTATTCCAGCTGCTTCCAATATCAGCAATCCCATGTTATTCCAGGCTGTTATTGGCTGCATATAATCTTCAGATGTGCGGATGCGCGGCGCGAAGCCTTCCCATACCCCTAATAAAATAGCAACAATAAACAGAATCGCTATAAAACTAACGGAGCGAATTGCGCCGGCTGAAAATAACGGGGCAACAAAAATAGAGACGCCAAAACCGATAAACGCCAAGGTTTGAATTGCTTCGGCGGCGCGCATAACCAGCAGTTGTCCGCCGCTCAATTCCGTCAATTCACCAGACGCCAGCTCGATAGCGCCAAAATCTGCGCGCAGTGGCGTTAAACGGGTAAACACCGGTATGCATATAAGATAGAGCAATCCTGCAATCAGTAATATAACCTCGATAAAATAGTTATGAATTGCAGTTCCCGAAGGTATAGGGGTAAAAAAGCCCTCCAAAGTTAATGAACCGTGCAGCGCCATGGCAACCGTAACTGCGTATACAAACGGAACAACATATCCCAACAGCGCGCGTACAGACCGTATCGCGGCTAATCGGGTGTAGGGTGAGGGTGTTAACCAGCCAAGCAATATTTTGCTTAACGGCATACCCAGCAGTAGGGCGGCTTCCGCAATGGCGTTTGTTGGAAACAGGCTTATGCTTGGATTGCTGTTTCCCGGAAAAGGCATAAACACCAGCGCTAACAGCGGCGCGGTTATTGCCGCAATAGTTATTATTTGCGTAACAGCAAAATTAGTGCCTTCGGTTTCCACGCTTTGCTGCCGTGTGCGCCGAGTGATTTCGCGAAGAGAGAACACCGGCGCGGCGTTGGCGTTACCCGAGGCTGCCGCGCGGGCATAGCCGCGAACCCACCCCAACAGTACCGCTGCCACAATAGCAAAAAGTGCGCCCGGATAGATACATATCGTAATCAGCGCGCTGATTATCGGATTCATTTAGTCGAATCCTCCTCATCTTGTGTTGATTCTGCGGTATTTGCAGGTTTATCGGCTTCATCTAACTGACGGGCAGCTTCAACAATTGCCGCAATAATCTGATCCGGAGTTGGAGGGTCGCCGGCAATTTCAATATTTACATTTAATATATCAGAGGCGTTGGCAAAAATTTGCGGATTATCGGCAAATACGCCACCATGAATGGCGCAATCTCCGACTGCTACCAGTGCGTGCGGGCTGGGAACCGCCTCTAATGTGCGTTCTACTATACTGCGCATGCGTTTTGTTAACACACCGGTGAGCAGCACAATATCGGCGTGCCGCGGGCTGTTTACAAACGAAATGCCCATAGATCGCAGCTGATACGCCGGCGCATTCAGCGCTAAAATTTGCTGATCGCAGCCATTGCATGCGCCCATGGCGATGGGGTAAACCCACACTGCGTGATTTTTAGCGGCCATGGCTATGCCCCCCCTTATGCTTCTTTTGAGATTGACGCTGTGTGTTTGGCGGAATATTTTTCTGTGGAATTTTAGCTGGCGTCGTGGCGGCCGGCTTTGGATTTACTGTGGCTGCGGCAGTGGTTTTTTCTTGTTTAGTCTCCACTGATGGCTGCTTGCCGGCCGATGTTTTTTGTGCATGCGCGCGCGGCGTCTCTGATTTTGGAGCTGGATGCGCTTTTTCCGGGACTACTGTCGCGGCGTTTGCTTCGTCTGCGTTTTCATCCGCTTCAGCTTCACCTTCATCTTCTATGTCGGTGTCTGTTTCAGAGCTGTTTTCTTGTTCACCTTCAATATCAATAGCGCCTAAATCATTGCGCCATTTTGCGGGGCCTGGCAAAATAAGCGGGGTTCGCGCTATGCGGGTAACAGTTGCCCAAGGAGTAAATCCGTTCATCTCTTCTTCGCGGAACGGCTCGCCGCCGGCAAATGCAGGCAACGTGCTGCCTTTTACAGCAACGGCTCCGGAAAGCAGCGCCGCAATAGCAAAAAGCAGCAGCCCAAAGATCCAAAACAAACCCGGTTCCCAAGATATGCCGGTTGTTTGAATGCCAAACATAGAAATTGCAATATTAGGAATTTCCACACCTTGGTTCAGTAACGAGGCGGCGGCAAGCTGCCCTAACCCGGGAATAAGATTGACCGGCGCCAAAAGCATCTGCGGGGCAATGCTTACCATCAGCATGATAATAATCGGCAGACTGAATAACGGCGCCTCAGATGCGCCGGACCGCAATAAATTTGTTTCTTCATTGGAAAGGCTGTTGTTTGGCGCCAAGAATGAGGCAAGGTATCGGGTGACGGCAATTGCAATAAATCCTTGACTTACCCAAAGTACGCCGCCGGCTAAAAACGCAAAACCACCCCACTTGGCTATCGCAAGATTTATAAGAGCAAAGGAAGCGAAGCCAATCAAAAGCGGCGCGCCGGCAAGGCACAGCAGCGCAATTGCCGCCGCAATAAAATGCAGCGGTAAAAATTTGGCAAACCCCTTCAGAGAATCAATGGAAACCTCTTTGATTAAGCGGCATTCCAAAGACGCTATAACCGCAACCAATGCGCCCAGCGCGGCGATATACCCGGCAAGCAGCAAGGTAACGCCAACTAACGCTTGGCTGTTTCCTGAACCGATAGCAATAATCATCCACCCTGCAATATTTTCGGCTAACAGCAGGGCAATAGCCATAATATCGCGCTCCGCCATCAGTGTTATGGATGCGGCGAAAACAGTTGCGACACCGAAAATAATGTAAATTGTGTTGAGTGAGAAGCCGATGCCGATAGGAACAGACGGCCATGGGTTATTGATGACGGAGCTTACCCGCGCAAATAAAATAAGACCGGCGGGAAGGTACAGCAACCCGATAATACCCAGCCCATGGGACGAAATGCCCAGCGCGGCGCGGCGAATCCACAACATAAAGGGATATGCGCCCAGCGCAAACAAAAACGCGACAACTATCAGCGCAGCGTTTAAAAAAGAAAATGGAGATGCGCCATTTACAGTGACTCCGGTTATATCGAGCAGGGAGCTTTTTTTCAGCGCTGCCATTACCGGAACCATTGTCAATACAAATAAAATTGGGCCGGCGCCAAGGGTAACTAAATCGACCCAGCGGGTTTGGTAAACGTTTTCGGCGCCACCGGCAATATCTTCAGAAACGGTAATCAGCCACGCCATAACGGCGGCTCCCAGCCAGCAAAGCGCGATAAGAATAATATTATCGTTTAGTATAGCGCCGCTAGTTAGCGCAGAAGCCAGCAGAACAAGGCCCATTGGCCGGAAATTTGGTTTGCTGCGCGGAAATGTAACCCACAAAAGGATAGGGATAACCCAAACGGTTAAACCGATTAACGCATATGCGCTTAATCCATCCAATCGCTGACCGATAGCCGCGCCAAATAGGGGGAACGCAAAAACGATTGGGCCGTCGGGAAAAACATTGCCGGCCAGTGTTAACGCGGCGGCAATGGAAATGACAGCCGCAAGCAGGGCAATCGCAATACCCGCAATGCGGGGCAGGCGCGCGCCGGCGGCGGCAAGGATAACCCCTGCCAAAAATGGCGCCAAAATCAGCGCAAGTGAAAGATTCGAGAGTGTGAGCATTGCAGTACCTTTCTCATAGAATCCTGAACCCACGCTGCGTTATTTATCTACACAGGCAATGCAAAGATCCAGGCTGGAAAGCGCTATCAGCGCATCTGAAAGCAAAGTTTCTTGTAATATAACCGGAAGCGCTCCGATATTTTCACCGCTTGGGGTGGCAAAAGCAATAGATTTAATAAATCCGGGCATGGTAAGGTCGGCGTTGGTTCCGCGGTTGGCGTTTAATTCAAGCGTTAGCGTTTCTGCGCCGCGCGCTCCTTCTATCGTAACAGCGGTTTTTTCGGGCGGTAAAATATCCGGCAACGCTGCGCGTTCCTGCCCATCGGGCAGTTCATCAAATATTGCGGTAATGATTCGCATGCTTTCCTGAATATCCATCAGCATTTGATATGCCCGCGCCGGCGCACTGCCGGCTATAAAGCCCGTGATAGGGTCTGTTGAAAGAATATCCGCCATTTGCGCATAGATATCATATGGCGCATCCCGCCGTACATCGCGCATAACACCCGCGGCGCGCGCGCCGGGTCCGCTCATGCACATTTCTTCTGCGGCGTCTTGCGTTACTATTCCAACCGAATTGGCGCGGTTTACCAGCGCCCCTTTCGGGGAAAGCAACCGATCAAACGGAGCAAGTACCGATTGCAATGCTTGTATGGCGTCGATTATTGCTTGCGGATCTTGAATATTTTGTACACCGCCCGGAACGGCAATCTCCCAAAACAGTCGTTTATCCGCGGCGTCGGCGCACGCTTCAAACAGTACCTCGCGCGCCTCAAGCGATCCTGTATACAGCGCGCCTAATTCTGCCGCGCGCCCAATATGCGCCAGGGTCCACAGCCGCGCTAATATGCGCTCTACTTCGGCGAATACAACGCGCAATGCTTGTGCGCGCGGCGGCGGTGTTATTCCGGCAAGCGATTCAATAGCAAGGCAAAGCGCATAACGATGGCTGTAGCCGCAGGTTCCGCAGATTCGTTCAGCCAAAATCAGCGCATCTGCAAGATTTTTTTGCAGCATCAGGGTTTCAACGCTGCGTTTTAAATATCCCGTATGCGTTTCTACGCCTGTAATTTTCTCTCCGTGCAAGGCCAATTTTAAACTGATTGGCTCCGGCAAGGCAGGGTGAATGGGTCCGAGCGGAAATGTCATAATAGCTCCACATGTCTGTCAAGTTGAAGATGCAAAAGGCGGAGGCAAGACCTGGAACAAGGACCGGATGCCGGAGCAAGGGGACGGCCCCAAGTCTATCTTCCCAAAACCGGATGTGTGATTTGGAAAGTTTTATTCGGTGACGATTCCTCTTTGGCGGCATTGCGTTACGGTCAATAGCCGGCCAAAGGATTGGCGTTCATACTAATAGCTATTTGCCAGTATACCACACACTGGCTATTCCCTCGGTAATAATAGCCATATTTCCGCGAAAATATTGAAATTGGCGGTGTATTGTAACTGCGCCCGCTGTGACATAATGAAAAAGAACGGCTGCTTTTCGGATACTATGTGTTTGTGCAGGTTATATAACAACACCGAACAGGCGTATCAACGGAAAAAAATCAATAATTACAGTAGGAGCAGCAGATAGATCTATGTCTTTGCCAGAATCGATACATTGGCTTTCCTCGGCCAGCCCAATGAACGAAAATTTACAATTGGCTTTTGCGCAGTTTGCAATTTCGCAAGGTATGCTTGCTTTGGAGCTGCCGGACAGTGATATTGCCAAAATAGCAGTTCACCCTTTTCCAGATACACAGCGGCATACTTGGTCTATCGATCCCGCTTTTCTTCAAACACCTGCGCCGCAAGTTACTCACATTGCCGGCGCGCGCCGCTATGAACTGGGCAGCGGCAATACGAAAATCAGGCTGGATTTGGCCGGCGCCTCCGTTTCCGTCATACAAAACGACGCGGTCATTTTGCAAAGCCCCGATACCGGCGCTTTTTCAATCAATGCAGACGGCTCGCTTTCGTGGCGCATTCTTCTGGAGCCATCCGATGTGGTATTGGGAACCGGTCAACGCACGGGGCCGCTGAATCAGCGCGGGAAAAAACGGCTGCTATGGTCGGCCGACGCGGAACCCGATCATTCGGAGAAAACCGACCCGATGCACCAAATTGCTTCGTGGGTGATGATTGTGCGGAACGGCAATACCTTTGGTGTGTTTTTTGATTCACCATGGCGGGCCACACTGGATATTGGAGCCACAGACCCAAATGTGTTAACGTATACAACCACCGGAACAGATATCACTGCGTATGTGTGCTGCGGGCCAACGCCGGCCGCGGCGCTGGAACAATATACGCGCGTTACTGGCCGGCCGCCGCTGTTTCCCCGCTGGTCGCTGGGCAACCAGCAATCGCGCTGGAGCTATATGAGCGCCGCCGAGTTTGAAGAAGTTGGGGCAAGATTTCGCGCGGAACACATACCTTGCGACGCGCTGTACTTGGATATTGATTATATGCGTGGTTTCCGCGATTTTACATGGGATGAGCAGGCATTTCCGGATTTTTCGCAAATGCTGCAGCGGCTGCGCGCCGACGGCTTCCATGTCGTTACGATTATTGATCCGGGTATAAAGGTGGATCCGGAATATTCCGCGTTTCAGGAAGGAACCCAACGGCAATATTTTATTAAAAACGCTGATGGAACCGATTTTACCGGGTGGGTGTGGCCGGGCCTTTCAGTGTGGACTGATTTTTCGCAAAGCGCTGCGCGGCGCTGGTGGAGCAATTTGCATAAGCCGCTTTTCGACGCCGGGGTGAGCGGGATTTGGGATGATATGAATGAACCTTCGCAGGCGGGTATGTATGCGCCATCAGATGTGCAGCTTACTTATGGGGAAACGTTGCCCCAAGACGCCGTTTGCAAGAATGACGATGACCCCATTTCGTTTGCTGAATTTCATAACGCATATGGATTAACTATGACGCAGGCTACCTATGAGGCGTTTACTATGCTGCGCCCGAAGGAACGCCCGTTTGTTTTAAGCAGATCTGCGGCGTCGGGTTCTCAGCGGTACACTGCTGTTTGGAATGGAGATAACAGCAGTATTTGGGAACACATTGGTATGGGGATAACCATGAATATTGGTTTGGGGTTGAGCGGATTTGCTTTTACCGGTTTTGATATCGGCGGATTTAATAAGTTTGCCGAGCCGGAAATGCTGACTCGGTTTACCCAAGCCGGCGTGTGTATGCCGCTTTGCCGCAATCATGCGGCTAAATTCAGCCGGAAACAAGAGCCGTGGGCTTTTGGTGAGCCATATACATCGATCATCCGGCGCGCGATTGAGTTTCGCTATTCGCTGCTGCCGCTGTATGTTTCGCTATTAAAGCAGGCGCATGACACCGGCGCGCCGATAATTCGCCCGATTTGGTGGAATGAGCCGCAAAATAAAGATTTGCTTGCTGTGAATGATGAATTTTTAATCGGTGATTCAATTCTTGCGGCGCCGGTTACTCAGCGCGGCGCGACAAATCGGCGGATAGTTTTTCCGTCGGGGGAGTGGTTTGACGCAGCAACCAACGAAGTGTATATAGGAAATTCGGTTAGCGAATATCCGGTTACATTGGATACCTTGCCGATATTTATAAAAGCCGGTTCAATTAGATC
>JAJYBV010000008.1 GCA_021778805.1 Chloroflexota bacterium | reverse complement strand
CCAGCAACGACCACAATCGATGATCTTTCAGTATCCTCAACGGATCGAATTGCAATGAAACGCCAGCTATTTCGCTGCGTTCAGAAAGCATATTTGCCCACTTCGTAAGTACATGCGCCTATTTTCGCATTATACGCAGTCAAAATTTTCTTTCCAGCTATATTTAGTATACCTTAATTACCCAATTTTCGCAACTCGTTTTTGCCTCCAAAATGGCCTCGAGTTGCGAAAATCTTCAGTCCGCTTGTTTAGCGGGATGATGACCTGTAAAGCATTTTTGAAGCAGTTTTAAGAGCCGTTTACAGAGCGCTTTTTTGCCGAGTTGCGAAACGACTCGTTAAAAAGCCAATTTTTGATGAGGCAGACGCTTCATATGGTTTTCAATCTACTCATAAAAATCTAAACTACGTCATTGCAGAATCTGCGAAACTCACACGCTACACATTTACCTAAATTTGTTGGTGGATTTGGCATTCGTTCACCTAACAGAAATTGAAAAATCGTCGCTATGGTGTCTTCGGTTGTTTTCCGTATTTGTGGAGTAATAAGAATTGCTTCTGCTTTTCGCTGCTCAATATGATAAATAAATCCTTTCCGAACAGGTATTTGCCAAGATTCTTCCAATAACATTGCATATGCGCATAGTTGAATTTTTAAATTGCTTTTGGCTTCATGTTCGCTTAATTTAAAATCGACGATATACGCCTCTATGGGCTGCCGAATAACCATATCAATCCGGCCGGAAAGCCTCAGTTTTGCAGATGAAACTGCAACATGAAATTCTCTTTCTCCTTCATCTAACCCATAAGTCCGCAGGCTGCGATGCTCTTCTTGTTCACTTACGGCTTCATGGCTGCGATCACCTGCTTCCATGCTGTAAGTTACCGGCCGAATTTTAGGCAGGCAAAAGCGATAGTAAACCACCCGCGGACAATATAACCACTGTTTTAAATCGGTAACTTCCAGATAGATATCATCACGGCTTTCAATCATGTTCCTGTTTCCCCTTGCTTAATTTCTCGGCGCTGCTGCCAAATCCCCTCATTTAACGGCAGCAGCAGAATGTTAGCGGCTTTTTTGCCAACAAGCTGGCGCAGTTTCAACGCAAGTTCTCGCTGCAATGTTTGGTTTAATTCACCAATAAATGCGCTCCACTGTACCCGTTCCAATCCATAGTCCAAACAAGCGTCTGCTACTTTAGTTCGCACACGATCATCGGGAATATCATACAAAACTAAACAGCGCATGAACTACCACCCGGCTGTAAATGGAGTATATGCCTCTCGTTCACCGCGAACATATGTGGCTAAATGCCGCGCTTGGCTTTGCGTGATACATCGAATGGCCTGTCGCTTGCCTTCATAGGTTTCGCTGCTTTCCATACGTTCTAGAATTTTTTCCGCAAGACGTTTGCGCGAACTGGCTTCCAGCGTGTGGTCACTTAAAAATTCCGGTGTCATACCGCGGTTGGCTAAGCCAATCATAGTTCTATCAACCACTGTCTGCCGAAATTCCTCAATCATGTCCATCACCAAACTAACCCTTCCTGGCCGATCTGCATGCAAAAATCCACCATATGGATCCAACCCCGCTAAAATTAATGATCGCTCTATCTGGGAATATAGCACGCCATAGCCATAGTTCAGCATAACGTTAAAAATATCACCGGCTCCTCTGGTTATTCTTCCCGGCCAATTCAGTTCTTTGGGAAGCAATTGCCCTACTGCGCCCCAATATGCACTGGATGACCTGCCTTCCACTGAAAGAATATAATCGCGAATTTCATAAATTCGTTCCCCCGAAATCGTGTCTAGTTCTGCCTCAAATCCTTGCATGCTCTGCGCAATGCGCTGTAATGATTCATACAGATCCGGTTCGGATTCGCGGCGATTTTTTGCTAAATATTTGATTAAATTGCGTTGATTTTGTATTTTTCCGGCAACGAAAGCTTTAGCAAGAATGATTCCCCGTGTATCTTCATAGGCTGATAATTGCGCGCGGCGTGTTAACACTGTACCGATTAATCCTTCAGCGTAAACGGACGCCGTTGGGCGATCCATTGTATCGATAAAGTGAATTGGAATACCTTCTTCAGCGCAAATTTGGAAAACATCACTGCTGATGGATACGCCGTTAGCGACAATAAACACTTGCTGAATATGCATGATAGCCAATTCTTGCAGAGTTTTGCCGTTTTGGCTTATCCTCAGCCTGCCCTGATGCTTCCCTAAGAAAACACCATGGCCTTCAACTATTAGGTCCATGTCAAGATTCTCATCCTTTCAATGAATAATTTGGTACCAGCCATTGCCTTTCACCACATCTTTACCCACGTGCACAAGTTCACCCCATGCCAGCAGTGCGTGCAATTCCGGACTAAAATCACCGGCATATATCGCGCGGCCGACGAAACCACCGGTGGGTAAACTGCGCTGCTGCCGATTTGAATAACTTTGCGAATCAACCCAAGTAATTTTGCTCATATCTAAAACGAGATTTGCAGTGGCTGCAATATCTCTCCAACGGCCGGTATGATTTATTTCATCTTGTGGCTCATCAATAGAATATGTTTGCTCTAATGCGTCTAATCGCTCGGCAAGCCGCTGCAATAAAATTGCAGGATCTGGAATATGAACTAATTTCCCAGCCTGTATTAAACGCATAGGTGTAAGAAATTGCAGCGCTAATTTCTCGGAGGAAAGTATCGCAATATATTGTTGAATGGTTTTTTCTGTAATATCTTCGGATGGAGGTGTTACAGCAGTATTTCCAGATCGAAATAACACAGTTTCTTTTTGTGTAAATGGGTTACAACTGCTGATTTGTTCTACAATAAAACGGCCGCGGCGCCCAAAATTTTCTTTAAGTGGTCTGCCAAGCCCATCTTGTTCCATAAATTGTGTTGAAAGCGCCAAATATGGGAAAAGTTTTGTCGCGCTGCCGATAAGTGTTATTCCAAAACTAAATTGCTGATTGCGCTGAAAGGTGACGCCTTCTTCTTGCATTGCCGCAAAAAGTGGCGGTTCCATTACAAACGGTCTGGGAACATCTCGCCCGCGGGGGTGTTCATCGCGCAGCGGCGCCACTAAAGACGCGACCGGGCATTGGCGCAATAAGGGACACATAGCGCAGAAAGGCTGTTGAGGCATAGCGCAAAATCGCTTTAAAAGCGCTCGAAAAATTGCGCCGCGCAATGCGCTGCCGGGGTGTTGATCTAACGCCAATGGATCTATTGCGCGAAGTGTAAAACGAAACTGCTGCAATACAAGAGAAATTGGTGTCATAAAATATCAGCTTCATCCTTTCTATTACGGCTACTCAACATCATCTTCATGTGATTGCTCATCAAACGAAAGCCCATTTTGCTCATCATAGGGCAAATTAATAATCCATCGGCTATGTTCATTTTGATGTGAATCTGTGGGAGCTACTTTCCCTTTACGTTTATTGATGTAATATTTTAGCCTGCTAATACTCACCAAATATTGACACGCCTCTAAATATTCATCTTTGGCCATTAAAGTTAAGTACTGTTCTTCAAAACATTTAGGAACTACTTCTACGGAATCAAACAATTCATCAAATTCATCTTCAAGCTGTCCATCACTGTTAAATGGCTGCATTTTACCAAGAATATCTTGAATGGCGCTACTGGTATGCTGATACTCTTCTTGCCATTGCTGCATAATCAATGGATCGGCGTAAATATGGTCCAGCCAATCTTGAATCTGCGCTTCATCAATCTCCTCACCGTTATGTTTTTCCAGTTCTTCCAGTGTCACTCGCACAATGCGGCCTTGTTCTTCATTTTTTTTGCGGCGGCCGTACACTCCCTGTCCATTATCCGGCTGGCGGAAAACATGCACAGGAACCACACCTTTCACGCCTATACGATTTACCCGGCCAAATCGCTGCAATAATGCTTCCAAGGGAGCAGGGTCGGTGTAGATTGTATCTAAATCAATATTTAAACTTACTTCAACAACCTGCGTAGCCACCACAACAATATTGTGATGTGGCGCGTTTATACCGCAAAGTTCGGTTATTGCCTGCTCTTTATGCAACCGATCTCGTACAATATAGCGGCCGTGGATTAATAAAACATTTTCCGCAGGGACGCCGGCTTGAATAAGTGATGCGCGCGCTTGTTGCGCGCCTTTTATCGTATTGGAACACGCAAGTACAGATTTTCCTTGGTGATAATCCTGTGCAATAAATTCGATACCTGTTGTTTGCAGATCGCCATCGCATAATTGCAGCCGGTGCCTGCGAAATTGCGCAAACAGCGCGCGAGTTGCCCTTATTTTTTGTGATTCAGATATATGCAGCGTTTCTTGAAACAGATTTTGCAGAAATGTAGGCATTGTCGCCGACATAATAAAAAAGCGAGTTTGCAATGATTTATGAAGAAAACGCATGGTTTCAACAAACATCGCCAGGCGATTTGGCTCATATGCGTGAACTTCGTCTAAGATACACGCTGCGTTTGCGTAATCTGTCAGCATTGCCTCGAATCCTTTTATTTGAAATGGGATTTTCAGCATTTGGTACGGGCTTAATATCTTTACAGGTCGCGCGTGCAGCCTGTTAATATTTTTTTCTATAGCGGCGCGCGCGGCAGCGTTTTTATAGTTAGTCCCTTCAAGGGCAAACTGCTGATACAGCGCTTGCAACGCTCTGCTGTGCTGCAAACCAATCATCTCTTCAGTAAAAATCACTTTGCTGTGTTTCAAACGATCATACATCGCGTTCATACTTGCTTGATATGGTAACGTATAGAAAATACGCGGAATTATTTGAGAACCATCACCTAACGCCCATGCCATTGCAGTTTCCGTTTTGCCGCTTCCTGTTGGCGCAATTAGTATTGCAGAGCTTGCAGCGCACATAATTGCCGAGGTTTGATGTGTATAAGGGCTATTTCCCTCCGGTATACATCTCTGCAAATATTCCAATCCTATCCCTTGTATAACCGGCATGCGCGGCGCTAAATGCGACGACGCAAGATGATCGGCTGTTGTGGTCATCCCTCGCAGTAATATTGGCATGATTTTCTGATCTAATGACATATTATTGGTTAACTTGCGTACCCAACGATGATAGCGTTCCAGCCAAAAACGTACACGAGCCGTTCCGTTTGTTTTCAGTGAAAGCATTGCTTCCTGCAAAGGTAAAAGTGTTATAGGCTCTGCAATTTCCTCCATTCCCGGTATCTGTAATTGGGCGCTGGCAACATCTGCTATCCAGCGCCATATCGCTTCGGCCGCTGATTCCGCTAAATCCGTCACCATTGGAGTAAGCGGATCCGGTTCATCTATATCAACTAAAAAATATTTTTTATGCAGATCTTTTTGATCGAGATGGTGAGACAGAATAGCGGCAATAATGCCATATTGCTCTTCCTCTGAAAATGATTGTGCAACCCAATCAAACATGACAAGTGACAGCGCTTCATGCCGATGTCCCCAGCGGTTTTTTCGCGGCTCTGCCAGCATAGCTTGGAACCCCGCTGCTGCTTTGCCCATATCATGCAAAAAACAGGCCCAAACCAGCATTTTCCATACATGGGGTGTTTGCGCAATATTTTCCAGTGTAGGGTGAATCCGACGCAAATCCTCCAGTCGGTGGAGCACGGCATATGTGTGCTCCATCAGTGTTTCACCTCCTGGATTAGGGCTTTTAGCTAAAATATGGGAAAGATTAGCGGGATATTGTAATGGATTCATAGTCATTTCCCTGGAAAGAGTGAAATAATAAACCCCTTGGGATATTTTGTATGGCCGGCGCAGTAGGATCGCACCAATACACTTGTTCCGATGTATCAAATTGAAGCATATCCAGGCTATTCGTCAGTATTCGGCGCTGCAGCGCAAGATATCGAGCGAATGTTGGATATCGCTTGTTATGATAATCTAAAAAGCGCGGCATTAACATAACAGTTCCAATCTGAGTTCTAACAGCCATTTCAAAAGGGAGCAAAGTATGTTCTAAATACACCGATTTTTCTTGCCGTAATTCAACCACTTCAACGGAAGTATAAGCGCAAAGGTCTTGCGAACGGCCTAAAATAACGGGATAGACAGGGCTGCGAAAAGCCTCTGCCCATTCCGGCTGATTGATATACAAATCCATTCGCGGCTGAAACAGCAACTGCCGTCGAAATGGCTGAATACTGCCTTCTTGAACTTTAGGTTCATTGGTTCCGGGCAATTTGCCTCCGGAAGCTGAAACCATATGGATATGTTCCAGATCCTCAAATCCGGCCAATGCTGTAAAATGGTAGGCAAACAAAATTCCGGTGGGATCAACCCATTTTCCCAGCGCGCTGCAGATATGCCCATAGATTGTTGCCGGCGGAGGCATGGGAAACGTTGGTTGATCTCCTATCATAAAATGAGGATACCGAAACGATGTTGTAATCCCCTCTAACGAGACTTTCAGCGCACGCATAGTAAAATTTCTCCTAAGCCAGCCATTCCGGATGTTTTTCCAGATCTTGCGCCAAAGCAAGAAACGCCTCGCGGGGATGCTGCATGCTGATTACAGGCGTATGATCGGCGTTATATTCTTGGGCAAACTGTTCAAACGCCGCTCTGCCGGAATCCATATAGCCACGCGCCCAGCCAACATAAATTGGTGATAAAACGTCTTGCGCGTATACTGCAAGTGTTTCTTTCAGCGCATCAATTTTAATGGTGGGCAAACCTTTAGGGTCGGCGCCAGCAATATGATTAAAAATATGATTGCCGCCCTTTGTAATTGCCGCAAAAGTTAAACCTGGCGTAATATCGGTATAATGCAAAGCCTGTTTAGCTCCGCCTTCCAAGTGCGCCAAGCCCTCAAAAAGCGCTTTTATCCGCTGCATGCGCTGGGCTGCCGGCAACCGATAGGATTTTACGTCAGGAAGATGCTCAATACCTGCTATACCTTGCGCTAATTTTATTCTTACATCATCTAAATTTTGGAATCCAGTCTTTTTGCGATAGGAAAAAGTCCCGCAGGCGTTCAGGTTCAATGAAAAAAGCCCTTTTAATGTAGTGTGATAAAATTGGTGTTCATGTGGCACGGGGTTGCCCTCTTGGCGCGCCATCACACCAAAATCGTCAGTAAGTGAAACAGGGGCAATAGAAACCAAAGTACTCATACGAAACGGTGAAAGCCGTGTGATAGTGGTAGTTGTTTCTGTAGCATTTGCCTGGGAAGCGTCTGCCTCGCGTTTCGCCTTTGCAGATTCTTTTTGTGAAGATGCCCGCATATAACCGAAGATATCGTCATCCCAAAATATAAGTGGGTTGGCGTCGGTATAAGCAATCTTTTCTTCGCGAAACACAGGGGCAGAAACCCATCCGCTGCCATACTGTTCTAACGTTGTGCGCAGCCAATACCGAAACGCCTGCGCTGAAACATATGGGTAAGAACCTTCGCGAGTTTTGATAACTTTAACCCCAACGCTGTTATCTTCGCGAGCGCCGGGGATAGACCCTAAATTGTTAAGCGCTGCGGCAGGCGCATCGATAAAAAGCATGCCGGTAACAAAAGCCATAATAGTTTTCCTCCGTAATTAAAAAAATGGGTGAGTAAGTTTACTGCTCTGCTGTTTCTGTTTCTGAAAAATTTTCACTGGAAGTATCGGGAATAGCGTCGCGATTTTGTGGCAGCCAATCTTGCAGTTGATCGATCATGCGCATTAATACAAGGTCGCGCGCCAGCCGCCAATCTGGCCGGGCAATATCAACCCCTTCTTCAAACACCTCGATATATCCATTCATATCAAACAATGATGTTTGTCCGGATCGAATGTTATCCAAATTAGCTTTAATAAGTTGTGTGCGTAAAAAATCTGGCCGGTTTACGGTAAAAAATTCACGGAACCAGCGTTTTCCTCCTTGTTTTCTTACATATGTTGCCAGCTGATCACCTAATGCGCTGATTTGCGCTATGCGAGTGGTATCCATAAACACTACCTTTCGTAAAAAAAGTTCTACAAGCTGCCAGGAAACCAACGATAATTCTTCCTGCAAATTGTAGTCGCGTCGAGGATCTGTTTGATTCTTATAACGCATAGGGATGCGTAAAAAGTAGGTTCGGATGAATCTTCCCCATTGCGCAGGATTTTCAAGCTGAAACAGATCTTCATACAAATAATTTGTTTTGGTTTTATGGTTGGCGCCGATATTAGCCGGCTGGTTTTTAGAGTTCTTCTCTAATTGCCAGGATCGCTGAACAATGACTTCCCATGCTGCCTTATATGTGACTGTTTGCAAATGCAGCACAAAGCTCATAATGTTCATTGGCAAATGATAGATTGCCAGTTCCGGGCCTTGACCGCTGTTGGTAAAATAATACGCTGTTATTGAAAATGCGGTGTTTTGTTCGTTATTAGTTTCGCGCCGATTCCGTTCAATTTCGCAAAGCGTATCAATCAGCAACGTTTTTGGCGAATGCAGTGAGCCTTCCATCTTATCTTGATGAAATTCTTGCGCTTTTAAAATAGCTTTCAGATTATTTTGCAGAAATGATTCGGCAAATTGCACCGTCATATCAATATTTTCTGAATGAACAGCTAATAAGCGGCCGCCGCATTTGGCGCAGCCCATTGTCATGAATTGGAAGGACAGCAAAGCTTCACCTGAAATTGGCAATCCGGCGGCGCCTTCCGGGAAAAAATTGATGGTTCCTTCACCCGATAACAGCGGTACATGTTGCCGAAATACTCTTCCTGATGGAATATCATCTTTTAACGCGAGTGGAATTTGTAACGCCGGGTCTCCGGTAAAAATACATTGCTCAGAGTTATTGAGAGCATTTTCCATAAAACCTTGACTGACGACGCGCGCATATGCTCGTTTTTTAGTGATATCAAACGCAGGTTGAGTAAAACCCGAATTTGGCAGTGACATTGTCAAGGTTGAAGAAAGCGGTGGAATGACATAGTTCTGCTCAATATATGCAGCGACTTTTCCCAGATCTTCCTGAGTTACATCTTCCGGGCGCCTTTTTTGTGCATAGGCTGTAATAGCTGCAACACCGACATCTAAAAACGGATGCCCGGTAAATTTTAACATAACTGCGACTCCTTTTCATAAAAATTTACTTGCTTAAATTAGTGATATAGGCGTTATCGACAGTAATAATATCACCAATTTTATGTTGCGATGTTTGCGAAAACACTACCACGGAGCCATTTAACTGCGGCTGGTAGACGGCAACCCATAGATGCTTGCGATATTTTCGTACTGCAATTGCATAAACCAATTGCGGTAATTTTCCGCTGAGAATAACACCAAGATTATTTGGCAGATTCGGAACAGAAAGATCAGTCATTTCTGCTAAGGAAAGATAATCTTTGTGAATGTTACCTTGCAAATATATTTTTTCTAATGCAGTATGGGCCGTCCATGTTATTCCCGATCCATTAAGATTTCGAATTGGCAGTTCTGAAAGCGGAATATCTACCCAGCCATACTGCATGGTAAATATTTTCAGTGGCAACGTTGTATTGGCCGCTATGGCTGCATATACCCAATTTGGAGCGACGCCATACAGCGCAAGTGGCTCGTAGCTCGGTAATGCTGCCAATAAAATAGATAATTCTTCAGGCTTCCAGTTATCTGAATCTGGCCATATCGACGCATTCATATGCATGCGGTTAAGCTGGAATACAAGCGCGTCTGTAATTTGCGATTTGTGTATTGCAAACATTTCAATTTCAGAATATTCAAATTCCTGCTTAATTTGTTGGGTAAGCGCAGAAAAACAAACGCCATCAGAAGACATATCTTTGGATAAGCCATGAATGATACCGTACAAAGTATCTTTTTCAACATAGACCTGTTGTTCACCACTCAAATCTGAAATGAAACTTGCAAGCAGTTGTATTTGCGCTTCATGAATAAAATCTTCCCATGTATGCAAAAGCGCGGGATTAGGCGCAATTATAATAGCCTTCTGACAAACCTTTGCGATTTTGTATGTGTCTTCCGAAGGTATTCCACCTGTATCAACCAATAATGGCGCCGGGGTTTGCGCAATAAAATTGGTGATATCTTTAGTAAAAGACTGCGTCCACGATTTCTTGTTATTCTTGCGTAATTCTTGTATGATAGAATCATTCGATTCATAAAACCAGTTACCCTCGCCATCCGGGTTTGCTCTAAGAAGGTAGTGACTGATTTTTTGCGCGCGCAAGGCTGCAGACAGTCGATAAGCTAGTGTGCTTTTACCCGAATGCGGTGGCCCGCCGATAAGAAGCGCTTTAAATTGTTTTTGCATGCCGTTTACTCTAATCTTTTTCACGGAGGATCTTTGCGATCAATGAACTCGCATGTGCTGATAGCAACGCTAGGATCACAACCACAAATTATAACGCTGGCGTTAGATCGACTTCTTGAAACGTATCCGATAACCAAGGTAAATGCAATTCATCTTCAATCAGAAATATTTCCTACAGTACAAAAACAGTTGTCTAAAGAATTTAAAGACAATCAATACAATGGAAAATTATGCCAAATTCATTATACTCTGGTATTGTATAACAAAACACCAATTCAAGTAATTAATTCACTTGATACACTTTCAGCTGTTTCTGACCGTTTTAAGCAGCTATTTTACGAATATAAAAACCAAGGTGATATTATCCATCTTTGTTTAAGCGGTGGACCAAGATTATTGGGATATGCCGCGTTATTGATGGCGCAGCAAACGTTTGATGCGGTTGATCACATTTGGCATCTTTATTCAAGCAGCGAAATTCGTGAAAAAACAAAGAATGGTTCGCAAATGCATAGTGAATTAGAGCATGAAAACATTAAACTGATTGATGCGCCATTTTCGAGTATTCACTTGCATGTTGAGAATCATGTATTTGAAAAATCACCTGATTATAAAAATGCTAAGGATGTATGGGATGCGTTAAGTTCAAGGCCGCAAGAAGTTTTGTATTATATATTACAAAACTTCTCCGACGCTGAAATCGCAAAATCATTATCCATACAAGTCAAAACAGTTCAAACCCATAAAACAAAAATTTTCCAAGAATGTCAATACGCTTGGAAGTTGCAGGCTCGGTCAATAAACACCCAATGGGTTGCAGACCATTTCGCTTGTATTAAGGATTATATCATTGGAGAAACTCAAAAAAATGCGAAACATTCTAATAAAATTTAAGAATTATTCGTAATTTTTAGTTTGCATTCGTATGTTATACTCTTATTCAGATTTAAGGATATTTTTTGTTGCATGATTGTAAATATTGCAACATATCCGTTGCCTTTTAAAGGAGCAGAAAAATAATGACATTTCTTATGGAAGTGAGCGTTGGGCCAGTGCAAACTTTTATTGTCAGCGCTCGGCGAACACGTGATTTCTGGTTCGGATCAAAGTTCATCAGTGAGTTGGGTAAAACCATGGCGCGCGCTATCACTGAGAACGACAAAAAAACGCAGCTCATTTTCCCCAGCGCTGATAGCAATGAATTAAAATGTTGGAGTGATTTTAGCGGAACGAACGTTATTATGGCGCAAATAGAGGAAGATCCTAAAATTATTGGATCAAAAGTTCGCCAAGCAGTTTTGGATTTTGCCAAGCAAGAGATAGACAATATTTTGAAAAGACTTACAGATCAAAAAATTGTATTCAATGGAAATGCTGAGATTGCAGTGCAGCAAGTACTGGATGGAATAGAACTCTATTGGGTGGCTGTTCCTTTGGAAATAACTGACGACAGTTCAACCTATGCAACTGCTCGTAAAAACCTGCAAAAAGCAATGGCTATGCGTAAAACGGCACGATTATTTAAACAGCCAACTTGGGCAAGCAATACTGATAAATCTTCCATAGATGGACAGCGTGAAGCTGTGTTAGTTGCTTCTTCCGATTTGCCATTAGATGAAATTGAAGTAAAGCCAAATGAATGCCTTTCCGGAATCGATCTACTCAAACGTTTTGGAAAATCTTCCAATACGCGAGATAATGAAGGTGCGTTTCCCAGTACATCACATATGGCTGCAATGCCATTTTTAAAGCACTTGGAGAATATTGGTGACGCTATTTCACCTAAAATTAAACAAAGCTGGAATAACTATATTCAGTCACTTCCTAAACAGATGCTGATGTTTGAAAAAGTGAAAACAGATGATTTTACACTTAAACGTTTCGTAGGTAATATTGATGGCGCGCTGTTATACCCCGAACGCGCTTTAGATTATGCAAAGCCAGATCAAACAAAAATGCAAAAAATTCAGCGGGCTTACATGGCATTTTTTAATGATTTGCGGCAAGATTTTCCTTATATTCATCCTCCGCTGCCGTATTATGCATTTTTTAAAGCAGATGGGGATAGTATGGGCAAATGTATTGATGAAATTAATGACATTATCATACATCAGAATTTTTCAAAGATGTTATCGGAATTTGCTAAAGAAGCAAAAAATACTATTGAGAATAATGCCGGTAAAGCTATTTATACCGGAGGTGATGATGTTACCGCTATATTACCATTGCACACCGCGATAAAATGCGCTATCGAAATACATTCCGCTTTTGATAACAAAATTGCTGAGTTCAAGAAGCATAATGCTGAAGGTATTCACTGGAAACAGGATCCTACAATTTCTGCGGGTTTAGTGGTGGCGCACCACCTAGAACCATTAACAAATGTATTTAAGTTAGCAGAAGAAGCTGAGAAAGCTGCAAAACAATATAATAATCAAAGCAAAAATGCTTTAGCGATAACTATCAGCAAACGCAGCGGCAGCGATACTACCTTTGTTGAAAATTGGAACACAGTGAGCCATCGCTTTATAAGGCTTATTGAATTGGCACAAAACAATGCAATTCCCGATGGTTTAGGCTATGAATTATATAAGATTGCTAAGGAATTTGGATTTCACTCAAAATATCACGCTGAGATGGAATCAGCAGAGATATATCGTATTTTAAAACGAAAAAAGATGGCGGAAGAACACTTAAAAACATTGCTCAAGCTGATTCAGATTGAGCCTGGTTCCGCTTATAATGGCAGCAGCGCCGCTCAAATTGCCAAAGAATTGATAGCTGCGCAATTGATAGCGCAATCAATTTACTCAGATAATTTGAACCGAAATGTTGCTGCCGGTAAGGAGTATAAGTAATGACAACATATATCTATGAACCATATGATACTATAATCGCTCGAGACGGTCGGCCTTTTACTATAGATCCTGGCGCACGGGCAGAAACTTTGCCGTTTCCCACACCATCTATGACAGCGGGTCTGCTGCGTTCTCAAGCGCTGCTAAACTGGGTTGGCGCTCCAGATTCTAATGGCAGATATGATGAAGAGCACATTAAGGCTGTTTTGGAATTAACCGTTCATGGCCCTCTATTAGCGCAACTTGAAATGCATGAAAAAAATATTCAGAATTGGTTTGTTTCAGCGCCAAAAGACGCTTTACTGTTGAAGCAGTCACAAAACGGCACCGGGAAATATCTGCGAAGATTGCGGCCAGCGGCTTTGCCGAAAGGCGCAGTTACCGATTTAACCGATAGTATTGCGCCAGATTTGCAAATGCTTCAAATGGATACTTGGGAAGAATCGAAGGCAGATGCAATGCCTGAATTTTGGAGATGGGATCTTTTTGAATTATGGCTGGCAGAGTATCCACTGCAATTTTACTCTAAAAAGGATCCGCAAGATAATATTTTACATGTGGCCGAAATTCAGAGTGCTGGAAAAATATCACAGATGATGTTTGAAAATCATACTATCAAGTCTCTGTTAAAATCAACACGAACGCACTTGAAAGTACAAAATGATACTCGCACAAGCCAGGATGGCATGCTTTTTGAAACAAACGGGCTGGAATTTACATATAAGTCTTCGTTTACTCATGAAGTAATACGTCTTGGTCTTGCATGTGACGCATCGGTATCGCTTTCCAATACTGCTGCAAGCGCCGGATCGATAGAAAAGTATTCTGTAGCATTTGGTGGGGAACGAAGGTTTGGTATGTTACAAAATTCAACACATACGTTGCCACCTTGCCCCAAGGCCATTACTGAAGAAATTGCCCGCACAGGGCGCTGCCGCGTTTTTCTACTGACACCGGCATATTTTTCTGAAGGATACCAACCAACTTGGTTACTGCAAGATCCTTTTTCTACAGGTGTTCAGGCAGTACTGAAAGCTGCGGCAATTGATCGGCCTCTAACGCTTTCTGGCTGGGATATGCATAAAAAATGGCCAAAACCAACGGTGCGCATGGCTCCTGCTGGCACTGTATTTTTTCTGGAATTGCAGGGCAGCGCAGAACAGCGTAAAAAATGGATTGAGCATGTTTGGATGAGTAATATCAGTGATGATATTACAAATGCTTCAGTATATTGGAATACTATTTCGCAATCTCCGGAACAATTCCGCAGAGATGGTTTTGGTCTAGCTGCGCTAGGAACATGGACAGAAAAAGAGGCAAAAGCATAAAATATGACTCGGAAACCAATAATTGAAACTCCGCCGGCGTATACAAAACGAACGAGTGACCGCATAGTTATGCGCAGAAACTATTCTTTAATTACCCCAATGTTTGGTGGCGGTGTTACCCAGCGTTATTATGATATCTTTACCCCAATTCGCGGTTCATCCATACGTGGCGAACTGCGCTTTTGGTGGCGTGCAACTCGAGGTGGTCAATTCGAAGGTAGTTTAGATAAAATGCGCAAAGCAGAAGAAGCTATTTTGGGGTGCGCAGCTGTTCAAGGGAAACCAGTTGGCCCATCTGCAGTTATTATATCTGTGAAATGCAATTCTAAGACTGAAATTATACCAACATTAAGCTTACGGCCAAATAGTCAAATAAATTCAGAGATTCATGAATATGTTGGTTTTCCGCTTCGTCCAGAAAATGTAGATGGCAATAGAAGAAGTAATGTTGACGCAAAAATGCTATCAACTGCGGAATTTGAATTGCAATTGACATTTCCGACCTCTGTAACAGTTGGTGGCATTGCACTGAATGTAAAAGATGAGTTGGAAGCAGCCTTATGGGCTTGGGAAACGTTTGGTGGCATTGGCGCACGCACTCGCCGCGGTTTTGGCGCGATTTTCTGTAAAACGGCAGATAATAGAACTGGTGATCATCCTGTAGATCCAAATTCAGCTAAGAAATGGATTCAAGATAGATTAAATAAATATATCCAGAAATCAGATTTTCCAAAAGAGGTTCCGCATTTAGATTCCAAGATGGTATTTAAGTGCGTTTCCTATAGACAGAATAATACTAATGCAAAGGTTGTATGGAACAATCTTATCACTTCGTTAAAAAATTTTCGCTCACCAAATAATGGCAAGTGGCCGGAAGCTGCGGCAATTAGTAAGCTAAATTCACAAAAAGAGTCGCCGAATGCTCCGGAACCAGGATTTGTTCGTTCTGAATTTGGTCTGCCAATTATCTTTCATTTTAAAAATTCACCACCGCCAGACGCAACTTTAACTCCGCAAGGTTCCGAACGAATGGCAAGTCCGCTTATTTTACGGCCGTTAAAATGCATTGACGGTAACGTTGTTGGGCTAGCGGCAATGTTGGAAGTTCCGCCTATTGAAGATATACCATTACAACTTCAATTGAAATCCCCAAAAACTCAAATCCCTGTATCAGGTGATCTATATGCGGTTGATGAAAATGATCTTCCAACTACACTTAAGGGAAAAACACGAGTCATTGAAGCATTTATTGACAACTTACAACAATAGGAGTAAATAACAAATGACAGCAATTCAAAAACTCATCTTTATACAAGCAATTTCGGCGTTACATCCAGGAACAGGCCAGGGAGTAGGAGAAATTGATTTACCCGTTGCACGGGAAAAAGCAACCGGAATACCTTATTTACCCGGTTCATCGCTCAAAGGTTCGCTTCGGGCATTGTATGAAGGAGATGAACAAGAAAAAACCAAAATTTTTGGTTCAGAAAACGTTAACGGTTCAGATGATACAATAGCAAGCGCTATACAATTTACCGATCAAAAACTTATAGCGCTGCCTGTTAGAAGCTTTAAAGGAACATTTGCGTATGTTACATCGCCGTTTTTACTTTATCGGCTACGCCGAGACGCACTGGAGGTAGGTTTAACAAATATCCCAAATACGCCAAGTGACGCTTTAAGCGAAGATTCTGCTTTAGTAGGGAATAATTCAGTATTAGTAGCAACTGTTGATAAAACACAAAAAGTTTTATTGGAAGATTTGGATTTGCAAGCAGAAAAAATAGATATAACTGAGTTATGGGCAAACTGGATAGCGCAGCAACTATTTAACAGCGCATCTGAGCAGGATTTTTTTAAACAAAGATTCTGCGTTGTTCATGACGATATTATGACATTCTTATTTGATACAGCGCTTGAAGTAAACGCACGCATCAAAATTAATGAAAACTCGAAAACAGTTGATACTGGCGCATTATGGTACGAAGAAATGCTGCCTGCAGAAACGATACTTGCCGGTGTGGTTATCGCTAATCCTCCACGTAAAAATAGTCTTTCTGAACAAGATGTTATGCAAAAGGTACAAAATCTTGCCCAGAATCATTCCGTACAATTAGGTGGCAAAGCAACCATTGGCAAAGGCATTTGCCAAGTAAAATTTGTGGGAGGAAAATAGCTTTATGGCACAAAAAACTCGCAATCAGGAACTTGCCGAGAAAGTGTACGAGCAAGTTATAAAATGGAAAGATAATTCTGAAACCAATACAAAAGCCTATGGAGGCATGTGTCATAAACTGCCGATCCTAATTCGCAGCGCAGGTTTGGCGCAAGCGCTGGCATTTGTTGATACTCGAAATAAAGATAAAACACCTCAAAAAGAGGTTTTAGTGGATCTTGCTCGGGTACTTGGTAAAGAAAAAGATACTTTTTTGAATGAAGTCCGCACCATGCCGTTATCAGAATATATATATGTAACGAGGCAATCGCTTTTAGCTTTGAATTGGTTTAAGCGTTTTGCAGTTTCCATATTACACGTTGAAGCAAATAGCAATACAGATGGGGAAGGGGAGCAAAGTGATGGCAAATAAAACTCAAATTGCTATTCGTAATGCTTTAGAAAATTATATCGATCCTCAAAACGCCGATCATCCTGGTTTGTATTTCGATCGATATTTAAAAGAACAAAATAAGGCGGGTGAACCTATTTCCGAAGATGCGTCTGCTTTTAGCAAGCATCTGAAAAATGTGGCAAACATAAAGGGAAATAAAGACGCTTATAAGCAATATTTTCATCGCTGGCATGTGGCGTTGCGGCAATTAGCTGACACTTCATGCTATTTATGTACTATTAGCGGCCGAATGATTATTGGTTTAGGAAATGAAAGTGTTACAGAAACCGGTTTAACATTGCATCATACCTATGGTGTGCCATATATTCCGGGATCGGCGCTGAAAGGGCTAACTGCCCATTTCACGAGTAATTCAATTACATTTAATGGCGCACAAGATCAGCAAGTTCGCAAAATTTTGTTTGGCTCAAGTGATGAATCAGGTTTTATAACATTTCATGACGCTTTACCAGATCCAGCGGATTTTGACATAATCGAAGATATAATGACACCCCATCACCAAAAGTATTACAGCGGTGAAAATATATCGCCCGGTGACTTTGACAGCCCTGTGCCGATTTCATTTTTAAGTGTGCATGGAACATTTCACGTAGCATTAACAGGACCAGAGGCTTGGCGAAAATGTTCTAAAGAGCTTTTAACTGAGGCAATTCAGCAAGAAGGTATTGGCGCAAAAACATCCAGCGGATATGGCAGAGGAACAATTGCAAATTGTTCCATAAAATAAATTGAGTACGCATTTCCTAGAATATTTCTATTTTACTGGAGAATAATAATGAGGAATTCAATGCCGAAAGTAGTTGTTTCAACTATTGGCGCTAGTTTATTAACAAAAGACAAAATAATTGCAAATGAAGATCTTAATAAAGGTGAATTAGCGCAGGAAACAAAGATTAAGATTGAGCAGTATTTAAAGCAAAAACAACAAGAATTTACTCAGGCTAATGTTGATATTATTCGCAAAAGCAGTGCAGAATTAAATGGGATTTTTGCTATTTACGAGGGTATTATAACCCCAAATGATTATGCAAGAGATATTCATATTCTTATTGCTACCGATACTGCAGTTGGTAAAGCTTGCGCACAGTTTACTGAGGATTTTCTTAGAAGCCGTGGAATGAAAAATGTCCAAATTATTATACCAAAAAAACTTTCAATGATATCGCTTGAGGATTTTGAAGAAGGGATAAAAAATCTTCTCAATGATTTGCAAGAAATTTTGCCAGGTTATCAAGATCTTAAATATCCTATTCTTTTTAATTTAGTGGCGTCAATTAAATCTATTCAAGGATATTTAGCTGCGTTTGGCATGTTTTATGCCGATGAAATAATCTATGTTTTTGAAGGCACAACTTTGCCGATTAGTATTCCGCGATTACCAATTAAAATTGATGAAGAAGCCATTAGCAAATATAAAGTGCAGTTAGCAATTATGGTTGATGGCAAAGGGAATGTAAATCTTAACGATTTACAAGGATTAGCTCCAACTTTATATGAATCTGTTGATAATCAAGCATTTGCTTCTAGCTGGGGGGAAATCGTATGGCGGCAAATTCGCAATTCAATTTACACTAAGGAACTTTTAAAATTTCCAAGATTAGAATATGATTCCACATTTATTAAAGAATTTCGGAATCAGGAAACTACAAGAAAAATTAAAATTCAAGAAGATTTAGCAATGATTAGCGTTAAATTAGAGGAGAGTAACGGGAACACTGTTGCATTAAAAGGTGGAAAAGCCGGAGGTATTCTTTATGATCGCTATGAAAATAAAGTATATAATAGTAAACCATTAGATCATTTTCGCGTTAATAACGGCGCTCGTATCATTTGCCAACCGCAAAATGGTAAATTAATGCTTATAGATATTGGCCCTCATGACATTAATGATCGGTATTAAGGATTCACTATGCACATCCTAAACTTTGCGCACCCACTTACACCGGAACAGCTTGGGCAGATTGAGCAGCTTTCAGGCAGCTCGATTGAAAATATTCAAACACTGCAAATGCAGATTGATCAATCTAATCCGCTGGATAAGCAAATAGTTCAAGCAATTGATTCTATTGGTTTTTCTTCGGAAGAGTGGCAAACACTTCCGCTGCTTGTGAATCCACCAGGGCTTGTGTCTGCGGCGCTGGCGCTTATAGCTGAATTGCATGGACGCATAGGCTATTTTCCGGCAATTATTCGTGTTCGGCCAATTGCCGGAAGTATCCCACTGCAATTTGAGATTGCAGAAATTATAAATTTGCAAGCAATTCGCGAACAAGCGCGAATGAGGCGCTACTGAATAAAAAACATCGCTGGATCTCGAACCGGGCAAGGTGACACAATAAAACTATGCGCCGTCTTTGGCGGCAAAACATCATGATTGCCCGGCTAGGAGAGATTTTAAAGCAATGACAATACGTATTCGAACAATCACTATTGGTGTGGGGCAGCCGCACCCGCTAACGTTTGACGCAATTGCGCGGGCAGCTGAGATGGCGCAAGTCATCGAACAAGTATATTCTGCGCGAGGCTATGAAATACAAACATTGCGCGTTTCTACCAGACCATTATTCACTGATTTGGCGCCCGCCAAAACGGTTGATATTATTGCGTATACCGAACAATTGCAAAAATGGCTGAGCGAAACCGGAATTTCCTATCTCTCTTTGGGGCCGGCGCTGGCAGATGAATCCTCTTTTCCTTTGGAATATATCCAATCACTGCCGCGTATCCTTGCAAATTGCCCTGCGCTTAACGCAACCGTACAAATAGCATCTACTGAGTTTGGCCTCAATGCCGCCGCAGCGCTGCCAACTGCACAGGTTATGCTGGATCTCAGCAAGATGACTTCCGAGGGAATCGGCAATATGCGCTTTGCAATGACTGCTAACTGCCCGCTGTATGGGCCGTTTTTCCCCGCAGCGTTTCATCCCGATTCAACTTGGGGATTCTCTATCGGACTGCAAAGTGTCGCGGCGCTGCAAGACACTATTCTGCAAACGAAAGAAACATATCCCGATGCAGATACATTTTTGGCGCACTGCTCCGATGATATCCAGCTGTTTTTTGAAACAATCGGCAGGGATATTGAAGCAATTGCCCAAGAATATGCCGCAAAGAACCAAGTGGAATATTATGGCTTGGATCTTTCCCCAGCGCCAAACGGAGAGGAAAGTATTGCCTACGCCATTGAAGCAATGGGGTTAGGGGCATTTGGCGCCGCGGGTTCGATAGCTGCGCTGGCGCAAATTACCAGCGCGATAAAAGGAGCCGGCGCCACACTGAAAACATGCGGCTATAACGGGATATTTTTGCCCGCGCTGGAAGACGCTGGCATTGCCGCGCGCATTGCTGATGCAACTGTATCGCTGCAAACATTAGAGCTGTTATCAACGGTCTGCGGATCCGGCTTAGACACTATCCCCATTGCAGGCAACGCCGCCCCGGAGAAAATTGCCGCCACATTGCTGGATGTGGCGGCGCTTTCCCTGAAACATCGTAAACCGCTATCGGCGAGGCTCATGCCGATACCAGGCAAGCAAGACAATGAGATTGCGGTGTTTGATTCTCCTTGGCTGTATCCAACTCCCATAGTCAAGTTGTAACTGTTTTCAGTTTTCAAACTTGTATGTGAAATCGGTATCATAAACTCGCTTGCTCAATTGCCGGAATGACGCAATCTATGCAAACAGGGCATGAAATTGTGAAGGATTGGTATTAGGATGACGTTTCTTTGGATATGCTGCCTTGGATTATAGTTAAGGAAGTTCCAGTTCGAGCTTCTGTAATGCCCCAGCGCAGTGTTTCAAAAAGAGCAACGCCAACTATTACTAATCCTATACTAGTTAGATAGAAGGCTCGTCCAAAAATCACCGGATTAACAAAAACAAAGAACATACTGCCAATGAATGTTACAATTGTTCCAAACATGGTTATAACACCAATATATTCCGGTGAAGATTTGTGCGCCATTCGCTCAACAGCAAGCATTACCAGCACCAACGCAGGAAGCAGAAACAGCCCAATATCCTGATGCAGCCAAGTAAAAACAGCATCATTGGCGGCGCCTGCAGCAGACGGATCTCCTGCGCCAAAAAAATTTGTGTGCATTTCAATTGCATAACCTGCAATAACGACAGTAGCAAAAGTTAAAACCCATGAAGTCAGCATAGCAAGGCGTAATGGTGTGTGAACCAATTTTGCAATAATGAATGCAGAAAAAATAACTAGTCCGCCACCCATTACCAAAATGCCAGTTATAACATCGTCACTGGCAATACCATTTGCCCCATTAGAGAACCAATTTGGAGGAGACCAAGTTGAAAACCCAGCGTATAGATAGATACCTGTCATAATGATTACACCAATGGCAACCATTCCAACACCTATACGCGCAAAGACTCTGGAAACATTCTTCAATTGGTCATATCCGAAATGTTGTGCAACAAGAATAATGATCATGGCAATAACGCCAACAACCATTTCATGGGAGTGAGAACCTACCAATGCGCCGGTAAATTCATCTTGTGAGCCTGTTCCGGCAAACGTCGCATAGCTTTTGATGATTGACGGCGTGTTCCAGCCAAACTCCATAATCCACCCAGCTAAATGTCCCATGATTGCTGAGCCAAACATGGCAATAGCGGCAAAGAATGCGCTTATATACGGGAGTGTGCGCGCGGCCGGGGTGGAGCGGAATTCTTGAATCATTCCGATTATAAGCACAATCAAAATTTCATCCAGAGCAAAAAAACTTAGGATCTGTATCCACATAGGCACTTCCGCCCCAGGGATTTTACTGTCAAATAACCCGCCTAATCCGGAAAGAATTGTGGCTGCCAGGACGCCAAAAATCAGCCAGATCTGCGTATGCCGCAAGCGAATGCACAGAATATTGCACGTAAGCAGAGAAAGTAAACCAACCATCCCAATGAGCAGCCCATGCAAGAACATAACTTTGCCATAATCCGGCGCCGCTTGAGCGCTTGTTTCGGATTGGAATGGATTGGAGTACAAGATGCTTATGGCAGCAAAAAGGGAGAGCCAAGCAATGGTAAAAAGAAGAAGTCTTCGTGGCGTTAGCCAGGCAAAACGGCCTTCTAATGGTGAGATATCCATTTCAGGAACAGTAAATTTAGCTTTATTTAACATAATATCCTCCAGCTGCATCGTATTACAGTAAAAATAAGTCATTCATCTCAACTTCAAGCAATCTTGATATGTGCTCGCTATGATGTCGGATGACTTTATTGTTACTTATTCACAAGAAGTGTAGATGCAGGATCCTTTTGGTGTTATTATAGATAATCTGTTTCACAGTATCATCTCATTTTGAAGAAGATCAATCACATTCAATAGACATTGAGGTAACAGCTACGGACACAAGCATGTTGAGTATTTATATATTATTATTGTATTGAGATAATTTCGGTTGATCAAAAAAATCACAAACACGGTGTGCGCTAGGAAAAATTGCAAAGCAAACTTAATTCAACGAACCAGCGCAAATAAATCTAGTCACAGCTGGATAATACCCAAATAAAGCCTAACCTGAAGCAAAAACCATTTCCTATAATCTTACCTCTGCAATTTTTAGGCAATCAAGGCAAGCAGATTCAAAATTCAATATGCGAACCTCAATCTGCCAGTTCTGCTTGTGTACAACGTTTTCTTATAAGAAAATAGCATATATATTCTAATATAGAACATTGTACCGAATTTAGATAAAATTACGTGTTTATGATAAGGGTAATTATCATTAGCAGATTTTAGGCTAAAATGTATGATTTTATTGTTAAGTTTATCCGAAATAATTTTTTTTGCTTTTATTTTTCTTCGAAAATGATGATGAAAGATTTGCTCTGAATTTTTTTGCTTTGGCGTTTCTCATTGCTCAAATATCATGTTCAGTTTTCTTGTGTTTCGTTTCGGTTTGTATATCCTCATTGTGGATGAATAAATTTTGCGCTACTTTGCCGGATCTTTCTCTTCGCGAAATAACTTGCCCGGATTAAGTATGTTTTGTGGATCTCGCTGGCGTTTCAATGTTCGTAACATATCGAGCCATGGGGATGCGTTTTTCCATAATGCAATAGCGTTTTTCCAGCGATCTCGTATCCATAACACGCGAACGTTATGCCAGCGTGTTGATAAATAGGTGTGCAGTGATAATAAATATCCCCGAAGTTCCTCGGATTTTTCACTTTCATGCGTATTGTCTGCGGTAGGATCAAATATGAGCAGCCACACATTCCCGGCAGCGCCATCTGCCAGCCAATAACAGTTCAATCCATACTCCCGGCAAACATCTTGCGCGCCATCTACCAGCCGAACAATATCTGTTGATGTTACTGTTATGTGTAATAATGCTATAGTGTTTGCGGATTTAGGCAGCTTGGTAAAAGCAGCTAATTCACTCCATATCTCATTACCCGCCTCTGCGCCAATATTTAAGATGAATGATGCTCCGGTGTGCTGCGCTTCAAAAAAGATCCGCGCGGAGTTTTGGCTGCTGGTAAATTGCGGATCTTTGCCGAAATGTGCTTCCTCGTTCGATATATCTTGGCGTTCGGGCATTTTGATAACACAAAATACCTCTGCTTCATCCATTTCGGCGGAATAATCCTCGCCAAATACTTCTGCTGCGGCGCTGAATATGCCTTCACGGCAGCAGAATATCATCGAAAATTGCCCGCCGGCAATTTTGCTGATGTGCCGGATAAAATATTGTATTGCAGTTAAAGTTGGAAATCCGATAAGGATGTATAGTTCATGCAAAGGCTCAGGAATCGTGCGCAATGTTATAGTTGTTATAATTCCCAATGTTCCCAGTGACCCAATGCACATTTCATTTATACTTAAACCGCCCATCAGGATCGACTTATAGGTTGCAGTTGAATAAAGTATGCCCGAAGCATCAATGAGCTGTATTTCTTGCAGCGCGGCGCGCAATCCTCCATATAAACCTTGCTCAATCTCATACATGCCAGCGGCTACCAATCCGCCGGCTGTTGCGTTGAGTGAATGCGTAATCTCGAATGGCAGCGCCCGCCCAATACGGCTGAGATACCTTTGTATGTTTCGCAATGGTACTCCGGCGGCTACCGAAATGCATTGATTTTCGGTGTTATAGGAAATAATAGATGTCATTTGGGAAAGATCAACACACACATCATATCGTTGCAATGAATATCCCAAATCCATAAATAATCCGCTTCCCCATGGCGTTACTGCCGCATGAAATTCCTGTGCATAGTGAAGTATGACCTGGATATCGCTTTCAGTTTCAGGATATATAACGCAGTATGGAATCATTTGCTCGATCTTATGCGCAATTCGCAAAGTTTCATCTTGCGTTACCTTATCCATAAGTTTCTGCTGCACTAATTGGAAGAATGTATTGAGAGAATTTGTCATAGTTTCACAAGCATACGCCTTTCTTTGCCGCGCATATTTACCTTTCTTGCGTTATTGCAACGCAAGATTGCGCCGACGCTATTTCCAACCCATATCCTATTGTATAGGATAAGCTAACATGAGTGATTTATTCTACCTTGTTTTCATTTTGCTTTGTTTAAACCGCAAAGAAAAATGTTTGCTGTTCTATATGTTTGAAGGGCAGATTCCGGCGCAAACATCGCGAAAAACATGGTACAATACATCTATTAAAATAGCTGAAAGAAAAGCTCAAAAATTCGCTATAGGTTTGCCTATGCGGAAGGCCAGACAGGTTCATTTTATTTAAGGATACTAGAAAGTTCTTAATTATGTCAAGTAAATCGAAGAAAATTACTTCGGCCAATTCAGTGAAACCAAATCAACCCAATGCGCAAAAAACGCCGGCTATGCCAAAACCTTCTGTGGCGGCCGCAAACTCCTCTGCTACAAAGCAGGAAACTGCAGAAAAAAGTGAACCGCAGTTTGTTTCCAAAAGAGATCAACGCCGTAATTCACGCCAGGAAATGATTCAAACACAGCGCGCAGTTCGCGCACAAAAGATCCGGCGCGCTAAACAGCAGCAGTTGTTTGGCCGGGCAGCTTCTATAGGCGCTGTGGTTTTGGTGGCGCTTTTACTTGGTGTTTGGATTTATAATTATACACATGCACCGGTAATTCCAACTGCGACAAAAGGGAATATTCAAGTGGGTGTTATGCCTGCCGGTGGATATGGCTCTGCCATTCAGTGCATGGCAACGGAAGGCACAGCAATGCACTATCATGCAAATGTGCAAATTTATGTAAATGGGAAGAATGAGCCAATTCCGGCTGAAGTTGGCATTCAATCGAATTGCTTATATTGGCTGCACACGCACAATGCATCGGGAACGGTGCACATTGAAACGCCACAAACAAACGGCAAGTATTTGCTTGGAGACTTTATTGCCGTTTGGGCAAAAAATCCGGCAAATACAATTCCGGCCGGGCCGCCTGATCTTACCGCAACCCAATTTTTTGGTCTGCCAATAAACGCGCAGCATCCATTAAAAGTATATGTGAACGGGCAGGTATATACCGGTAACCCCGATAATTTAGTTCTATACAGCGGTGAAAATATTTGGCTGGAATATGGAACTCCGTTGGTTACACCGGTTCCGTATAATTTTGCCGCGAATGGTGTTTCACCGTAACGCAGTTTTCTTATAGAATGGATGGTGTTTCAGACAAATGACACAAGCATTGACAACAATTTCGTTGCCATTAAAACATTTTGGAAGCGGTAAAGTCCGCGAAACTTATGATTTGGGAGATCATCTGCTGATAGTAACGACTGATCGTCTATCAGCGTTTGATGTGATTATGCCGCAGGGCATACCCTATAAAGGTGAAATATTGAATCGGCTGGCGGCTTTCTGGTTCCGCAATACCGAAGCGATCATTTCTAATCACCTTATCAGCACAGATCCGGATGATTTTCCGCAGGAAACACGTCCGTTTCATGCTGAACTTGCCGGCAGAACTATGCTGGTAAAAAAAGCGCAGCGTATTGATTTTGAGTGCGTTGCCCGCGGCTATTTAGCGGGATCTGCTTGGAAGGAATACCAAGTGGATGGCGCTGTATGCGGGGTTCGTTTGCCGGATGGTCTGCGGCAGGCAGATTTGCTGCCCGAGCCGATATTTACTCCGGCAATCAAAAGCGCATCCGGGCATGATGAAAATATTTCATTTGCAGATCTGTCAAACGCAATTGGCGTCGATTTAGCCGAGCAATTGCGCAGCGCAACACTGAATTTATATAAATTTGCCGCGGATTTTGCTATAGATAAAGGAATTATTATCGCCGACACGAAGTTTGAATTTGGTTTGCTGCACGATTCGCTTATTGTGATCGATGAAATGCTGACGCCGGATTCTTCGCGCTTTTGGGCGGCCGGTGAATATTCCGCCGGCATGTCTCCGCCAAGTTTCGATAAACAATTTATTCGCGATTGGCTGGAAGCTAGCGGATGGAATAAGCAGGCTCCGGCGCCGGATTTGCCGCAGCACATTATCGATGGCGCCGCGCAGCGATATCAAGAAGCATATGAATGGCTCACCGATGAACCGTTTCATCCAGCGGTGTAAGATAGAACACAATACACAGGATCGCAACTGAAAGGAAAGAAAACAGGCATGGCAACAGACACGCTGACAGCGGTTCAGCAAGAATATGAAATTGTTATTGGACTGGAAGTTCATACACAATTACTAACAGACAGTAAAATGTTCTGTTCTTGCAATACACATTACGCCAATGATGAGGCGAATACTCATATTTGTCCGGTATGCATGGGTATGCCGGGTGTATTGCCGGTTATTAACAAACAAGCGGTAGATTTTACTTTTATGGTAGGTTTGGCGCTCAATTGCAGTATCCCCGAACTGGCTAAATTTGATCGCAAGAATTATTTTTATCCGGACCTGCCTAAAGGGTATCAAATTTCTCAATATGATATGCCTTTTTGTGTAAACGGTTCACTGGAAATTACCGTAAACGGCGCAATTAAGAAAATCGGCGTCACCCGCGCGCATTTAGAGGAAGACACCGGCCGGTTGGTGCACAGCGCAAACAATTGGGGCGAAGGCTATTCCCTGGTAGACTGGAACCGCGCCGGCATTCCGCTGCTGGAAATTGTCAGCGAGCCGGATATGCGTTCTCCGGAAGAAGCGCGGCTGTATATGCAAAAACTTCGTTCAATATTGGTTAATTTGGGAGTATCTTCCGGTAAAATGGAGGAAGGCAGTTTGCGCTGTGACGCCAATATTTCTTTGCGCAAACATGGCGAAACCAAATTAGGCGTTAAAACTGAAATTAAAAATATGAATTCATTCCGCGCCGTGCAGCGCGCATTGGAATATGAAGCGCAGCGGCAAATGGAAGTGCTTTCCAATGGCGGCGTCATTGTTCAGGAAACCCGCGGTTGGGTTGAAACACGTGGCGTTACGGTTTCGCAGCGTGTTAAGGAATATGCCGATGATTACCGCTATTTTCCTGAACCGGATTTACCACACATTGAAGTCGCGCGCAATTGGGTAGAAGGTATTCGATCACAAATGCCCGAGCTGCCCGATGCGCGCCGCGATCGTTTTATTCGAGATTATGCGCTGCCGATAGGAGACGCTGAATTGCTGGCCGGAGATCGCGCCATTGCGCATTATTTTGAAGATACTACTGCGGCGTTACAAGGAGACGACATTGCCGGGCGGGCCAGACTGGCCGCCAATTGGGTGATGGGAGATCTTTCCCGGCTGTTAAATGCCTCTGAAACAGAGATCAGCAACTGCCCAATCTCTGCTCCACACTTGGCGGCGCTGATAGACGCTGTGACCCAAGGGAAAATTACCGGCAAACAAGCGAAAGATATCTTGGAGCGCGCATACCAAACACATGAATCGCCCGACGCAATTATTCAGCGGGAAGGCATTGCTTCTGTTAGTGATACAGCGGCAATTGAAGCTTTCGTGCAAGAAGCTGTTACCACAAATCCCAAAGCTGTTGCCGACTACCAAAAAGGCAAAGGAAACGCAGTGCAGTTCCTAATTGGGCAGGTTATGCGGCTATCTAAGGGCAGCGCTAAACCGGATGTTGTACAGCCAATACTTATCGCCGCTTTAGATAAATTAGCTCAGTAACGGAAATTTTCTGAAAAATTTGCATACTAGAGACCTGAGCCTAAAAAAGGAATAAGAGAAATCGGGGGGACACCCCCGGCCCCGTCAGGAGGCATGCTGCCTCCTGCGCCTCCTGCTTTCGGCTTTATGTATTTAAACAAAAAACGCCTGCCCATAGTTGGGCAGGCGTTGAATTATATTGGTTGCATCGCAATGGTTTATTGTAATGCGCCAAGCTGTTTTTGCGCTTCTTCAATCGATATTGCGCCGTCTTTCAGCTGCTCTAAAATTGCGCGGCGCCGTACTTCCAGTGAAGCGGCGGCAGTGTCATCGATCTTTATGGTGGACTGCGCAGATACATCGGCCGGATCATCTTTTTCAATTGGGATATGCTTGACCGATGAATCATAGGTCTTTTTAGCTGCTGAATCCGAGTCTGTTTCCGAAGTTTTTGCCGGCTCATTTTGAAATTCTTTAATGATCTCTTTAAAGGCGCTGTCTATTTCGGAAACGGTTTTCTCAATCGCCGAGCGAACCTCGCGGCCAACAGCTTCCCAATCGGTTTCGCGGGCTTTTTGCGCCGCTTTTTCGCCATATTCGCGGGCTTTTTCTGCGGCTTTTCGCATAGCCCGACTGGAACGCTCGGAAAGGTCGCGCATACGCTGCTCAAATTTAGCGTCATCATCATTTGTTGGTTGTGTAGACATAGTTGGTTCTCCTCTAAAAAATGCGCTAAAGGTTTTACCTATATCGCGGAATTGTTCAAGATCTTCTAAATCTGGTGTTTCAATTTGAATATCGGGAATGCCATAAGGGCCATCGATATTGATATGCAAACCGCGTTTTCTGCGGCGCTGTTTCCCGGTTTCATCTTCGGTGTCTTCCGAAACAGAGTCCAGCATAATTTGGCCGATTTTACTTTTTAAGGTCACTTTCGATTTTGCCTGACCAAGAATGCCAACTAAATAGCGTCGGTGTTTATCAACAAGCAAGGGCAAATTCGTATGGACGCTGCCTAAGTCGCTAGAGGCAACAAATTGCGCGTTAACCGCTCCAACAACCCGAAAGGTGATATTTTCACCGGTGATGGCGTATTCTTTGCCTTCTTGAAGGATTGATTGAAAATATACATCGCGGTTGCAGCGCAGCCAAATCGAATCTGTGGTGTCATATATTTTAGCGGAACCAAGAACACCGGAAATTTCAATGGAACCAAGGCTGCGGACCGCGCGGAAGTCGCCGTCTATTTGCGAAAAAATGACGGAGTCTTGAATATCGATAATATTCACTTCGCCGTTAACGGTATGAATGCGCAGTCCGCCAATTTTTCTGCCGGCCACATCGCCTTCTACCGATTTTAAAATAGTGACGCTGCCCTGAATTGAATCTAATCGAACATTGCCGTTAACACTTTGGCCGGTAATAGTGCCGTTCATTTCGCGAATATTGCAATCACCTTCGATAGTATCGAAATGCAGTTCACCATGCATTGCATTGATGGTAACATCGCCAAACACCGAAGATAATGAAAGCGAATTGGTAAGATGTTCGACATACATATTTCCGTGTACTTCCATTAAGGTTGCTTTTACCTCGGCGCGCAGTTCTACCCGCACAGCGCTGCCCGTGCAATTAATGGTGTTTGCGCCAATTTGCAGCGTTTGAGTATCACCATTCGGAAAAGTAACTTTTGCCAGAACCGAATCATTACCTTCCGCTTTCCTCATTTGTGCTATTTTTATTGAGCCGATGTCATATAGCGACACCGATGCGGATAAAGTTTCTGAATTATCGGTACCCATTTGTCATTTCCTTCATTGCCTGTAAAATATCTTACATATCGGTAAGGTTCTGCATAAGTTCATGCGCTTGTTCCGGTGTCACTTTGCCATCGGCAAGGCTGTCTAAAATATCGCGCAATCCGCGCCGAACTTCACCAACAGGCGTATCAGTATCTGCCACCATCCCCATTGTAGTCACCACTTCATCTAATCTGCTGCGAACTGTGGGATAAGAAATACCCAGCATTCCTTCAACATTTTTAATAATACCCCGCGCCCGGATAAACACTTCAACAAAATGGAGCTGTTCACGGTTTAATTTGGCTAACGCGCCAAAACGGGCTGTATCGGCTTCCGCATTGCTTTGCGAAGCAGATTGCAACGCTGATACAGGAGCGTCGATAACAGAACTGCACGATTGACAGATTATTTTAACGGTAGTAACCGGTTTCCCGCAAACGGGACAATTGTCGCGAATATTCGGCATGGTACAAGCACCTCTTTTTGTAACTATACACTAAATTCATTAATAAAGTCAATATGTTGACTTAAATAAATAAAAAATATGAATATTTTGTGATGTTTCACATGCGCTTCTTGTTGGTTGCGCATAATTGAAACATATTTGTACAATACGATC
Organism: Chloroflexota bacterium; assembly: GCA_021778805.1. Lineage (GTDB taxonomy): Bacteria > Chloroflexota > Ktedonobacteria > Ktedonobacterales > JACDGC01 > JAJYBV01. The sequence goes on along the minus strand of JAJYBV010000008.1, from coordinate 22,119 downwards.
GTAGAGTCGGAAACGTGCGGCTCATAGGACAGGATTCGCGCAGATCCGCTGATATTTGTGAAAGGTGAAACCTTGAAGATGACAACTTCTCTGCCCGAACAAACACAAACAACGTCATCCTTGCTGCAAGGCAGTCACATCAAGCATACATTTCCGCGATCCGGCATATTTGGCGTTGTTCTTATGGTCGCGGCGTGGATTGCCGCATGGAATCCTCAGCATCCGCTTTCGGCGTTTGCGTTTGTTTTTATATGGGTGGGATTTATTTTTACAGCTGATGGGCTAAATTATCTTATCCATGGGGTATCATACTGGCATCAGCGCCGAAAACAATTTTTGCTGATGTTTGCCTTCTCCATTCCTGTATGGTGGTTGTTTGAGCTGTTTAATGTCCGGGTACAAAATTGGCATTACATATTAGATCATCCGTTTGGCGCATCTTGGAATCCAATCACCTATAATCTTATGGCGTCACTTTGTTTCAGCACGGTGCTGCCTGCGGTGATGGAAATTCAAATGCTTCTGGAAAAAATACCTCTGTTCCATCGAACATCTCTGCCGGAACCGCACAGCGCGCCAAAGTGGCTGACGCTTAGCTTATTTACCGGAGGAGCAGCTGCGCTTGTGTTGCCGCTGTTATGGCCGCGCTACTTTTTTGGTTTGATTTGGCTGTGTGTTTTTGCGCTGGTAGATCCGCTAAATGAACTGGCAGGCAGACCTTCAATTGCCGGCAGACTAGCCCGCGGCGATTGGCGCTTTATATGGCGGCTGGCGTTTGCGGCGCTAATCTGCGGATTTTTCTGGGAGATGTGGAATTTTTGGTCTTTGCCGAAGTGGTATTACACAATACCCTATGTTGGATTTGGTAAGGTATTCGAAATGCCGATACTTGGCTATAGTGGATATTTGCCGTTTGGGCTGGAATTATATGCGCTCTATCAATTTTTCCTTTGGCTGACACGCCAGCAAAATGACGGGTTGAATATCTAATTCGCGCAGTACAAGTGTTTTGTAAGATAGATCCTGTTTCTGAATTTAGAACTAATGGATAGCGCATGTTCGCCCATTAGTTCTATTAAATAAGTTTGCACTAAGTTTCGAAAAACTAATTTTTCAATTCAATCTTTGTGTTTATTTTCAAATTCATGGCTTGGATTTAACCGGCCCATTGCCATGAGCAGCCCATAAATCAGCGCTTGTGGACGTGGGGGACAACCTGGAATATAAACATCAACTGGCAAAACAGTATCAATACCACCACCACCTGCATAAGAAGCTCCAAATATACCTCCACTGCACCCACAAGCTCCCACAGCTACAACCAAACGAGGCTCACTCATTGCCTGATAAGTACGAATTGCAGCCAAAGTAAGGTTGCGTGTCATAATGCCTGTTACCAGCAATAAGTCGGCATGCCGTGGAGAAGCGACAAAATCAATCCCTAAACGCTGCACATCGTGTATGGGATTGAGCAATGTTGTAAGCTCCCAATCACAGCCATTACAAGATCCTGCATCAAGATGTCGAATATGCAGTGACCTGTGAAAAGTTGCAGTAATCTGAGATTTAAGAGTTGCTGTTAAAACTTCAAGTTCTGTTTCAGGCAACATAGGAAGCAAATTCCTGGATCGTTTTGGAGTTGGCAATTCCGGTGAAAGTAATGGATCAACCGGTTTGCCAGTTCCGTCAACAACCAAGTTTAACCGATAACGTGCAGCCAATTCAAATTCAGAAGACATTTGAATTGCTTGTTCTGGGCAGGCTTCGGCGCAAGCGCCGCAAAACAAACACTTTCCCAGATCTACTCTCCAAGGTGACGATTTTATCGCTTGAGTAGGGCAGTTTTGCGCGCACATTGCATCTCCAGTACATAGCTCTAAATTCAGCGCCGGTCTGCCGCGAACTGCAGCAGCTGGTGTTTCCTTTTTTTGGGGATAGGAAGATGTAAAAGGACGAAACCCAAGCCACGAACGTTTCATTATTATCTACCTTTCTGTAATCATCGATCAAGACAGCTGTAACAAAGTTCAAAACTTTTATTGATAAGTGGGAAATCCGGCACAATATTGTTTAGCGCAGCGCGAGGGACCAGCGGCCAATTCACATAACTTGCAGTACGCAAGCGGGCCCGTTTTATAGTTTGATTGGGGCCAATTAAAAACCAATGGCATACTGCTCCACGAGCAGATTCAGTCAAACTAAATCCACTTGAGGCAGCTGGTAATGAACCTAATGGGACTTGAATTGCTCCATCTGGCAAATGTTGTATTGCAGCATCTATCAGTCGAAAGGATTCTGCCACCTCTTCAATACGGATTTCTAAACGCGCTAATACATCTCCTGAGATACGCAGCGGAATAGCAATTGGATTAAATTGCGTATACGCAGCATACGGTATATCTCGGCGTACATCTCTATCAACACCACAAGCGCGGGCAGCTACTCCAACTGCGCCTAATTCACGTGCTGTGCGCTGAAAAATGATACCTGCGCCGGTAAATCGATCTACCACACTTGTATTTAAAAGCATTGTTTTTATTAATCGCTGATAACGTTTACGAACTTCTGCCAGTGTTTTATGAAGCAAAGAAAGATCAGACGGTGAAAGATCAACACCAACACCACCTAAACGTAATACGCCAAAAAGATATCTGCTGCCTGTTAAGCGTTCTTGAAGATCGAGGAGAATTTCTTTGAGCGCAGCGCCTTCTTGTATACCCACATGAAATCCCACTCCAGCGCATAGATTTCCAGTATCACCAATATGGTTATAGAGACGTTCAAGTTCTGCAAAAATAACTCTAAGAAATGTTGCGCGAGAGGAGAGCGATGTTCCGGCTATTTGCTCTAGCGCTTGGCAATACGCTAAAGTATTTGCAACTGTACAAGCTGCACAAGTGCGTTCAATGATATATCGTGCTTGTTCTATTGATAAGCCTTCTAGCTGTTTTTCAATCCCTTTATGAGTATAAAAGAAGGTGGCTTCTAAATTAACAATTGTTTCACCAACAGCGCTAAAACGAAAATGGGCCGGTTCAATTATGCCAGCGTGAATTGGTCCAACAGGAATTTCCATAACGCCACTGCCGGTTGTTCGATTTTGAAAATACTCATCATTAGAAATATAAGGTGGAAAGGTTGAGCGATTTTCATCTTGCCGTAATGGAAAATTTGTATTTGGCCAATGATAATGCATTGCCAAACGGCGTGGATCGGGGTGTCCGACTGGAACGATTCCAAAGAAATCATACATTTCTCTTTCATACCAATTTGCAGCAGGAAACAATGGTGTAATTGAAGGCAATTCAGGCACGGTATTTGATTGATCTATATTCGTCACAACTTCTAAGAAAATGGGAGTTTCCGAAATACACCAAATAGTTCGAACTTGCCAATTTGCATATTCACGCCGCCGATCTAGCGCGACCATGGTTAATAATATGAATAAGAAGCGCGGCTTTACGGTGTTATAAAATTGCAAAATATCCGAAGGAATCACTTCAACTTGAATATGATTTGCATCAATAAAAACAACCGATCTTATGCAAGGCAATGTTATGGGAAGATCCTTCAGAAATTGACGTACTTGGGATTCATATTCATTGTTTTTACGTATATTCAGGTTGTTCATCATTTTAGTACCTCGCTTGCTGATTGTATCCAAAAACTTAACCATTGAGGAATCCAAAGTCCCAAAAGCAAAAGCGCGGTGCAGGCTGGAATGAGTATACCGATTGCCATGCCATTTAAAATAGCAAAATGATGGGTTTTTTCTGACGTTGGCGCTATGATTGCTGCATGTATTGGTGGATCGATGTGTGTACTTAGAGTATTCATATTATTGGTATTTGGAATATCCTGCATCTGCAACATTGGAGTAGTTGGATCTGCCGTAATCGTTACAATGGAATAAATACCGGAAAGATCGCTTGGGCCTAACATAGGTGGTTGATTTCCCCAAACCATCGGAGTAATCCGAGCAAGCATTGCGCCAAATAAAATTGCTAACAGCATAAGGAAAATTCCGGCAATAACATATTGCTGCTGAACTATCATAGCCATTACTGTCAGCCATTCACTAATAAAAACATTCATTGGAGGTGCGCCAACAATTGCCAGCGCACTGATAAACAATAAGGTACTTACTATAGGCGCAGCTTGGGATAGTCCAGCAATTCTTGCAATTTTACGAGTTCGTGTGCGATCTACAACTTCACCGGTCACACAAAACATGGTAGATTTTGCAAGAGCGTGAGTAACCATATGCAAAGCAGCGGCATACATACCTAATTTTCCTCCAATGCCAATTGCCAAGGCAATTATTCCCATATGTTCAACACTTGAATAAGCAAGTAGCCGTTTAAGATCATATTGTCTAATGATGAAAGGGATAACAAATCCAATCGAAAAAAGTCCAAACACGATCAAGAGTATTGAGGGATATTCGACCCCAATAGTGATACGCGCAATCAAAAACAATCGTAAAATGCCATAAAAGGCGCAATTCAACAAGGCTCCTGATAATAACGCGCTGATAGGTGTAGGCGCTTGGCTATGCGCATCGGGGAGCCATGTATGCAGTGGAGCTAAACCAGCCTTTGTTCCATATCCGACCAAAATAAAAATAAAGGCCAATTTTACCAAACCAGGATTAAGATCGGAAGCGTGCTTCAATAAAAAGATCCAATCAAGCGTATTGGAACCCTCTCCCAACTGAGAAACTGCGGAAGCATACAAAATCAAAGTACCTAACAAAGCAAAGCTTATACCAACAGTTGCGAGCATTAAATATTTCCAAGTTGCTTCTAAGCTTGCTTTACTGCCAGTCAAACCAACCAGGGGCACAGAAACTAAAGTTGTTGCTTCGATGAATACCCACATGACACCTAGGCTAGAGCATAAAACAGTAAAATACATCGTGGTTAAAAGCAATCCACTCCAAAAATACAATAACCCAATCTGTGAGATACTTAAATGGCCTTGATGAAATTCCCGAAGCACATAGGGAATAGAATAGAGCATAACTAACACAGAAACCATAGCAATAATGCCTAAAAGTAAGGCACTAAGCGCATCAGCAAAAAAAAATGGCGCAAACGTAAACTGACCGCCTTGGGTTAGTATCTGCGCTATCAGCGTTACTGCCGACTGCGCGGCAATGATTGGCCCAGCTGCGCCAATGAAGCAAATAAACGTTGCATTACGTGAAAAGCGACTTATGATAAGAGTAAGAAAAGCTGAAATAGCTCCGGCAAGAAGCATAAGTAATGATAAGGGAAATGCCATGAATTAACCTCGCAACTCATCAAGTATATCAACATTTAAGGTATCAAACATCTGGTTGATTCTAAACGCAAAGAATCCCAACATGAGAATGCTGATGGCTACATCTAAGAAAATACCTAATTCGACAAATTGGGGTACGCCGTAGGTGGTAGAAAGCGCAAATAAAAATAACCCATTTTCAATCGTAATTAAGCCAATAACTGTCATTAGTGCTTTTTTGCGGGTAATCATGATAAAGACACCTATAAGAACCATACTAATCGCAATGGGCAAACTATTTGGTGTATGAAAAAGCGTCTTTACTTGCAAATCTGGTGAAACACTGCTATAACCTACAAATGTTAATGCAACTACAGCAGCCAGGGAAAGGCCGCGGCTTAAAATATTTGTTTCAATGCGAGTATGCGCGGAACGCAAAACCCAACCTAAAACAATTGTTGCGCCAACGCCTTTAATAATTACCGTTAATAGCGCCGCAATATAAATTTCCTGGATGCCAGTTGTTGCAGCTACTATAACAGCAATAAAAGATAAGAGCATAGATTGCAATCCCAAGAGCACGATACCACGCGCAAGCTGCCTATTTACAACTAAAAAACAAGTACTTAACAACAGTAAAATGGCGCTGATATCTACCATTTGAACTGGTTGCATACAAATTTCTCCTAACGAAATAAATTGGGAATAATCATCCCCAGCACGGCTACCAATAAAGCCGTCATGAGGAGACGCGGTAAAAGAAACAAGCGCATTTTAGGTTCAAGCATTTCAATAACGCTAACACCAATTGCCGCAAAAATAAATTTACCTGTCAGCGCCAAACTATTGCTAACCCAAGCAAAAGCGTCAGTATTCAAAGTTGTGCCCCAAGGTAGAAAAAGATTTATGAATAACGCAATGAGTAAAAATTGCTTTATCCAATTTGCCCAATGCATTAAGGCAAGTGGTCTTCCGGAATATTCTAGAAGCATGCCTTCATGAATCATGGTAAGTTCAAGGTGAGTATCGGGGTTATCAACTGGCAGCCGTCCTGTTTCTGCAAGTAAAATAAACACATACGCAAGGCCAGTCAATAATGACGCAGGTAAAAATGTTCCTTGACTTCTTAATGCGCTATAAGACATTGCGCTTAAACTGGTAGATCCTGCGCGTATTGCCGAAGCAGTAAGTGTTACTAAAAGACCTGGCTCTACAAGGACACTTACAAGCATTTCGCGGCTGCTGCCCATGCCACCAAATGCGCTGCTGGTATCCAAACCAGCAAGTACACTCATTACACGCGCGAGCGCCATTACACCCAGCATAACTATTAAATCGTCCCATCCGGCTAATGGAGATATACCTAACACAGGAACTAAAACAGCAAGAAACAGCATTGCTCCAAATACGACAAAAGGGGTTAAAATAAAAATCCAACTCGCTTGATCTGAAGCTACAGGTAATTTATTCCAATATTTTGCCAAGTCTGTGTAAGGCTGCCATATAGGTGGCCCAATACGGCGCTGAAAACGTGCTTTTAACGTTTTTATTAAGCCTTGCAACAGAGGAGCTAAGCTGATAACAAGCGCGAGTTGGAGTATACATGCGCCGATGGTCTTTATCCCAAAAAATTGCGTGATCATACCTTTCCCTTCAAAGCTAGCGTGAAAAGATCAATAATGCTACAAGAGTTAATAAAATATAGCCTAAATAAAGACGAACACTGCCATTTTGCACAAAAAGCACCCGATCTAAAATCTTTGTAATTTCTAGTTTCATCCGAAGCATGAGCGAATTAGATAAAAATGGTTCGCGTTTTTGTTGATAGTGCTGTTCTTTAATGACAAAAGGTTCTAAGGTATATGTTGTGTCAATTAATTGCTGCTCATGTATTACACCTGCAAAAACTTGTTGCAGCGATTTTACAAACGCTAGAGCTGTATACTCTGTATTTGAGGATGCTTTGACTCCGCAAGCCCAAGTTGCGACCCGTCGTATAGGTTTATATTGCCGCAGCAAAGGCCAGCTTAGAAGAATAATAAGAATTGGCGCAAGAATAGCTACAGGAACATAAGAAAATACGTTTAAAGTTGTATTTGATAAACCGGTTGGAAGCGCCCATACTACTGGTAAAGCGACAGATTGTGCATTGGTTAGTGCTTTTAAAACAGGCGAAATTATCCACAGTATTGCTCCAGAGCCAATACCTAACACCGCCGCTAAACCAGCAAATATCGCTATACCCCTAATCATTGCGCGGCCTGCTTCCGTTGCTTGCGCTGTTTTTTCTTTCCGAGGACTGGCAAGAAACGCCACACCAAAAACTTTCAGAAAGGCAGCCGTAGCAATCGCAGCAGTAAGCGCTAAGGCGCTTAAAATAATAGTAGCGCCGATTTTTCCACCAAGATCTTGACTATGCCCAATTAAACCAATTACAGATTGAAACATAAGCCATTCACTTGCGAATCCGTTAAAAGGCGGAATACCAGCGCTTGCAAGACAACCAATAAACATAAAGACAGACGTTTGAGGCATGTATCGAATCAGCCCGCCCATATCTTCCAAATTTGTGGTATGGGCAGCGTGTTGAATGGCTCCGGCACCCATAAAGAGCAAACTTTTAAAGATTGAATGATTGAGACTATGTAATAGAAGCGCGCAAAAAGCTAATATGGTTAAAGCAGGCAACGCCAATGATTGCGCTATAAACGCTGTTCCTAAGCAAACAAATAAAATACCCATATTTTCGATACTGCTAAAAGCAAGCAATCGTTTAAGATCGGTCTCTACAAGAGCAAACAATGCCCCCAATAGAGCAGACGCAGTTCCCAGAACTATTATTGTAATTCCCCACCAAAGCGGAGGCGCCGCGCCGCCTAACAGAAGATCACTTACTACGCGCAGCAAGCCATAAATAGCCATTTTCAACATAATACCAGACATACTGGCAGAAACTTGTCCAGGGGCAACAGGGTGGGCGCGCGGAAGCCAAAAATGCATTGGCATAATTCCGGCTTTTGTTCCAAAACCAATCAAAGCGCAAATGAAGATTGCGCTTTGTATCATAGAGCCTGCAGGAATATTTTGCGCGGCGCGAATAGCATCAAATGAAAAAGATCCGCCAGCATTGGCTGAAAGCAATGCAAAAGCTCCCATAAGGAATGCGGTTCCTACATGTGTAGTTATTAAATAAATGAAGCCAGATTTGCGTACTTCTAACTTTTCGTGTTCAAAACTGACCATCAAATAACTAACAAGCGACATTCCTTCCCAGCAAAGCAAAAAACCAAAGATATTATTTGCAAGAATAACTCCCAGCATAGCCAGCCAAAATAAATTAAAACCGGCCACTAAAAAAGGAATACGCTTGCTATACTGTTTAAAATGACGCATGTAGCCGCCGGCATATACACCGATTGCTATACCCCCTAAACCCAGTAGTACGATAAAAAAAGCGGATATTGCATCTAGGTGGATACTCATCTGGAGTCCCCACTGAAAATTGGTCGTAAACAATATACCAGTTTGCGGTTGTGGATCTATTAGAAAGAGAACGCCAGCGAGGAATACTGCCAATGAAGCTAAACTAGCAAGGCCATATCCAAATCGATTAGCCCAGAGCGGCCAACGTCCCAAAATTAACCCAACTGCACATCCAATTAGATAGCACGCTCCAGCTCCACCCAGGAGAGGAAAGGACCACATCGAAACCATGCAAAGACTCCTCGAATAAGAGTATGTCAATCATCTTTTTGTGTGTTGAAGTCTTTTTCGGAAGAATTATTTGTTTGGCGTTGCGATGAAATCGCTTCTGTTTCGAATTGGCTCGATGGAGAAGGTTCTTCTGCGGCAGCCAATTGCCCGAGCAGATCTTGCACCTCTAGGAGATGATTATTAAAAATAATGCGCGTAATATCCAATATTTCAAAGATCAACGGTTCGCGAACCTGATATAAAACATTCGTTCCTATTTTACGAGTAATAAGGAACCCTTTTGCCCGTAAGATACTTAATTGCTGACTAACGGCGCTTTGATCGTACCCCAAATCACTCTGAAGTTCCGAAACATTTTTCTCCCCACCTCGCAGCGATTCCAAAATTCGAATACGCAAAGGGTGGGCAAGCGCTTTAAAAAATTCAGTTTTAAAATTTTTAAGTAAATCAGACATTTATGAGCCTCATCCAATAACTAGCAGAAACCCAGAAGAATGTAGTAGTTTCTCTTTCATGTAAATATTTGGTTATTTGAATACATTAATATTATAATATATGAGGTGGAAGATACTTGTCAAACTAACTCACAATAGTCCTTGTATCAGCGTCATCTTCCTTAAACGAAAAAACCACAGGAAGAACATCTTTTTTTTATATCTTCCTGTGGTTTTGTAAAATGCCGCCGAATTAATCGGTGGTTAAATAAAGCCCTGCGGCGCGCGGACCTGCGTAGGTGCCCACGACAGCCCCCAATTGAAATGTTTCGAGTTCGCCGGAATAATATTCTTTGGCAATTTTACGGAAATCTTCCTCAGTCGCGGCATCGGAAGAGGCAACGCCAAGATAGGTAAACGGCTGAGCTTCTTTCACCATTTCGGCAACTTTCGCCAGCGCTTTCGCGCGCGTGCGAATCCGCTCTAATGGTGTTACAATGCCGTCATGGATCGTTAAAATTGGTTTTATTTGCAATAAAGACCCCAAAACCGCGCTGGCGTGGCCGATTCTGCCGCCTTTATCAAGATAATCCAGGGTATCAAGGATAAATAAGAGTTTGCTGTTATCGAATATGCGTTTTGCTAAATGCGTCAAATCATCAATAGATGCGCCTTGTGATGCGGCTTGCGCCAATGATAACGCCGGGTGCCCTAAACCAATGCTGACAGTGCGGCTGTCGATAACGTGTATTGGCACATGTGTTTCTTCGGTAATATTCCGCGCCGCTAAAGACGCTGTGTTATGTGTGCCGCTTAGCGCGCCGGATACATGGATGGATACAATGCCATCAGCGCCCTCATGGATCATTTGGCGGTAGGCAGCCTCAAATTGCGCAACATTGGGTGTTGAAGTTTTCGGCAGTTCGCGTTCCGTGGTCAGCCTGCGATAAAACGTATCGCCGTCAATTTCCACCCCATCCAAGTATGATTGGGAACCAAATGAAATATTGAGCGGCACAACAATAATGTTGCGTTCTTTCGCCAAATTCTGTGAAATATCTGATGTGCTATCTGTAACAATGCGTATAGTCACACACTGTTCCTCCTGTTTTATTTATTCAGCTGCAATAATATACATGTAAAATGGCTGGCCGCCATATACAAGCTCGATTTCGATATCAGGAAACCATGTATTAATTTTTTGCGATACTTCTTCCGCCGTCTCCATTTGAATATCTTTGCCAAAGTACAGCGTCAGCACTTCGCGGGCCGGCAGATTCATAGTGTTGAGTGCAGTATGCAGCGCTTCGGTAATATCTTGCCCTGAGAATACCAACGTATCATCAACTAAACTAATGATATCGTTTTCTTTCACAGCAATATTATGGAACTGTGCGTCACGAACAGAGCGAGTAATTTCCGCAGTCACCACATCAAAGCAGGCTTTTTGCATAGTTTGCGCATTACTATCCAAGTCGCCATCAAAGCGGAACGACATCAGCGCAGATACACCTTGGGGCATGGTTTTGGTGGGGATAACGCGGATTTCTTTAGCGGTTAATTGCTGAACTTGCTGCGCGCTCATAATAACATTGCTGTTATTCGGCAGAATAATAACTTTCGTGGCGGCGACACTATTCACTGCGTCTAAAATTTCCTGAGTACTGGGGTTCATGGTTTGTCCGCCGGAAACAACCGCCGTAACCTTTAAGCTGTCAAATACTCGTTCAAAACCTTCACCGGAAACGATAGCGACGGTAGCAATATCACCGGCGGCAATCGGGCTGTTAAGTTTGCGGCTGGTTTGCCGTGTAACATCGGTTTGGGGAATGGCGCCGGCGGAAGCGGTGCTGGTATCGGCAACGCCGCGTTCGGTTGCGCTGGCGGCGGCGTAGCGCAAGCTTTGCGCCTGAAGATTTTCAATATTAATATCCTCAAGGCTGCCTAAACTTACACCGTAATCTAAAATTTTTCCTGGGGAAAGCGTGTGTGTATGCACTTTTAATAAGGTTTCGTCTCCGGCGACAACGGTTGAAACACCGCCCATTTCAATGATGGTATTACGAATGCCATCAACATCCATCTGTTCGCCGCGGAGTAAAAACACCACTTCGTAGCCAAACTCTTCATCAACCGAAACAGCGCCGCGGTGCGCTTCGGCGATCATATCATCGGCCAATAGTTCTTTGGTTGATGGCGCAGTCGGAGCCGATTCACCGCGGGTATAGCGCAGAAAGCCTTCAAAGATTGTGGTTAACCCTTGACCACCTGCGTCTACCACACCGGCGTCTTTAAGGGTGGGCAATAGTTCCGGCGTATGCGCTACTGTTTGCCGCGCCCGTGAAACAACTTCCTGCATGAGCAGCGTAATATCGGCGCCATGGTCAACGGCAGATTTAGCGGCTTCGGCGCTTTCGCGGATGACGGTTAAAATGGTGCCTTCAACTGGCTTGACTACTGCGCGGTAAGCGTTTTGCGCCGCAGTTTGCAGCGCGGCAGAGAAATCTTCGGCGTTTATGGTCGATTTCATTTCAATGCTATTCGCAATGCCGCGCAATATTTGCGATAAAATAACGCCGGAGTTGCCGCGGGCGCCGCGAATAGCGCCTTCGGATAATTTTTTAGCGACAACCGAAACATTCGTGTCGGTAACATCCGAAACGGCTTTTGTTGCCGCGCGCATTGTTTCCGACATATTTTTTCCGGTGTCGCCATCCGGCACCGGGAATACATTTAATTTGTTGATCGCGTCACAGTGCAGTTCCAGCCACGCAGTTGCCGCAAGCATAGCCTTTCGGTAATCTTGGCCGTCGAACACGGTTACATGCGGTTGTTTTTTCTTACTTCGGAATCGTTGAAAAAATGGCATATTCATTGAGGATGTTAATCCTCTTCCTCCCTTGCGCTGAAAGCAGTTTCCTAGTGATAAAATAATTGCTGCCGCCGTGGCGCGCACGGATACCATGCTCGCAAGCGGCTGTTCTTACTATGCATTATATATTAGGCGGACGGATTCCGCGCACTATAATATTAACAATTGGAGATTCCAGCCCTAACGCCGCAGTTAACGCCGCTTTTACATCTTCAATTGCCTTTCGCGATATCTCGATTAACGACAAGCCATACTCTAATATTACATAAATATCGACAACTATGGCGCCATTCATCAGCCGCACATCAACGCCATTTTCGTATCTGCTGGGTGGCAATAGCTCTGCCGCGCCAAACCGCAGCCTTTTCCCCGAAACGCCGACTACGCCATAGCACTGCAATACCGCTTTGCTGACTATTGCGGTGATAGCTTTCGGTGAGACTTCTACAACTCCGGTAACATGACTTTTAACCATATTTGTTTTAAAACCGCGCTTATTCATTAGGAATAATCAGGCTAACCTTGCAGAGCGCATTGATTACATGATATACTCACAACGTGAATATATCATATTCAGTGAGAGGAGGGTAGTCAATGGCAGCAGGACGATGCGATATTTGCTTGCGAACCCCGCAGTACGGCCACAATGTCAGCCACGCTGAAAACAAAACGAACCGCAGGTTTGTGCTTAATATCCAACGGCGGCGCATTTTAGTAAACGGCGTTTTACAGCGCGTAAACATCTGCACAAGATGTCTGCGCACAATGAACAAAGTTGACAAACCCCGCGGTAAAAAAGCAGCTCAAGCGTAAACTTCGATATATCCTTCATATTTCAGAATATGAAGGATATGTTTGTTTTGCGTGAATTATTCCGCGGTTTCTTTCCTCCCAGCGAAAACCTGTTATTTAACATAATATACTATTTCCAGCGTTTTTTTCTACTCCATCAATTTTCGGGTAAATGCTGCACTGCCTCAATAAAATGCTCCGCGCGTTCACCGTAATCATGAAACATATCATGGCTGGTACAGCCGGGTGATAGCAGCAGTGTATCGCCGGGGCGCGCAATAGCGGCAAGTTCGCTTACTGCTGCTTCGATAGTTGTTACATAACAAATAGTTTCTAAAACCTGTTCTTCCTTAATAACGCGTTGCTGCGCCGCGCGAATGCACGAATCAATATATGGCTGCGCGGCGCCGAGAAGCGCCACTGCGCGCACATTGCGCACGATAACTTCGGCAAAATCTTCCCAAGGCAAATCTTTATTTTTGCCGCCGAGAATCATCAGTTTGGGTGAGGAAAACGCGCGCACAGCTGCCAGCGCTCTTTGTGGTGATGTAGCGATGCTGTCATCATAAAATTTTACGCCGCGCCACTCTTTTACAAACTCTAATCTATGCCGCACACCGTCGAACGATTGAATTGTTTCGCGCAGCGCAGGAATGCTGGCGCCTGCCAGTAATGCAGCCAACGCCGCCGCAAGAATATTTTCGCGGTTATGCGCGCCGGGCAGTGTAATATCCGCAAAAGCGCATAATTGCTGCGGCGCTTCATTATCCCAGTGAATCCATAAAGCGTCTTCGTGCGCGTAGGCTTGTGCAGTTTCGCTATACTTTGCGCTGAAAAACAGCGATTTAGCGGCAGTATACTCGGCAGATTCCTGGCTTGGGATATTTCCTGCGTTTAAAATGGCATAGTCACCGCTATCCATATATTTTACCAACTGCCGCTTCGCCTCTACATAGCGTTCAAAAGTACCGTACCGATCCAGATGATCCGGCGTGATGTTGGTAATAACGCCAATATGCGGACTAATCGATAATCGGGCAAGCTGCACTTCACTTAATTCAAGCACAACTACATCATCAGCAGTCATGGCGTCTACTTCGTTTAGAAGTGAGGTTCCCAAATTTCCGCCAACATACACCTTGCGGTCTAAACCGTGCTGCAGCATAGCGCCAAGCAGAGTAGTTGTGGTTGTTTTGCCCGAGCTGCCGGTAACGCCAATTACTTTTGCCGGACACCATTCCAAAAACAGTTGAGTGTGGTTCGATACTTTTGCGCCGCTTTGCACAGCCTCGTTTATTCCGGGCAATGATATAGCAAATCCCGGGGTAATACCGGGGCTGACAAAAAGAATATCCTTATTCAGCCAAACCTCGCTATGGTTGCCTGCAAAATAGTATTGAATCGGCGCCGCAAGATGATCGAGGGAATCGGTATATTTTTTTAATTTTTCCGCCGGCGCCATATCGGTAATAGAAATAGATGCTGCGCCATGCGCGGCGGCAAATTGCGCTAGAGCGGCGCCTTCCACGCCCAAGCCGATAATAGCAATATGTTTATCTTTCAGTTCTGTTCTGGTCATACAAAGCAACTTTCTGCTTAAAAAATGAAACGCGACTCTGCGTGAAATTCAGGGTTGCGCCGGCGCCGGATTTTGGAAAATCAGCGCAGTATGGATTGTTTGAAATTTATTGATATCACTTGCAATGCGCAGCGCCTGATCAAACTGTGTATGCGCAATTTTGTGCGAGATCAGCCCATCGGTTACCAAACGATTTTTCATCATATGCCGCGCCGCCAGCGCGAGGGTAGAGGAACGCGACCCGATGCTATCTGAAATGTCATCCGGAAGTGTTTCGCTGCCGGGGCCATAGATATGCAGGATCTGCGCTTCATTGCGCCACAGCGAAGCGTCGATTTTTTGCTGGTGGTTCATCGGGCGCGCGATTTGCGCAAGTGCGCCACCGCTATGCACCAGCCGACAGCCGGTTTCAAAGGTTTTTTTAGCGCTGCGGCAAATAAACACCCGGTCGAATCCGCCTAAGAATATTTGCTTGCCGGGGCGTTTCCACACCTGCGCGTTAGTCAGCTCTATGCCCTGCGCCAGCATTTCATTGGGCGTTTCGGGAATAAATTGTTGCACACCATATGCGGCGGCGGCAGTTTTTTCGTGAGAATAATTGCTTGCCAGTGTAATATCTACCCCAGGGACCAATGCGCGAATGCTTGCCGCAACTAATTGGCCGGTTAATCCACCGCCGATAATCAGCGCGCGTGCGCCAGGCTCTAATCCACTTAATAAAACTGCGCGAACGGCGCGCGCCGCCGGCTCCAGCAAAAGCGCCTGATCATTGGTTAATGGTTCGGGCACAGGAAACAGCTGAGATTCATGCATAATCATCGAATCAGACCATCCGGCGCCGGCTCCATTCCACGGCAATGCGCGGTGATCGCACAGCGCGGGGTTTCCGGATGCGCATGCGGAACACGCAGGGGAAAGCCCCAAAGAAGCGCACGATGAACGCGCTTCGGATTGCAGGGCAACTCTGTCACCGATATGAAACAGCGAAACATCGGAGCCGATTTCCGTAACGACACCAACGGATTGTTTTCCTAAGAACAGTTTAGACGCATGCGGCAAAGCGTCATCAAATACTCCTAAACTGCCGGTAAGCGCAACGGTAACATCTTCATCACTAATACCGGATTGAAGATTTTCAACCCGAACCCATCGGCTGCCGGGCAGCGGGATAATTTGTTTAAAAGGACGCCCATACCGCAATTTGGGCCTGATAATTGAAGGAAATAATTGCCGAAGACCTGAATAATCTAACCAAACACTCCACACGATTGGCAGAGATCCTTTCCATTTCATTGATTGCTCTCTTACGAGTGTAGCATGTTCGCGAGCGCAACGCAACACGCCATGCTATATAAATTGAAGTCTTTGGAAAATTCTAAGAAAATTATGGTATTTTTTTAATGTGGCGCACGTTAGCGCAACATACATACAAACAGAGGATTTATCCACATGGGATTTCAATTTACAACCGAGCGATTAGCGCAAGGTATGACGGTTCAGCAATTTGAGCAATCTATGACAAAAAATCAGGAATTGTTCAAAAAAAATAGCGAAACCGCAGTAATTCGCGATGAAGATGTGCATTTCTTTGGGCATCTTCCGCAAAAAGTAACCATAGTAACAATTGCGGAAGATTGGTGCGGAGATGTTATCGCCGGATTACCGGTTGTGCAGCAATTAGCGCAGCGCGCCGGAGCGCCGGAGATAGTGGTATTTTTACGTGACCAGAATACCGACTTAATCGATTCCTATTTAAAAGAAGGGAAATATCGCTCCATTCCGGTGTTTATTCTGTTAGATGAGCATTTGAATGAGTTGGGATTTGTGATTGAGCGATCGCCAAAAGCAACGGCCGGGCTGGTGGAAGCCGCTAAAGCAGCGCTTCAGTCAGATCCATCTTTTGCTCCCGAAGGAACCAGCGCTTTTGAATTTGATAAAATGAGTGATGAGGGCAAAAAAGCTGTCAGCGCTGCTTTAACTCAGGCGCGCGCTGAACATGGCAGCGAGTGGAATCAGGAACTCATCAATGAGTTTCGGGAGATTATCCAAAAAGGTTTGCATAGTTAAAGATAACCATTGTGTTTAATCGGGAAACGAAAACCGGAACATTTGCGTTTATTTCGCAATAAATTATAAAATATCCTTGGCTCTTTTGCTGAAAAAGAGCCATTTTTTTGTAACCACTCGGGGGATATTGACAAGATCCACACAGAGGGAAAGATAAGAGGAATCGGGGGACACCCCAGGCCCCGTCAGGAGGCATGCTGCCTCCTGCATCTCCTGCTTTTTTACTTCCTGAGTAATTACTTTTTTTTGACTTTAAATCAATTTATCAAACAATACTGCGGAGCCTCTGCATATGCAAGTGAAACAACCAAATACCGGTTTATTTCTATTTTTTCGCTATTTATTGACATTGAAACTGCGCTTTGCCATAATGTCAATTTGTGTTTTGGCGTCCATCACGCTGCAGATTATTAACCCTATATTTGCGCAAAACTTTATTAATTCTGCTGTATCCGGAGGCAGCGTACACGTCCTCTATGCTGACGCTGCGTTTTTCTTGCTGTTTGCTGTGTTTGCTTATGCGCTGTCGTTAGCAGCAGCTTATACCAGCCAAGATATTGGCTGGAGGGCATCTAACGCGCTGCGGGAAGATTTATTGCTGCATTGTTTAACGCGCGATCAATCATGGCTGAACAGCAAAACTCCCGGTGAATTCATTGAACGAATAGATGGTGATTTAACGGTTTTGGCAAATTTTTTTGCTGAATTTATCGTGCGTATTATTGGTTATAGTCTTATGGCTATAGGAATATCAATAAGTATTGCTTTTGTAAATGGAGTTGCCGGACTCATCTTTTTTGGCAGCCTTGCCGGATCTGTATTGCTGATTCGCTTAACAAACTCTGCGGTCGTGCGCGCCGGAGTAAATGAAAGGCAGGCCGACGCTGAGCTGTTTGGTTTTATGGAAGAAGCGCTGCGCGGCCGTGAAGATATTACCTATAACGGTGGCGCGCCATATGCGCTCTATACCTATTTGCTTTCTGCAAAAAAGATGTTTAAAAATGGCAGAAGCAGCAATTTTATGAAGACGATAACATGGGCGGTTACCTATGTGTCTTATTACAGCACAACGGCGATTATTCTTGTTGTCAGCTATCTTTTATACAGTCATCACGCTATTACACTCGGCGCGGTATTTGTATTTTATCAATATATCAGCATTCTGCAAAATCCGATAGAACAGCTTACCCAGCAAACACAGAAAATGCAAAGCGCGCAATCCAGCGCTAAACGCATTACCGAGCTGTTTGCAGTTTCCAACAAAATAATCGGCGGTTCCAGCAGCTTGCGCGAGGAAAAATCTGATATTACCATGCAGCATGTCACATTTTTTTATGACGACGCGCAAACTCCGGCGCTTCACGACATCACTTTGCATATTCCGGAAGGTAAAACTGTTGGTGTCATTGGACGAACTGGCAGCGGAAAAACAACGCTTTCGCGACTGCTGGCAAGATTATATGATCCGCAAGAAGGCAGCATTTTCATTGGAACAACTGATATACGCACAGTAGACATAAGGGATCTGCGAGCGCATATTGCGGTTGCGCCTCAGGATATACAGCTATTTCACGCTACGGTTCGCGAGAACATCACTTTTTGCAATACGGCAATAGCAGATGACACTATCCTTGCGTTGATTCATTCGATGGGATTAGACTTTTGGTTAAATCAGCTGCCAAATGGGCTGGACACTATGCTGGAATCGCATGGCTCCGGGCTTTCCGCCGGTGAAACGCAGTTTTTGGCGTTTCTGCGCTTATTTTTGCAAAATCCCAAGATTCTGATTTTGGATGAGCCATCTTCCCGGTTAGATCCGATAACGGAATCGCTGATGACAAACTGCATGCAGCAGTTACTAGCCGGCAGAACCGGAATTATTATTGCGCACCGATTAAAAACCATTCAACAGGCAGATTATATAATGGCGCTGGAAAATGGAAAGATTATTGAATATGACACGCGCGAACGGCTAGCAAATAATCCACAATCATATTATTCGGGATTGCTGAAAGCAAACTCTGCGGAGGCGTTATTTTGAAGTACGCAATCAAGGTAATAGGAAAAATTTTACGGATGAATCCTGCATTGGCGTTTATCAACAGTGTATTATGGATTGCTAATTATATATTGCCGCTGGGAATCAGCTTGGCAATAGGTATTTTTTTTACAGGGCTGACACAGAACGCTCCCGCGCAATTCAACATAACTACCGCTATTATTCTGCTGCTCAGCATCGTTGGTATGCGTGTTGCAACATTTATGGGAGGAACATACAGTTTTCTCACGTTTGAATATTGGATTTATACACTGCTGCGAAGAAATATCTTCAAATGGATTATCGATGAGAACGGCGCGCAGGCATTGCCGGATTCTGCCGGAGAAATTATCAGCAATCTGCGGGATGATACATATGCATTAATCGATTTAATTGATATTTTTACCGACAGTTTGGGAATATCCATATTTTTATGTATCAGCGCAGCAATTATGCTTTACATTAATGTTACCGTCACACTTCTAACGCTGATGCCTTATGCTGTGATAATAATTACTGCGGCAGTTACCGGCCGGAAGCTGGCAAAGTTTCGTGCGGCAAATCGCGAGGCTGCCGCAAAGGTAACCGACGCTATTGGAGAAACATTTGGCGCATCGTTAGCCATAAAAGTATCGGGAGCAGAGCGGCGCATGGCAGATAGAATAGCAGGTCTGAATGAGGCGCGCCGAAAATTTGCGGTAACCGATTTATTTACTTCAGAAATATTTAGAACATTAAATTTAAATATGTACAATATCGGTGTAGGCATTGTTTTAATTGCCAGCGCAGAGGCAATCATATCAAAACAATTCTCTGTTGGGGATTTTGCCTTTTACATTTCATTGCTCAGCAGGCTAACCATTGCGCTGGCTTTTTGGGGAAATGCGCAAATTAATATGACTAAAAGCGCGGTTTCTTTTACACGACTGCAGCGGCTAACGCCAAACGCGCATGAACACACACTTACTGCAGTTCATAAACTCTATTTATCGGAAAACGAAGATCCTGCCGAAGTTCTACAGCAAAAAAAAACCGATCAGCATGAGCCATTGCGCGAGTTAGCCATTCATAATTTAACTTATCAATATTCCGGGGCAAAGGCAGGGATAAGCAATATTTCATTTACAGCGCAGCGCGGCCAATTTATTGTGATAACCGGGCGCATCGGTTCTGGGAAAACGACACTGCTGCGAGCCATTTTAGGCATAATTACACCGCACTGCGGCGAAGTTCTTTGGAATGGCGCACAAATAGAAAAGAACAAAACTATGCTTACACCGCCGCGATCTGCGTATATACCACAAGTACCGAATCTGTTCAGCGACACACTTATACATAACATTACGCTTACAAAGGACACCGACACAGAACGCAGTGATAAAGCTGTATATGCGGCGGTTCTGGAAAATGATATTGTGCAAATGGAGAATCGTTATGAAACCGTAGTTGGCGCGCATGGTGTGCGGCTTTCCGGAGGGCAAATACAACGCACTGCGGCCGCACGCTCTTTATACCAGCAGCCGCAATTACTTATATGCGATGATCTCTCCAGCGCGTTAGATGTGCACACAGAGAAGATATTATGGGATCGCCTAACAAACACGCAGCAATTAACCTATATTGTGGTATCGCATCGGAAGGAAGTATTGCGGCGCGCCGATCAGATAATTGTACTGAAAGAAGGAGTTATCGAAACATCTGGCGCATTACCGGATGTATTAGCAACCAGCACGGAATTACAGCGCATTTGGAGTGAAGACACTGAGAGAAGTTAAGGGCAACTTAAAAATATTTTTATGTTATAATATTCAATATCCATGCATTTACCGGAACGATTGCAATATTTGGGCGGCTAAAACACATTAATCAGGAATAGTATGGACTACGATATAGATTTATTTTTAGATTGCTTTCAAATGGGAATTTTTTCAAAAAAAATACAGGCTTTTTGGTTGCTTTCACAATTAAAAATCCGCGCCCGCGCCGCGCGTGAAATGAACATAACACCGGTCTCCTTCAATACCTACATACACAACTTAGAACGAAACATGCAGTGCGTTTTAATTCAACAAAATACCCCCGCAAACGGCTTTCAACTTACAGAGGAAGGAGAAGCCCTAAAAAAACAAACCGCCAATTTGCTGCAAATCGCGCGCGATACACTAGTTGAAAATCACCATAAAACAAAACAGCTGGAGGGGCAAATAACCATCGGCGCATTTCCTACAGCAACATTGATTTTCATACCGAAATTATTAAGCGCAATTAAAGTAGAGCATCCACATTTAACAGTAAAAGTGCGGGAACGAAACACAACAAAAATCACACAAATGGTTCGTGATGGAACATTAGATCTAGGTATTGTACGGATTGCCGAAAAAGCCGAAAATTTTCATGAAACGGATTTAAAGGCCATTAATTTGTATCAGGAGAGAACCTATATCGTTTCACATAAAGATCACCCGCTGGCAAAGAGAAAAACAATTTCATGGCAAGAAATCGCCTCCGAGGATTTATTATTGCTTTCCAGCGATCAAGGCCCATTAAGATCACAAATTATGCGCCGTTTTGAAGAAGCGCAAGTTACACCACATATTCTTTGTGAAGGCGCTGAAAGCCTGACATTATTGCGCATGACAGCGCAAAACACAGGAATTACCATTGTATCGCATCGCAGTTTAGCGCTTGCCTCGCATTTAAGAGAACATCTGCATCTCCTTACCCCAGAAGCCGGACCAATCGATTTGTACACCGCAATCATTATTCGGAATCGGGGATATATTCCAAACGCTATTCAATATATTTGCGATACATTGCTTAAAATTGAAGCGGAATATGCGCGATAGTGGTTCGCTGCCATGTTGCTGCGCTATTTGATTTGCAGAACTTGCGCGGGGTTTGGGGTGTCACCCAAAATATCTTTTTTATAAACAACCTCCGCACCATACACCGGGATACGTAAGGGGCGGTAGCCTCTTACGCAGGGTTTGGGGTGTCCCCAAATTATATATTTATATCAAATATCCCACAGGGCAATAGTGATTGCCGGGCAGCAAGGGCGACCGCAAGGGTCGCCCCTACCGGATTGCATGGCCTCATGTGTGACCGTGCAGTGTTTGTTTTACTACTGTAAATCTTGCGAAAGAATGAGTGTTGCGCATATCGATATGGGTGGTGGAGTGAGGAAACAAGCCACATGATTATGATCTTTCATTATTAAAGAGGGATAAAATATACCTCGTAACCAAGGATTCGTAAGGGGCGGTAGCCCCTTGCGCGGGGTTTGGGGCGTCCCCAAAAATATTTTTATAAAAAAATACAATACCGCACGGTACACATATCCAGGGATTCGTAAGGG